>JBAUNL010000076.1:0-2845 GCA_049579205.1 Rhodomicrobium sp. | reverse complement strand
GCCCTCTTCGGTCCTCACCTCGGCGATATCGATGTGAAAATAGCCGATGGGGTACTTCTTGAAGGCTTTCTTGACAGGTTTACCGCCTTCTACCTCGGGCAGCCGGCTGATCCCATGGCGCTGGTAGCAGCGGTGCAGAGACGAACGGGTAAGATGCGGTATAGTGGCCTGCAGCGCGATAAAGCTCTGATCCTTGTGCGAGGTTCCTATGCGTACTATCTCGAAGGAGCGTTTTAGCGCGGCCAATGTTCTGATAGAGTTCCAAGATGGCCCCGTATCGTTTCGCGTCCGGCACGGAGCGACAATCGCCGAAATCTCGGAAATCGTTGATGGGATTGCCACGTGGCATGGAGGTGCCCCTATGTCATCGATGTACGCTTCAAGTCCCCTAACGATGGTGACGGCCGCCGTCATTGCCCGTCCCTGATATCGTCCCCGATTTCTCGAACTGGCAGCATGCCGCAGGCTAATCATGCAACATCTGCGCTTAGACGGATCGCGGTGGAAGTTGGCATGTCGCACGTTCTCGCCCGCCCGAAGCACGGGTGAGCACGCATTGCTCGCCGCGCTCCTTGTCGTGCCTCTTGAAGTTATAGCCCTTCTCGGCATGGGCCTGGGCTTTCGGGCCGATATCGATGCCGGATTTCTTGTCGATGCCGCGGTCCTTATAGGTCCTCGCGGCGTATGTCGAGGCCTTCGCGCTCCATGACGCGGTTCAGACGAGAGCTTCAAGATCGACGCGATGTTTCTCCCGGGGCTGCCCCCTGAAATGAAATATCTGATGCAAACGCATTGTGTTCCGTCGATTATAGCGCTGGCCTGTTAAGGCGCGCACCGCAGCTCGTAAGTAGATTCCGAGTCTCGACCTTAAGCTTCCAATCCTCGAAGGTTTGTCAAGGATTGGTAAGGCACAATACTCTCGTGGCACATAACATCGCCGACGGGTGCACTTATAAGCAGCCAATCTGCCATGCGTTTACGTCGAGCAAATGAGCTTGCTCGATCTATCCATGTTAGTGCATGGCCTGTGAGCAAAAGCGCTTTCCAAGATGCACATAGCCACAATAATCTGCAATGGAGTGTACTTATGAAGGGTTTTATCGCCGCCGCCGTTGGCGCCACATGCGCCTTGGCGTTGACTGCAACTGCCGCATCGGCCGCCATTGTTTGCAATCGCGAAGGTGATTGCTGGCACGCGAAAGAGCGGCATAATTATCGCCCTGAGTTCGGGGTTACAGTCTATCCCGACAATTGGAAATGGGGTGATAACGAGCGTGACAAATACCGCTGGCGGGAGCACGAAGGGCGCGGCTATTGGCACCAAGGCAGCTGGATCGAATTCAATTAGCCATTCGCCTGTTCTCACGCGGCAAGGGCTGGGCTACCGCTAACGTGTCTGCATGATTGCCTTAAGGGGCAGGCGAACGGACGAAGTGTCGCCTGCCAACATCTGCGCCTATGCCCAACCAGCGACACAACGTGAGCGTGTTCCATCGACCAACTGGCCTTGGCTTTTCGTATCTCCGGGAATCTGTGCAAGCTTTGCAAGATGCGCCTGAACCTGACGCCAATATCACCGTAACGGAGAGCCCAAAATGACCACTACCTTGCAAATCCTCGTCGTTGTGACAGTTATCGGCATTATTGCCGGGTTGGTTGTTACTCGCTATGGGCGTGGCTGGTTTGGGACACGCGCCAGCGACCTCACCGCGGCCCTCGTCGGCATCGCGGGGGCCTTTCTTGGCTTTCATGTTGGCGTTGTGGCGGGCCTCACTCCCGTGCCGTTCGCGGACTATCTCGTCGCAATCGTGGGAGCGTTGGTCACCCTTTGGGCGTGGCGGAATCGCTAACGGCTTGCGCGGTGGAGAGCCGTGCGAGAATGCGAACATTAAGGCGGATCGTTTCACCCGCAACCCTGTCTCTCACCGCATGGCCGATACCGCCGGCTTCAGCTCCCCCGCAGCATATGCCGCCCACGGCCACCAACGGTGCACGGGCCATCGCCGCGGGTCTTTGTCACGAGCGTTGCCCGTCAAACCGGATCGATCATGAGCACCACGAGCCCCTCCATTTCCCTTCCCCAAGGTGTCGCGGTGCTGCCCGCGGGCGGCACAAGAGCGATGGCCTTATCAGCCCGGGGGTGGTGTTCGGCGATATCGGCACAAGCCCGCTTTATACGCTGAAGACCGTGCTCGGTGTGACTGGCGCTGAGGCCGCCGGCCGTGCTGCCGCGCTTGGCAGCCTATCTTGGCCAGCCGTTCTGCTATGACGAGGGAGGCGTTGTAGGCCTCAAGGGTGGCAGGCAAATTGCCCTGAGCACGAAGCACGTCGCCGATCTTTTCCTGGGAGACGGACAGGTCGCGCTGCCATCCGGCGTTGCCTGGGTCCGCCTTGGCCAGCCGTTCTGCTATGGCGAGACCTTCCTGATAAACGCCCAAAGCCCTGGCGAGATACCCCCGCTCGACATGAAGATCGCCAATTTGATTGCAAGTCCAGAGCGTATGCCAGGCGAGCTCGCCCTCTTTTGGCGCATGCTCAAGCACGCCGACGACGTTAAGCGCAAGCGGCGCAGCGCGCGGATTCGCGATGACTGCAGTACCCTCAAATGCGGACTTGAAAAAGGTAAGCCTTGAGTCGTTCACCCCTGCGTTAGGGATGTCCGCTTCTGTATACGAGTGCCGATTCTAGTTAAATAGCTTGCCTACCCAGCTGTCGTCCGGAAGTGGCCGTGCGCCCCGAGGGCGCGAACCATCAGTGAGGGAGGGTCTCACCTAGATAATTGTCGATAGGTCTAGAAGCTGGCGAGCAGCTTGGCCGGGTAACTGGTTAGGTTGGAGCCTCGCGA
>JBAUNL010000075.1:0-9577 GCA_049579205.1 Rhodomicrobium sp. | reverse complement strand
TCGAGGCCGCTGGCGCCGAACTGCGCTATCTGCCGCCCTACTCCCCTGACTTGAACCCGATCGAACAGGCCTTCTCCAAACTCAAGGCTCACTTGCGAAAATACAAAGAGCGTTCGGTCGAAAGCCGTTGGGACCGGATCGGCAAACTCTTGGATGGCTTCGCGCCCGTGGAGTGCTTAAACTTCTTTCGTCACGCCGGATATGCGTAAACTAAAACGGGAACCGCTCTAGAATGATGGCGCGATCCATTTGCTTCGCAAGCATATACCGTATCGCTTTCAAGTGACTCAGATAGCATCCGATTTCCCCACTGGTGAGTTCGCGGCGCCAAAGCCTTTTGCGATACACTGCGCGTTTTTGCTGCTCGGTGAGGTCTTTCCCATCCACCGCCGCTATGCGCTCGAATGCGAGGTTCATCCCGTTTAGCTTTTGCGTGATATCTCTAAGCCTGTCGGTGGAGCGATCAAGGTTAATTACCAAAATGGGTATTTGCATCAGAGACCTCTAGGACCGATGAACGTCGCTAGCACGCCGCGAGCTAAAGCTTCTCTCCTTTTTTGTAAAAGAGTTTCCCCACGCAGCAGCAAAGAGCCTGGCATCAGGTCAGCGCCACGAAAGGCGAGCCATTCGGCTTTCTCTGCATGGTGAATGCGGAGCGCGACAGGCCGCAACTGCCGTCAGAGGAAGATTTGCTGAAGTTGAGGCAGATTCCCTTCGTTTCAGCCTTCCTTCAACTTTAGCGTGCTTGTCAGGGGCCTTACGAGCCGATACATTTTAGCTAGAACTTAGAAGGACTTGTTCATGAGAATCGTATTTCCGCTCAGCTCCCTTCTTTTCGGCCTAGCGCTACTTGCATTTTCTGCCGCCGGCGTCGTGGCTCAGACCTCCCAAACCACCACAACTCAGAATCCGTTTGGAGGAAGCCAACCGCCCGCAGCACCCGCACCTGCACCCAAAAAGGCACGCGGCACGCCGGCGTTGAAAGCGGGCCAATTTGCCAACGAAGGTGAAGCGAAATCAAGCTGTTCAGGAGATGCGGTTGTCTGGGTCAACATAGGCACCAAAGTCTACCACCACGCGGGGGCTTCCACTTACGGGACGACAAAACGCGGCGCCTATATGTGCGAGAAGGTAGCTGCCTCGGCCGGCTTCCGGTCCGCGAAGAACGAGAAGCGGAAATAAAGCTTGTCCCCGCCCAGTTCCCAGACCAGCAACCCAATCAGCGCTTCCATGCTTTGACGATCGAGAGGGCAGTATAGGCTGCGTTGGCGTAAGACCTCGGTCCATCGACCTTGAGGCCGGCAGCCTGCAGAGCCTTGGCGCAGCTTTCCGCCGTCGAGAAGCCGGCTATAATGGCTGTACCCCGAGGCTTTAAGACACGGGCGATCTCTCCGCAGGCCAGCTCGCGCGCCTGGGAATTTTCCAAACTGTCCAGGCCGCCAAGGCAGAATACGGCGTCAAAGGAGTTATCGACGAACGCAATATCTGAGGCGTCGCCGCTTCTCAGCTCTACCCTCTCGTGAACGCCCTCGATGTCGATGTTTCTTTGCACTGTCTCCAGCGTATTGACTGACTCGCTGCCTGAAGGCCAATTGTCGATTGCGGTTACGGTCCCGGTGCGCAAGCGCTTCGCCGCTGCGATGGCCACCAGGCCGCGCCCAGTCCGGATGTCGAGGACAGCCTCATCCCCTCGCCATTTGATCATGCCTATCATCCTGTCCCGGATATTGAACTTGCCGCGTAGTGCGAAGGCGAGAAGCGACAGGCTGAACAGCAAGCTGAGAGACCCGATCGCAAGAAGTGTAGGGCCGATAAGGGAGATCCTGTAAGCGCCTGCGTGAAACGGAGGCACGAAGGCACCTATAGCCAATGCCGCAGCCCCCGTCACCGCGAGCTTGCGGATAGTTGTAATCGAATCGACGCCGTAGCGTGCCTTTGGCCGTGACCGCCGCCGGAGAGGCAGAAGGCGCATTAAAAACAACTTTCTCATAGGACGAACTAACTAAGGTGCGGGGAGCAAACTCTGCATCGGGGCATTGCCCAAAGGTAAGGATAAGCGCAAATTTCCGTCATTGAAGACCGGACGGCCCATTATGCGCCTTTATCCTGTTCACCATTTGCGCTAGCTCTGCGCTTGCGCAGGCAGCAGTAGAGGGCGTGGCGGGGCAATAAGCGGCATGGAACGATCCGAGGAAAAAGCCGGTAATGTTCAAGGCTCTGCCATCCCCTCTGCACGGCATGGGCTTGTGCTGGGGTTTGAGCGAGTAGGCCTGATTGCACTGCGGGCTCCCATTCTGTCCGCGATTATCGCGGTCGCGCTTTGCATTGTTGCGGCCTTCGGCGTCCAGAAGCTGAAGGTTGACGACTCCCTGAGCTCATTGTTCCGGTCAAACAGTGCAGACTTCAGGCATTTCGAAGAGTTCACGAAGCGCTTCCCCTCCGCCGAATATGACGTGTTAATGGTTGTTCAGGGCGATAGCCTTCTCGAACGCGAGTCCATCGATAAACTCCGCAATCTCGTCACCGATCTGCAGCTCATTCAAGGTACTCGCGGGGTGCTATCGCTGTTCTCGGCCCGGCAGCCGCCAGAGGACGGGCACTTGCCAGGCCCGCTTTTTCCGGCCGAGCTTCCGGAGGGTGCCGCCTACGATGCTTTGATTCAGAAGGTGCGCTCGAACGAGATCATCCGCGGCAAACTTCTGTCCGAAGATGGAAAGCTGGCGCTCATTGTGATCGCGCTTGACCCCGCCGTTGCCAATGGCGACGACGTCAGCAAGGTAATTTCCGAGATCCGGCACACGGCCGCGGAGGACATGGAGGGCAGCGGGCTCAAAGTCGAGCTTTCGGGCGTGCCAGTGATGCGTCTCGAAATCAAGAATGCGGTTGAGCGCGACGAACTTCTTTACAATACCATCGGCTTCGTTGCGGGCTGCCTGATCGCCATACTTTTTTTCCGGCGGTTCTCTTTCATGATCATTGCAGCGGGGCCACCGCTTGTTGCGATTCTGCTTGGGCTCGGCACCTTGGGTTGGCTCGATTACCGCCTGAATACATTCCTGAACGTGATGACCCCGCTCATCATGGTCATCAGCTTCTCGGATAGCATGCAGCTCACCTTCGCCGCCAGGGACCGGCTGATTTGGGGCGAAAACAAGCGCGATGCATTCCGCAACGCGATCTATGTTGTCGGTCCCGCTTGCGTCCTGACGCACGCCACGGCCGCGTTTTCGTTTGTAGCTTTGCTCTTCTCCGGATCGGAGATGATTCAAACTTTTGCCGAAGCAGGGATAATTTCGACGGTCATCGCGCTCTTCACGGTCATTACGCTTTTGCCGCTGCTTGGCGTTCTTCTTGTCAGGCGCGAAAACCTCTTTGCCTCACGTATTCGGGGCGCCGATGTGGCAGTTGATAGCTTGCGCGCGTTTTGCAACTGGATTGCGCTGCGTGTCGTTGCCCGTCCCGGAATTTACACCCTGATTAGTCTCGCAATCATTGGCGGCCTTGGCTTCGCTTATTCGAATTTGAATGCGCGTTATAGGCTTGCCGATCAAATCCCTCACAATGAGCAGGCCGTTTCCGCCAGCCGGGAACTAGACGCGAAGCTGACCGGCTCCAACCCGATCGACGTCCTGATCGACATGCCTCCCGGCCTCTCGATCTACGCTCCTGAGTCCCTGGAGGTGCTAGCGCGGGTCCATACGATTATGGAGCAGCAGCCGAACGTGGGTAATGTCTGGTCGCTATACACGTTGCGCCGCTGGCTGGCAGAGAAACTTGGAAAGACCGACGTTGCGACCCTGAAGCAGTATGTCGGCTATCTGCCCGAAAGCCTGGTGAGCCGCTTCATCGATAAGCAACAGAACGCGACCGTGGTTACGGGCTATGTTCCCGATGTTGATGCGAGCCAGCTTCGAGAATTTGTCCGTCATTTGGAGACATCGTTGGATGCAGTGCGGGCGGCGCATCCTTCCTATAAAATTTCGGTGACGGGGCTTTCCGTTATTGCAGCGTTGAATAGCGGTCAAATGATTGAGCGGCTCAACCGTGCCTTAACGATTGAAGTAATTTTCGTCGCCGCCTTCATCGGGTTAGCTTTCCGCTCATTCATCGTGATGCTTGCTGCAATCATGCCCGCAATTTTTCCCATTCTCGCCTCGGGAGTTCTGCTTTGGATTCTTGGCCTGGGCCTGCAATTTGCGAGCATTGTCGCGCTGACGGTATCGTTCGGACTCGGCCTGAGCGCGACAATTCATTTCCTGAACAGGCTCCGGCTTGAGGACAAGCCGGACCAAGATCCAGGCATAGGCGTGGCCCGTGCGACCGTGCTCGTCGGACCCGCGCTAATTTTGACAACTGTGGTCCTCGCCTGCGGCCTCGCCGTAACCGTCTTCTCCAATCTGCCGTCGCTTCGCCTGTTTGGCTGGCTGTCGGCCTTTGCGATGGTAGCGGCGCTTTTCGCTGATCTTCTAATTTTGAGGCCAACGATTATGTTCCTGCTGCGCCTCACGCGCCGGCGGCAGAAGAACACTGAGAAGCCGGAGTTGGAACAAGCGATCTGACATGTGAATTGAATTAGTTCCGGTTCGGCAGCTTTTGTTTTGAGCCAAAAGGAGAGATTCAGGTGATCGCGTCAAGAAAGCCGCTTTCAAGCGTTACGATATCCGCAGCAGCCTTCGCCATGTTATTTGCGAATGCGATAACATCCGCAGAGGCACGAAGCGAGGGTATTTCCTTGTCCGGCTCATGGAGCGGCGGGGGCACCGTAGTTTACTCCGACGGCCACCGGGAACGTGCGAGATGCAGAGCAAGTTTTTCGCCCGCAGGTGCGCATGTGTCAGTCCAGGCGATGTGCGCAACGCCATCGGGCAGCGTTGAGCAGTCGGCGAGCCTGCGAAGAACCGGCCCGAACAGCTATTCTGGCTCGTTCTTCAATCCGCAGTTCAATGTCTCCGGCAGCATTCACGTGTCGGTTCACGGCAATACGCAGAGTGTGCAGCTTAGAAGCGCGAGCGGGTCGGCCTCGCTTGTGCTGCATCACTAAGCACTTACACCCGTTACCGCGGCATCGTCAGGCCTGCTCGGACACCCGGCACGAATGATCGCCGACGCAACGCAAATGGCGCCGCAAAGGCGTCATCAATTTTGGCGACCATCATCCCGGTACGAAAGTGCCGGTGCTCAGCATTGAAGGCTCGGCAATGAAAAAGGCCGCGGCATTGCCGCGGCCCGTGAGACTGGCTGTTTCGCCACAGCCGATTCGTCCTGCTTACGCAGGCTCAATCCTGCGTGTCAGGCAGAAGCCAGAGGCTGCTCCGACGTTCCAATGGCACGCATAAGCTGTTGCTCAAGCGCAGTAATCCCACTCGACATCAGATCACCTCCTTCCCGTTGTTGCTGTTGTTTATAAGGTGGCATCGCGAATCAGAAATGTAAAGCAGTTCCTGCCCGGCGCTCGAGGCAACGAGAAGTAGAATGGGTATCATGATCACCGCCCTTGAACCGGTATCAAATGCGGCCGGAGCCGGCGGCACCTAAACTCATTAGAAAGTCTAATTTGGCTTGGTCAATGCGGCAGCTTAAGCTGCGCAAACCTAATGCTGGGTTTGTGCAAGATCAGAGGAATTTGCTCATGAAAAAATATTTGCCCATGCTTCTGATTTGCGTTGGTGCGACTTTCAGCCCTTCCCTAATGGCTGAGCCCGTGTCCGTGGATGGCGGTACTCTTAAAAGCCATCTGGCTCGAGGTATTGTCAGGGTTATGCATTGCCGCAACTTGAGCGGTATTTGCGACGACTACACAGGTACAGATACGGTGGACAAGGCCGACCACAGCCGTTATTGGAGCCACCAGCGCCGCGGCTCCTCGGTAGGCTCAGGTGTTCACAGCCGCTATTGGAGCGAGCGTCGCAGAGCTCCGGACAGCGACCGCCCCAGCGGTTTCTGGAACAATCGCGGCGATACCCATAGCCGTTATTGGAGCGAACGCCGTGAGAGGACAGGCGAAGAAAGGCACGACCGTTCGATGAGCCACGAACGTTGGGGTTCGGAAAACAATGGGCACCGGCGCTATCTGAGCCGTCAGGGGTTCTAGTCCACCGCTCTACAGGCGTACTCGCCGTTGTCACCAAGAGACCTAGGCGGTCAAATAAATCCCCGGACACCAATGTGTCCGGTTCGCCGGCGCGGGAATTGCGGAGAACTAACGGTGCGCGCGAAACTGCGGCCTCAAAGTATAGCGTGGGATTCGCCGAGCCCAGAAAAGCACAAATAGCAATGGAACCAGTTTCTCCGCTCGATTCTTGACGTCTTCACGAGCAGAAGACTCAAGATGAAGAATAAGGAGGCTGCATTGCGTGCTCTTGTCCTGGCATCGGCTTTGGTAATTGGCTCCCTCTCGCTTGCCTCTCAGGCAGATGCGGCCCGGCCGCGTCACAACCCTCGGCACGCGATGACCTTAAAGCTCGCGAATGGGAGGACCGTCACCTTCCAGCTTATGAGGATGGGCGGGAGGATGATGGCGGTTGCGCCGGCCTCCGAGATTGACCCATTCCACTTTGCTTCGGAACGTTAGCGAGCGCTGAACGGGGCTGGATGCGGTGGGTCCGTGAGGATCTTCGACGCGTTAGCGCCTGTTCTTCGCCTTATTTTGAGGGGCTCCGGCAAAGCCTGCCAGCCCCCTCTCCTGCAGCCCGATCCCGCCTCCTTGCGAGTCGACACAGTTTTCTCTTGTCTCGCACAAAAAAGCAGAGGTAGGAGTTTCCAGAGTAGCCCATGGGGAGGGAGTTGAGATGCGAGCTTTTTCAGCCTGGCGGAGCCGCTTTCCTTGAAACAATGTCCAAAGCCGTGCTTTTCAACTCGGCCTCTCCCATGTTCCTGAACTCCGCAGAAATTGAATTCAACGCGACCGGCAAGCGATCTCGCAATTCGCGTTGCGCATAGATCGTTTGCATGCGCAAGCTCTCAAGCTTGCGCTGATGCTGTCCAGCCCGCCAACGGTTTATCGCCCCAGGCACGAACCGCATAGTCAGCCAATAGCTTAGTCCGGACCACTCCAACATCTCAATATAATTAGTATCCCGCCGGCCGTGGTCCGAAAGATCGATGCGGTGGCTGTGCCAGCCGCCTGGCTGCGTTAAGTGCGCTGTGGTTTCCCAGAATTCTTCGATTCTCCAAATGTGCTCGACAGCGGCCTGACTGTATACAAGATCGAACCCTGTGTTCCTTGCTGCCACACTCGCTTCAAATTCTGCGAGGGGGGCAACCTGGTAGGCGATCGCGGGATTACGCCTGTCCTCGGCTACGTCACGCAGCATCGCCAGCATGGAATCAGCCTCATGGGCAGACAAAGCCTCAAAGGTGGCGGGATAACTTTCGATGAGTTCGCGTGCTAAATCGCTCCAGTAACGGGGACGGTCAGGGGCTGCGTTCTTGAATACATCCCAGCATTCGACGTGGACTGCCCGAGCGTCTCCGCGGGAACTGCAATAGGTCCACCATAATAATGACGTGCCCAAATTGCGCCCAGGCCCCACCTCAAGCACATGTTCTGCTGAGAAGAACCCGGCCTCTCTCAGTCTCTCAAAATGACGCCGGAAGACGCTCCATGCGTATTCCGCATCGTTCGCGCCAAAACATGCAGCAAGGCGTTCCTGGGGGAACAGCATGTTGCGGGTGATAGGTGCGACACACAGCAGGTTTCTCGACGAGCGCCAGAGGAAGCGCTGAAGCTTTCCAAGAAAATTCGGTAGCATGTTTCAGACTGCCCCACGGAAAACGTGCTCATGCGAAAAATAGGATTCAGTGAGCTGATAAAGCGAAATACCCGGTTGAACTTCTCGATGAGGCGAACAGCAGCCACCTGCTACCTGAGATGGAAGAATACTGCTGCAGGAATAGGCCATTTCAGCGCAGGCGAACAGCCTTTTCGCCAGCCCGTCACCATGAAAGAGCAGATGTCCGGAAGGGTCCATCTACGGGAAGTGGCCTCGTGCAGGGGTGAATGACGAGGAGGGGCTGCATCGTGCATAAATGAGCGAGGCTGCACAATAGATCTTGGGTCCGTTAACCGCCGCCTCGCGTGAGGCATGGGCGATTGCACGCTTAGTGCTTTATCGTGGCATAGGCCTTTCCGATAGGGCGTTTTCTTCTCTTCCACCTGTGCGTTATGTAGTCCTGGCGCCAAGGCCCGACAGCAGCTTCGGTCCATCTTCCCCGATCTCTACCGTCACTTCCGCTTCGGCAACGCCCACACCTGGAATTTCGTAATTGGCCTCGATGGCGATAACCATTCGGGGCTGTAGCACGGCCTTGTCACCCTCCCTGATGTAAGGCTTGCCGAAGCTCAGGCCGATGCCGTGGCCGAAGGCCGGGAAGGGACACAAGGCACCTTCCTCGATCTCTTCGCGCGTCAATTTCGACTTCGGGTTTAGGAAGTAGCGATACCCATACTCGGCTGCCTGCTCGGCGGTAATCCCCGGCCTGAGGTGTTCGGCTTGGCCAAGAATATATTCGTTGAGGTAATTGACCAGGCTTCTCTTCTCCGCGCTCGCGGAACCAACAACACAATTCCTGGCCACATCGACAAAATAGCCGTGAAACCAGGCCACGATTGACATGTAGTAGATGTCGCCGTGTGCGAGCGAATTTAGTCCGCACGGGCGCATCCAAAAAAGTTCCCCGCCGGCTTCGGCTATAGAACGGCGCACGAAGCTTGCCAGATCGTGCTCCGTGGCTCCTGGCTTCGCCCTGGTCAACGCCTCTTCGGCGATCTCCTCTACAATCCTGTTAGCATGTCTCAAAATACGCAACTCGGATTCGCTCTTAATCATCATAGCGTCGTCGAGAAGCGTGTCGTTCCATGTCAGGGCCAGTGCCGGATTTAGGGATTTAAGCAGCTCGAATCTTTTGACCGAAAGAATCTCCTCTCCTATCAGGGCGACCTTGCCCTTCGTTATCTCCAGCGTCTGAAAAGCCTTGGAAACCCCTCGCATGACATTCGTATCGTGCACAACGCCGATGCGCGCGTGCGCTGGACCCTCTGCAGGAAAGTAATAATGGTCCATGTCCGTGACGAGCAAAGCGTCGCCGGAAGCCGTTACGACAACCGCAGCATGCCCGAGCCCCGCCCAATGCGGAGCGCAATCCTCAAGACCATCGAAGAAAGGGGTGTAGTAGTTGCTCAGATATATGGCGTAGCCGGCGCGGGTCGATGCAGTGCCTTGCCGTGCGAATGCGACGGCGCCCGCAAACCCGGTGCCCTTGAGCCGCTGCGCCAGCGATTGTCTGCGCGTCTCGAACTCGGCGGAACTGATTGGGTCAATTAGGTTATTCGTCCGCATACTGATCCCTCCAGCAATCAAAACTGATGCCACAAACTTTGGGGTCACTAGTGATGGCATAATCGCCGCAGCCGAACCCAAAGGTTTATTGCGGCACTGGTTTGCGGCGCGGTCAGTCCCGGAAGCTCGGACCGACGCGATCGAGCTTGCGCAGGAGCGCGGGCCATACAAGCTGCTGAGCCAGCATGGGCATACCCGGCCCGCTTGCAAGCATGGCATTCTTGTCGATCACATTCTGC
>JBAUNL010000074.1:0-9019 GCA_049579205.1 Rhodomicrobium sp. | reverse complement strand
CACCCTTATTCCGCATCTCGATGAGCGCATCGCGGACCGCGTTTGCACTTTGAACGTCGAGGCCGCGCGTGGGATAAAGAGCGACGATGAGCCCAGGATCGCGCGAGATTTCTCTCGTCAGAACCATGCGCTGCAAGTTTCCACCCGACAATGCACCCGCAACCGCTTCGAAAGGCGGACGCGGAAAACCAAAACGGGCGAAGGCCGATTTCATCTCTTTATCGAGCTTGGCCCACTGCAAGCCAACCCGGCTGTAGTATTTTCTGCCTGTCCCCAGGGCCAGGTTCTCGCGCACGGTCAAAGAGGCGATGGAGGAGAAGGCGACCGGATCGTCTGCAATGAAGGCAGCCCCGCGCTCGCGTGTCTTCGCCCCCCCCCATAGGCTTGCATCTTCGCCCCACAAAAACTTCTGGCCACGGACGGGCCTGTTTAAACCCAGTATGAGATCCGACAGTTCGCGTTGACCGTTGCCTGAGATGCCGGCGATGCAAACGATTTCCCCTTCGTTCACATTCAGGGATACATCCCAGAGGGTGACGCCGCCTGTACCTGCGACACTTGTCACGGATCTGAGCTCAAGAACCGGAGACCGCGAAAATCCTTCCCGATGATGGCGGCCGCGTGGCTTTTCTGGATTGGCGATCGTTCCGAACATCAATGACAGGAGTCCCGCCTCGGTCGCCTTATCGGCCTTGAGTTGCCCCGCTATCCGGCCATGGCGCATGACGGTGATGCGATTTGAGCAGGAAAGAACTTCGGAAAGCTTGTGACTAATAAAGACGATCGAATAACCGGCCGTCCTCAGCGCCTGCATGCTCTTGAAAAGTCCTTGGCTCTCCTGAGGAGTAAGTACTTTTGTCGGCTCATCGAGGATAAGAATTCGGGCGCCAGCAAGGAGCTGTTTTAGTATTTCGACCTGTTGCTGCTCGCCTGCTGAGAGCCGTCCCGCGATCGCGTCAAGATTGACGCTGAAGCCAAAACGAGCCTCGAAGTCTTCTATGCGCTGCCTGATTTCTGCATCCTTGATGACAAACGGCAGGCCTTGCAGGAACAGGATGACATTTTCGAACACGCTGAAAGCAGGGATCAGCGTGAAGGTTTGAAACACCATCCCAATCCCAAGCGCGCGCGCGTCGCGCGGAGACGCGATCGAGACTTTCTTCCCTTCAACGATGATGTCGCCTGCGTCGGCGCGATAATAACCGTAGAGAATTTTTGAGAGCGTGCTTTTGCCGGCGCCGTTCTCTCCCAAGAGCGCATGAATCTCGCCGCCACGCAGCTCGAACCGCTCGACGTCGTTTACGACGAGCGAACCAAAAGTTTTGCGAATTCCGCGTGCCTCAACGAGCGGCACATCGAGTTCAGTGGCAATCAACGCTTTTGCCTTTCCTCTCAGCTGGCTGGCACAAAGCTTGCGTCCAAAGCTTAGCCAAGGCGCACTTTTCGGGGAAATGGAAAGAAAATATGCGCACTATAACGGAGAGGAATTTAAGGGGGGTCGATTTAAATCTGCTCGTCGTCTTCGACGCTCTTATGGCGGAGCGCAACGTCACCAGAGCGGCCGTGCGAAATGGTTTGAGTCAACCGGCAGTGAGCAAGGCGCTCAACCGGCTCCGGCATCTTTTCGACGATCCGCTCTTTGTCCGCCGCGACCGCTGCATGGAGCCCACTCCCCGGGCAATCGAGCTGGCAGGGCCGATTCATGGTGCCCTCACCAACATCTCGCGCACGCTTGCCTCGCCAATTGAGTTCGATCCTGCCGGCGTTTCCGCAACAGTTACGATCGCGACAATCGATTTCTATCAAACCTCCCTTTTGCCGGCTCTTATCAGCAGGCTGAGACAGAAAGCACCCGGAATCCTTTTGCAGCTCAAGTCCAGCGATCGCTTCTGCCAGTATAAAAGCCTCGAATCGGGTGAAATCGACATCGCCATAGGCCCGATGGGCTCGATGCGAGAGGATTTGCGGGCAGCCCCTCTGTGGAAGGACAACCTTATGACGCTTGCCTCCGCGGATCATCCCATCGCCAGAAATCTGACGATCGAGGCGTTTGCTGCAGCCGCGCATGTTGTCGATGCGGGTCACGTTCGGATCACGCCTGATGGCCAGGCAACCAGCATCGTGGATGCGATCCTGGCGGCATCGGGCCTGCGGCGGCACATCGCGGCGGTTTTGCCGAATTCAGCCGGCATCCCCTATGTTGTGGCCGCAACTGATTTGATTGCCACACTTCCGAACCGCGCAGTCAAAGACCTCGCGTCGCCTGAGAACCTTTGCATCCTGCCGGCTCCATTTCCCGCGGTGGAGGTCTCTCCTCACATGATCTGGCATGTCAGGGGCGAGAATGCCCCTTTATTGATCTGGATGCGCAGTGTCATTGCGGAAATCGCAAGCACTATTTAGGAGGCTTGCGCATTTAGTCACGGCCGCCCTGGCTTCGCTTGCCGTTGATGTCCGCTTGTAGCCTACTTTCATTACCGCGAGTTTGTCAGTCTTTAGTGTAGCCGGTAGCATTTGCATATCTATTTCTCTGCCTATGCACTGAACTTCGCTTTGCAGAAACTTTCATGGACGTTGGAACAGTAGTCCCCGGCCTTCTTCGCGTCGGCTCCGCCTTGCCGGATCTCCCGTTTGAGTTCATAGACGGCGCTGGCCCGCGCGGCTTTGATGTCGAACTGATGCAGGCGATAGCGGCCGAACTCGGCCTCAGCTGGCAGCTCGTTCCCTACACCGGCGGCGACTTCAACCGCATCTTCGGCGGTCTCGCTGCCGGAACATACGATTGCATAGCCTCGGGCACTACGATCACGCCGGAGCGCGAGCAGTTGGCGGCGTTCTGCGTGCCCTACTTCCGCTCTGGTCAGAGCCTCGTTTGCAATATCGAGGCAACGCCACGCTTGCGCTCCATTGAGGATTTGGGTGGAATGGTCATCGGGGTCCAGCGCGGGAATACGTCCGAGCTGGTCGCTTACCGCCTGAAGGCCAAGGGCCGGATCGCTGCGGTGCGCGTTTATGACTATCACGAAATTGGCGTGATGCTCGACGACCTGGCCGTTGGTAGGATCGGCGCTGTGATGAAGCTTGCTCCGGTCATGCGCTGGCTGACCAGAAACCGGCCCACGCTGAAGGTGGTGCAGGAGGGAATCACCGATGAAAAGCTCGGCATTGCCGTCCGCATGAGGAACGGAACTTTGCAGCGGGCGATAGATGCGGCGCAGGCCCGTTTGCAGGAAAACGGCGTGCTTAGACAGTTGGTGAAAAAGTGGCTCCAGGCATGAGGGAAGCGGTTGCGGTCTAACGAGTGCGATATTGAAACGGCACCGTCAGCGTGAGCGCACCGGTACCTATTTCCGGCGGTACTGGCGGAAATGGGCGGGCACGTTCCAACGATGCAAGAGCAGCGCCATCCAATTCCGGAACGCCTGAACTCTTAAGGACGGAGCGCGAGACGAGCTCACCGGAACTGGCAATGGTGATCTGAAGGAAAACGTCGGCATTTTTCCTCACGCGCGGCTTCACCTTGTGACGTTCGAGCGTGGTGTAGAGTTCGGTTTCGTATCGGGACCAGGCTTTGCTGCGCCTTGCCGCCACTGCGGCAGCTTGCTGCTCGTCTTGGGCTTCTGCAGACGCGGTTGCTACCTGGGTTAAAGGTCTTTCCTGTGTGGCCTCTTTCGGGCGGGTCTCCTGATTCTCTTGCGGGGCTTCGGTCTTTTGAGGTTCAACTGATTCCGTCTCGCTCTCCTTCAAAGCCTCGGTCTTGGTTTGCGTCTCGGCAGGTTCCTGCCGCTCAGGCTTTGGAGCCGTTTGCTGCTCCGCCCTTGCACTGGGCGAAGCCGCCTGTGCGGACTGGGTAAAGAGATCGCCACTTTCCAAGGTGATGGTTGCAGCAACGTCGAAGGGACCGGCGCCGTCAACACCTGATAGGGCGCGATTGCTAGCACTTGGAAGAAGGACGTAGATCGCCGCGCCGTGCAGCCCAAGAGCTAGTAAGACGCCGGCGATCATTGGCCAGCTTTGCTGTAACCAGCCGAGAGTGCCTGCGAGCATTTTAGCGGGCATCGATCGCGCCATTCAGAAGCATCTCAGTTTCCAAGTCGGCCGGTTGGCGCACTGTCAGCGCTTCCGCGTTTAAGCCACCATAGACCAAGGATTTGGCGACTTTGCTTGCGGCGATCGCGAGCCGCTCCGAACGGTCGCTCAGATAGACGTTCGCGAGATTATAGAAGATGACGGCGGGGATCGCGGCCGCCAGCCCCGCAGCCGTCGCAAGCAGCGCTTCCGCGATTCCTGGTGCAACCGCGGCAAGGCTTGTATCCTTTGCGGCAGCAATGGCCGTGAAGCTGTTCATGATGCCCCAGACCGTCCCGAAAAGGCCAACGAACGGAGCCGTCGAGCCCACCGTCGCCAGGATCGGCAAGCCGGATTGGAGGCGCCGCATTTGTGAGGCAATTTCCATCTGCAATGCGCGTTCAACGCAAGCTTGCGCATCGGAGGCGCTTTCCTGAAACTCGCGGAGTTCCTGTTGCCCAAGTGTAGTGAGCCGGGCGATCAGCCAACTGCCGTTTGCCACGGTTGCTTTATGGGCGCCGGCAAACCGCTCGGCCGCACGAACCTGGCCAGAGAAGAGTCTAAAGCTAATGATTTTCTCGAAAGCTATTGCCCAGCAGATGGCGGAAGCAATCGCAAGAGCCAGCATCACGCCTTGCACGACCGGATCAGCGTTCAAAATCAATGTAGCGAATGAGAACGCTGGCAAGGTCTGAGTTAAGGAATTATCCATCGGCTTTTCCGCTTCCTGTCAGCGAAATTCTATAGCGCTATTTCTTATGCGGCGATTACCCGCGGCCTCAGGTGCGGCTACCGCGCCTCGGCGAACAGACCGCTCAGGCCGCATTCACTGATGCGATACATTGATGCCCGAACCGATGGCCTGGGCCACTTCGGCACCCTGCCTGTGACATATGGGTTGACCAAAACCCGAAGCGCTTTTTCCGTCCGGCCCGATGTCGTAGATGGCTTGGTCATTGTGGGCAGGGCCTGGACCATCGGGGACGTTGCCCATGCCAAGAGACTCCCTGATGCGCCAGGCGACATTGTGATCGGCGCAGGAGGTATCGCCGCTTACGCCGAGCCCCCCAACCAGCCTTTTGTCATGGTAAAGTGCCAACCCGCCTCCATAGGCGACGCCGCCGCCGAGGGTCTTGCCGATCCACGGATCGGACTTTGTGCCAAATTCAGATACCTTGCCGGCGTAAAGGACAGATGGATCGGGCGGGCTCGTTTCCGCGGTTCCATACAGATAACCGCCGGGCTGGACACTGGCGTAAAGATTGGCGGTGGAAAGCGCGAAAGAGCTCGTGCTGAAGGCATTCACCGTATAGGCTTTCTCGGCTGCGATAGCGCGGCTTCCTAGCCACTGACTTTGCGGCCCTGTTCCACTGAAAGTTACCGCGCAAATTTTTCCCTCCCGATCGACGGCGACGGCCCATTCCTGATTTCCGAATCCTCCGTTCTGCTTCTCGACGGCACTTTTCACTGCTTGGGTAAGCTTCTCGTGTGAGACAGGGCAGTCCTGAGCAGCATCGACTCCCGGAACAAATAAAATGCTCGCCGAGCTGAAGGCCAGGAGGAGGACTAGCTTCTTTTTCATTAGTTTTCGCATCGCGGGCTTCCTTTGGCGAGACTCGGTAGGGCTCGCGGAGAGGACAGCGAAGTGCACAGATCAGTTCCATATCGCTGGAAAAACTGTCAGCGTTGAAATGAATTCTTAATCGACTGCCGCAGTTTTGCGGAAGCGTCGCCATGGGAACGCAATCTAGTTTCGCGGCATAACCGCTCATCCTTCCTGAGCACTAGTTGGCAGTGCGCAGCTTTAGGCTAAGATGACGGCAAAAGGCTCTGGCTCGAAGGCACCCTCTGCGTCACAAAACGAGGCCCTGCCCAATCTCCTCAGCGCTCTTTGTTTTGGTGGCGATCTCCGAGTCGATTGCCTTTTCCGCGGCACCGATTTCGGCAAGCCTGTCTTCCTGAACCTTCAACTCGTCGAGGTAGCGCCGGCCGAGATCCGAACCTTGCCCCACGCTACCAAGATTTTTTCGAATGCGATCCTGATCCTCGCCAATCTTCCTGCGTTCCGACTCGAGTTCTCTTCTATGGCTGTTGAGCCGGGAGATTTCGGCGACGGCGGTGCTAAGCTTGGCAATTGCCTCTTTCAGCGCCGGCGTTTGGTTTTGCAGTCCCGTAATTGTGGCAAGGAGGCGATCCGGTCCAAGACTAGTTAGACTTACGCTCTGATAATCGAAGCGCTCGCGGACGAGAGCGGCTTTGCTTTTCTGTCCCTTCGCCGCAGCAACCTTGTAACGTAAGAGGTTCCCCATCTCCTCGGCAGTTGCACTCTCCCCCGCGGTTTTCCAGCCATCGGCGCGGGCTTCCTCGATTACGATTTCGCGGTCTTCGTCTGCGGGCGCGATTATCTCGTACTCAATCGTCCAAAGCGATTTAACCGTCACCTTCATTTCACCGTGAAGAGCGGTCGCTATTCGGGTTTCCTTCGTTCCCCTGTCCGAACGTCGAACCGCGGTTCTCGAATCGAGCGCAAAAGTCACGAACTTGGTTGCGCCTTTGCCTAAAAGGGGTAGCTGCGCATCGCCGGCAAAATTCACCGATCCGCCAGCGCTAGTATCGAAAGCCGTGACGATGCCGGCGGGCAAGGCGGAATCGCCGTCATTTTTCATCCGAACGGAAACGAGGGGGTGCTGCTGATTGGTTTCGGGTTGATAAAGATAGGTGCGTGAAACAGTGATCTCCCTATCGGCAAACGGGATCATCATGGTTGCGCCCGAGGCGAGGGTCACCTTGGACGGAAAGCGGTACAGGACCTGCGTGACAGCTTCCTCCGCTTCAGCAGCTAACGCTACCGTGCCGAGCTCCTCGGCAAGTTTAGGAGAGAGTCTATCGTACATACTCCTTGCGGCGTGGGCTGGAGGAGCGGGTGGGGGCGGGGAAGCGCTCCTTAAGGAGCCGATAAGCGGCAGGCGTCCAAGCATGGCATCCGCCGCGCTACTTGCCTTTTCCTCCGCGTCATCTTTCCGCGGGACGATACGCGCCGAGGAGTAAACCGGGATTTCGGGCCGGTGCACGAACACCGCCGAGTAAAGGGGTTGTCTCAACGCCACCGGATTTCCCGAAACAAGCGTCAGCTCTACGTCTTTCCAATCCCCGCCGGTGAGATTTTCGAGAATGCCCCAGCCTTGAAGCCGGGCTTTGCCCCCGCCCCCTTCTTCCTTGGGAAGGACCAGGCGGTAGGCTGTTTTCCAGACAGGGGCGCTTACGACATAGCTTAAACCCGCAGTTCGAGCGCCTTCTCCAACTAAATTCACCGAGAGAGTGCGCCGGTCTTTGCCGTGGGCTTGGGCAATTGCTGCCAATGCCCGCTCGATTTGCGATCGCGTTTGCGCATCGGTGAACCGCAAGGCGCGCACATTTTCGAGGATGGCCTGGACGAACCCATTGCTGGAGAGAAGCGAGAGCCGGTGCCTCTTCGTCTCCCCGCCATTATTCGGCAATTGAACCGTCTCTTCCTCGACAGCAAGGACGCGCCCTTTCGCGATGACCTCGCCCTCGATCTCCACCTCTGATCCGGCCAGCGCGTTCAGCAGGGCCGATTGCGATTCTAGTGCCGCGCGGCTGAAAGGGAGATCGCGAAAAAGCTCATCAAGGGGTGCTTTTCCTGGCAGACTGACATCGCCGATCGACCCCGCGGCATCCAAGATCGTCAGGCTCTTTAAAACATCGTCGACCTGGTCGAGACGGACCGAAACCTCAATGACCGTTCTTCCTGCGACCTCGCCCGAATAGGTGAACTGCGCAAGGCCGGAAGTGGATAGGACCACGCGCTTCAAGGGGAGCTCCGCCGCCGCACACATGGAGGACATGCCTGCCGTAATAATGGCCGCGAATATCAGCCTCATGAGACCCTCGCTAAGAACAGAAGTTCAATCAGAAATTACTTCCGCGATTAGCGGCGGAAATGCGGTATCGCTGCGGCCAAATCTGTGAGTCTCGATGGCAGCTTATTGCCAATCGCGTTTAAACCATCTCTGGACGTTAAAGCCTCGTTAGCGCATCCTGCATCGAAACAATGTCGATGTTATTAAGGGAAGAAATCATGCCCCAAGGCAAGAACAGGCAGGTTATCCTCGTTTCGCGCCCTCATGGCGAGCCATCGGCCGAGAACTTCAAACTTAACGAAGCGCAGGTTCCGGCCATCTCCGAAGGCCAGGTGCTTCTCAGAACACGTTATCTCTCTCTCGATCCTTATATGCGCGGGCGCATGAGCGATGCGAAGTCCTATGCGCAACCCTTCGCTATCGGCGAACCACTGGGCGGCGGAACGGTCAGCGAGGTCGTCGAGTCCAAAAATCCGAGCTTTAGCGCGGGGGACACGGTCCTCGCCTTCGGCGGATGGCAGGAATATTCGGTCTCGAACGGCAAGGAGCTTGAGAAGATTGACGCGAAGCTCGCTCCGATCTCTACGGCGCTTGGCGTCCTTGGGATGCCGGGGATGACCGCTTACGCTGGTCTTTTGCAAATCGGCCAGCCGAAGGCGGGCGAAACGGTTGTTGTCGCCGCGGCTGCTGGGCCCGTCGGCTCAGCAGTGGGCCAGATAGGCAAAATAAAAGGATGCCGCGTTGTCGGCATAGTCGGCGGCCAGAAGAAAACGCGCTACCTCACAGACGAACTGGGCTTCGATGCAGCCGTCGATCACCGCTCGCCGAATATCAAGGAAGAGCTCAAGCAAGCTTGCCCGAACGGCGTCGACATCTATTTCGAGAATGTCGGCGGGGCAGTGTGGGATGCGGTCTTGCCGCTTCTCAACACCTTCGCCCGCATCCCCGTGTGCGGACTCATTGCCCAATATAATGCCACGTCGCTGCCCGAAGGTCCGGATAGGTCGCCGGCCCTCATGCACGCGGTATTAACGAAGCGCCTTCGTATTCAAGGCTTCATTGTCTGGGAT
>JBAUNL010000073.1:0-1559 GCA_049579205.1 Rhodomicrobium sp. | reverse complement strand
CATTATTGCTCTCAAAGCAATAGTCACTATGTTATACGAAGTCAATTGCTAATTGTGTGAGAACCGGATAAAATGGCAGCCTTATGCAGAAACAAGACACGACCGATTGCCCGGTGGCTCGCACGCTAAGCGTGATTGGCTCGAGCTGGACTTGCCTCATCTTGCGGGATCTCATCCTGCATGGCGCAAGGCGCTTCCAGGACCTGCAGGACTCTCTCGACGGCATTGCTCCGACGACGTTGTCGGAGCGTCTTAAGACGCTCGAGCAGAATGGCGTCGTAGAACGGCGTTTCTATTCGATGAGTCCGCCGCGAGCTGAATATGTGCTTACCGCCAAGGGTCGCGACCTCGGCCCGATTGTCGGCGCCATGCGCGATTGGGGGCGCAAATACGCGCGCTGAACCCTGAGCCTGACATCAACCCCCAACTCGCGGCTTACGCCTATGTAGAGAGAGAGCTTGGCGTTGAAGCCTCCCAGCTGTCACACCTGGGATACCCTACTAGAGCACTTTTCTAAAAATCCGAGTCATAGTGCAGCGGGATTCCCAACAGCGGCGAACAATGCGAGTCGTGTGTCTCCTTGAAGGGGAGGCAAAGATGGCGCGAGCTTACGGCGTTGATTTGCGTGAGCGGGTTCTTGGTGCTGCGGAGGAAGGAGTTTCGGTCCGTCGGGCGGCGGCGCGGTTTGAAGTTGGGATTTCGACAGCCATTGTTTGGGTCCGCCGCTTCCAGGAGACCGGCGAAACAGTGGCTCGCAAGCAAGGAAAGCCGCGTGGGTGCAAGCTCGACCTTCACGAGGCTTTTCTGCTTGGCCTCATTAAGGCGCAGCCGGACGTTACGCTGGAAGAGATGCGCGAAGCGCTTTTGCGCAATCACGGCCTTGCGGCAAGCCTTGCCACAATCTGGCGCTTTTTCGAAAGCCGGGGCATTACGTTTAAAAAAAACCGCGCACGCGCAGGAACAGGAGCGCGAAGACGTGGCCGAAGCGCGCCGGAAATGGCGTGAGATGCAGCCGCAACTCGATCCCAAACGTCTGGTCTTTATCGATGAGAGCGGCTTTACCACCAAGATGGCGCGGCTTCGGGGCCGAAGCGCTCGGGGGGAGCGGCTGATCGCCTCGATCCCACACGGCCATTGGAAAACCTTAACCTTTATCGCAGGCCTGCGGCATGACCGGATCGTGGCACCCATGGTGCTGGATGGCCCCATGGATGGTGCCGCGTTTCTTGCCTATGTGGAGAAGTTTCTTGCTCCCGCACTTTCGCCTGGCGATATCGTCATGGCCGATAATCTCTCCTCCCACAAAGTCGCCGGCGCACGCGAGCTGATCGAAGCGGCAGGCGCAGAATTTTGGCTGCTGCCGCCCTACTCGCCCGATCTCAATCCCATTGAGCAAGCGTTCTCCAAGTTTAAAGCCCTGACCAGAAAGGCGGCCGAACGCACGATTGACGGACTCTGCCGCACCATCGGCCATGCACTCAAAAAATTCACGCCGAAGGAGTGCAGCAACTTCCTGGCCAATGCCGGTTATGCGCCGGTTTAATTGAAAAACGCTCTAG
>JBAUNL010000072.1:0-6162 GCA_049579205.1 Rhodomicrobium sp. | reverse complement strand
TGATCGCTCCGATCATTGCGGCGCTCACGCGTCAGGCCGTTGAGGACCTATGGCAGGGGTACCGCGAAGAATTGACCGCCATGGACGTAAAGCCCGCCGCACGCGTCTTGACGCTTCTTTATGATGCCCGCCTTTCGCTTGTGACGGTGTTTCTCGCGGGATTCGGGCGCGCGGCGGCGGAAGTGGGCACCGTCATGATCGTCGGCGGCAATATCGATGGATATACGCGCGTGATGACGACGGCGATTGCGCTTGAAACGTCCAAAGGGAATTTAGCACTCGCCATGGGCCTTGGACTTGTGCTTCTGACGCTGATCCTATCTGTAAATGCGGCGGCCTGGGGCCTCCGCCAGTGGTCCGAATTGCGGGCTGGATGAGATGCGCGCAATCAAAAGCTCGATTCCTGTCGTCTTCGAGGACGTGTCCTTCTCCGCGAAGGAAACTGCAATCCTGAAAGAGGTTTCGGTCTCGATCTTGGCCGGGGGGCCTACGATCGTGCTTGGGCCGAACGGCAGCGGGAAAACCACTTTCCTGAAGCTTGCGATGGGCCTGACCAGGCCAGCAGGCGGCGCAATCTCCTGGGGAGGCCAAAGAGAGATCAGTTTTGAGAGGCGCGCTTTCGTATTTCAGCGACCCGTAATGCTGCGGCGTTCGGCAGAAGACAATGTCAGATACGCCCTTCAGACTGCGGGCCGGGACGCGGGGAAGAAGAGGATAGACCAGCTTTTGGAGCAGGTTGGCCTCAGCGCAGTAAGGTCAAGGCTGGCGCCGCGGCTTTCAGGAGGCGAGCAGCAGCGCCTCGCTCTTGCCAGAGCACTCGCACGCGATCCCGAGTTGCTTTTTCTGGACGAGCCCACGGCAAGCCTCGATCCTTCATCGGCAAAGACGATCGAGGATATCGTTCTCCAATGCGCGGCCGCTGGAGTGAAGGTTGTGATGTCGACGCACGACCTCGCCCAGGCGAGGCGTCTTGCGGCCTATGTCATTTTCCTCGTCGCGGGCCGGTTCGTTGAGGCGTCCGCTCCGTGCCGTTTCTTCGAGTCGCCGGAAACAGACAGCGCGAAACGATTCCTTGCGGGAGAAATCGTAACGTAGTCCGGGTGCCAAAGAGGTCAGCCCGGCGTTTCAAGCAAGTTAGGCGTCCCTTGAAACTTGACCGTTTCAGCTGCCCGTTGCAGGGTCTGCCAAGAAACAGGGGCGAGCATGAATTTTGTGTTGGCATTGGGAGGGATTGGCCTTGCGGCTTGGTTTTATCTTCTGTTAGCGCGAGGCGGTTTTTGGCGCGCAAATATTCTTGACGACGGCGAAAGGCTGCCGGAGCCATCTGATTGGCCTCACGTAACTGCCGTCATTCCAGCGCGGAATGAGGCGGATGCTATTCCCCGGAGCCTGCCGAGCTTGCTGACACAGGATTATCCGCATCGGTTCACTACCATTCTCGTTGACGATCAAAGCAGCGACGGCACCGCCGCAGCCGCCACCTCCGCCGCCGAAGCTGCTGGTGCGGCTAACAGGCTGCAGGTGCTCTCCGGCCAACCGCTGCCGAAGGGTTGGACGGGGAAGCTTTGGGCGGTCAATCAAGGTGTTCTGGAAGCGGCCAAACTGGCTCGGCCGCCGCGGTATCTTTTGCTTACGGACGCTGACATTGCATACGATCCGGGCGTGGTCAGGCGTCTCGTGATGCGCGCAGAAGCCGGCCAGCTGGCGCTAGCCTCGCTTATGGTGAAACTGCGCTGCGAGAGTTTCGCAGAGCGGCTGCTGATCCCCGCTTTTGTTTTCTTTTTTCAGATGCTCTACCCATTCGCCTGGGTGAACAGGCGGAATAGTGCCGTTGCGGCCGCGGCGGGTGGATGCATGCTTGTGAGGCGGGAAGCTCTGGAAAGATCGGGAGGCATCGGAGCCATCCGCTCTTCTCTGATCGACGATTGTGCGCTTGCCCGGAATATGAAAAGGCAAGGCCCGATCTGGCTCGGCTTGACGGACAGCGCAAGAAGCCTTCGTCCTTACCCGCGCTTTGATGACATCCGCCAAATGGTAGCGCGCTCGGCGTACGATCAGCTGAATTACTCCCCTTTGCTGCTAGCGGGAACGGTCATCGCGATGACGATGGCTTATATTTTGCCACCTGCATTGGCGCTGCGCGGCGCCGGCTACGCTCAGGCGATGGGCTGGCTAGGCTGGCTCCTGATGACGGTTGCCTACGTTCCCATCGTGCGGTTCTATAGGCTTTCGCCTTTATGGGCGCTGGCACTTCCTGTTGCCTCGGGCCTTTATATGTTATTCACACTCGACTCCGCGCTCCAGCATTGGCGCGGCAGGGGGGGATTTTGGAAAGGGCGCGCGCAGGCGCGCCGGGCGGAGGCATCATGACGACCGGTCCGGTTTGGGACCCTGGCGACAAGACTCATCGCGACGAGAACTTCCCCGTTGCCTCCCGCCTTATCTCCAAGCGCCATAGAGATGTGGTTCTAGCTTTCTACCGTTTTGCCCGGGCCTCCGACGATGTCGCCGATCATCCCGAACTTCCTGCGGACGAAAAGATCCGCATACTCGATGGGTTTGAGGAAACGCTTCTCGGGAAGCATGATGAGATCCAGGATGCGTTGCCGCTACGGAAGGCCATCCACGACCGGGGGCTTTCGCCAAAGCATGCGCAGGACCTGCTCACCGCCTTCCGGATGGACGCGAAGAAGCTGCGTTATGCGGATTGGGATGATCTGATCCATTATTGTACATATTCGGCGATGCCCGTCGGGCGCTTTGTCCTCGATGTCCATGGCGAAGACCATTCAACGTGGCCCGCCAACGATGCCCTTTGCGCCGCGCTTCAGATTATCAATCACCTGCAGGACTGCGGCGCCGATTACCGCCGGCTAGATCGCGTCTACATCCCGCTAGACGTTCTTGCCGCGAGAAGCGTTCCCATTCAGGCCTTAGGCGCAGAAAAGGCAACGCCGGGGCTGCTGGCCGCGATTCATGAAGTCGCCGCAAAAACTATTGCGCTGCTGGCCGAGGCCAATCTCTCCTGCCGCATCCAGGATTTGCGCCTCAGCCTGGAAGTCGCAGCCATAGAAAAACTTGCGCGCCGGCTCGTTGGCATGTTGATCGAACGGGACCCTCTCAGCCAGCGTGTGCACTTAAGCAGGGCAGCTTTCATTTCGATTTTGGCGCGGGCGGCATGCGGGGCTCTTGGCCGGCGCTTTCTTCTGGAGCGCCCTGCAGCCGCGCCGTTATTACGGGGAGCCGATGACAAGCCAAGCCATTGAGATTGCCGAAACGGATGGCGGGGCCGCGCGGCGGGCCTACGGCAGCTCATTTTATGCCGCGATGCGCATCATGCCCCCCGGGCAGCGCGAAGCGATGTTCGAGATTTATACGTTCTGCCGCGCGGTTGACGACATCGCCGACGATCAAGGGCCGCCCGAAGTGCGGCTCGAAAAACTCGAACGGTGGCGCGACGACATTGATGCAATTTACCATGGCGATGCTCCCCCCACGCTTCGCGGCCTAGCGACAGCGGTTCGCGATTTCGACCTTCAGCGCGAAGACTTCCGCGCCATTATTGACGGCATGGAAATGGATGTGCGCCAGAACATACAGGCGCCGGAGTTTGTCGATCTCGATCTTTATTGCGACCGCGTGGCGAGCGCTGTTGGCAGGCTTTCATCGCGCGTGTTCCGGCTCCCGGCCGAGGACGGCAAGAACCTTGCCGAGCATCTGGGGCGAGCATTGCAGCTCACGAATATCCTCCGCGATCTCGATGAGGATGCGGCGCTTAACCGGCTTTACTTGCCCCGCGAATTTCTCGCTGAAGCTGGGGTAACGGCGACGGAGCCGGACGTGGTGCTTGCCCATCCAGCATTGCCGGAGGTATGCGGCCGGCTTGTGGCGCTTGCGCGCTGGCGCTTTGCCGAAGCCGATAAGATCATGAATGCTCATCCGCGCCGGACGGTCCGCACGCCGCGTGTCATGGCGGAGGCTTATAAAGGAATCCTGAACGCTCTCGTCTCCCGCGGGTGGACTCACCCGCGTGCGCCCGTCAAGCTCAGCAAGCCGCGCCTTGTTCTGATCCTGCTGCGGCACTTTGTGCTTTAGCGATGCTGGAAGCTTCAGCCCAACATGAGCCTCGAAGGCAATCGCGATGCTGTTGCGAGTGCAGCTGCTGGCATTCCTGGCGAGGACCGTTCCATGACCAGCTTGCGCAGCGGTAAGGGCACCACACACATTGTGGGCGCCGGTCTTGCCGGGCTGGCGGCGGCCGTTCACCTTTCAGCCCGCGGTCACCAGGTGAGAGTTTACGAGGCTGCTGGGCAAGCTGGCGGGCGCTGCCGTTCCTATTACGATGCCGCCTTTGGCGGCGTCATCGACAACGGAAATCATTTGCTGCTATCCGGCAACACCTCCGCGATGAATTACCTGAAACTGATTGGAGGCGCGGACAAGCTCGCAGGCCCGCCAATGGCGGAGTTCACCTTTGTCGATCTCGCGAGCGGCGGCCACTGGAACCTTAAGATCAATGAAGGCCGCTGGCCCTCCTGGCTTTTCGATCCCTCCCGCCGTGTGCCGGACACCAACGCCTTAGACTATCTTGCTGCCGCGCGGCTTATCTGGGTCGGCGCCAATAAAAGAATAAGTGATGTCATTCACCCTCAGGGCGCGCTTTACGCCCGTCTGTGGCATCCCTTATTTCTAGCGGCCCTCAATACTGACCCGCAGGAAGGTTCGGCTCGGCTGGCTGGGGCGGTGATGCGCGAGACGCTTGCGAAGGGTGGAGCGGCATGCCGGCCACTTGTCGCCGAAGGCCTTTCAGCGGCATTCATTGAGCCCGCAATTGACTATCTGCAGGCTCGCGGCAACGCAATCGCATTCGGTAGCCGAGTCCGTGACATAGCATTCGGGTCTGAGCGAGCGAAAACGCTTTCGATTGGCGAGGGCAATTTAGTGGAAATCGCAGAAGGCGACTCCATTATAGTCGCTGTCCCGCCTTGGGTCGCAGAAACGCTCGTCCCTGGGCTCGAAGTACCATGCGAGTATCGGGCAATTCTAAACGCCCATTACCGGATCGAGCCACCCCGTAACTGCCCGAAAATCCTCGGTGTTATCAACGGAACTGCCGAATGGATCTTCGCGTTTCCAAATAGATTGTCTCTCACGATTAGCGGGGCAGACCGTTTGATGGATCGCCCCCGGGAGGACCTCGCCGCGTCCTTATGGCATGAGGTTTCTCAAGTTACAGGGCTTCCGGCGGAATTGCCTCCTTGGCAGATTGTGAAGGAAAAGCGGGCTACATTTGCGGCCACTCCTGATCAAGATGCGAGGCGCCCCGATACGAAAACTAGATGGCGTAATCTTTTTCTTGCCGGAGATTGGATACAAACAGGATTGCCTGCCACGATCGAGGGAGCAATCCAATCCGGTGAACGGGCCGCCGGCATGGTAATGAAGAGGACTGTTAGGGGATGACGGCTGAAAGCGAGATGGTGGAAACCGGGGGCACTCTATTCAGTTCCGGCAACGTTGATCGGGATCATTCGCATCCTGTTGACCAAGAAAGCACAGAAGGACTCGAAAGCAGGATCAGAGCAGCAACCGCGGCGCTGCTTCAGCGACAGCATACCGACGGCCATTGGAGCTTCGAGTTCGAAGCAGACGCGACAATTCCGGCGGAATATATCCTACTGACGCACTATCTCGGCGAGCAGCCCAATCTCAGCCGCGAGGCGAAAATCGGGAATTACCTCCGGCGCATTCAAGGCAAGCATGGCGGCTGGCCGCTTTTCCACGAAGGCGCCTTCGACATGAGTGCGAGCGTGAAAGCTTACTTTGCGCTCAAGATGATCGGTGACGACATCACTACTGCTCACATGGAACGGGCGAGAAAAGCCATCCGCGAGCGCGGTGGCGCGGAAATGTCGAATGTGTTCACGCGAATCCTGCTTGCACTTTTCGGCATCGTAAGCTGGCGCGCTGCACCGGTCATGCCGGTTGAAATCATGCTGTTGCCGAAATGGTTTCCCTTCCACATGACGAAGGTGTCTTACTGGGCTCGGACGGTCATGATCCCGCTTTTCGTGCTGGGGGCGCTGAAGCCGCTTGCCCGTAACAAACACGGCATTTCAATTGACGAACTCTTCCTGACCGATCCGAAGAAAGTAGGCATGC
>JBAUNL010000071.1:0-3416 GCA_049579205.1 Rhodomicrobium sp. | reverse complement strand
GCTTGCCCGGCGCTGAAGTCCTCGCTAGAGCAAGCCGTTGAACCAACGCACGCTTAGCGAATGCACCGGGCTCCGGCGACATCTTGGATTATCGTTTTCTTCCTGGTCCACGTAACCGTGTGGACCTTGTATGGCGTGCTTTCCAATCCGGGCGCCTTGCACCCCGACATGCTTGAAGCTTATCTGTGGGGGCACGAGTTCCAGCTTGGCTATTACAAGCACCCCCCGCTTTGGGCCTGGCTTGCCGGGGCATGGTTCGAAATATTCCCGCGCAGCAATTGGGCCTATTTTATTCTTGCAGCCATCAACAGCAGTCTCGCTCTGCTTGGCATTTGGCGTCTGTACGGGCTTTACGCCGGCGGGCGGGCCAAATGGACGGCCTTCTTGCTTCTGTTCGCGACGCCTTTTTACACATTCATGGCCTTAAGGTTAAACGCCAACACGATCCTTTTGTCGCTTTGGCCATGGGCGGCCTATTTCTTCGCGAAGTCCATCGAGCGGCTTAGTCTCTCTTCGGCGGGAATGTTCGGAGTGTTGGCTGCTGCAGCCCTCCTTTCCAAATATTACAGCGCGATCCTTCTCGCTGCCTGCGTCGCAGCCAGCTTTCTGCATCCAAATGCGAGGAAATACTATCGCTCAGCAGCTCCTTACTTGTCTGTTGGAGTGTGCTGCCTCCTGCTCATCCCGCACCTGCTCTGGGTTTTGGGACATCAGTTTCAAACTCTGAAATACGCCGAATCGAAAGCAAGCTTCTCCGATGCAAAAGTGTACGCGAGTATTGTTGCATTCTTCTTTGGCTGTATCGCCCTGAACAGTGTTGCCATAGTTCTCGGCTTAGTAAGCAAGCCGGCCTTCACTAAGATCGAAGACGCCGGATATCACGATCGAAGCCGCTTTCTTGCCGTTCTTGCGCTCGCCCCATTTGCCTTGACCATACTTGTTGGGCTCTTGCTCCATCTGAGGCTATCCACGAACTTCGCAATTCCTATTTTCTTCCTGTTCCCTCTCGTGCTGATCCGCCTGCTCAAACCCAATATTGCCCGGCTTGAAAAACTGGCTTCGAGCTTCGCCGCCGCTGTTTACTTGGCGGCCTTACCAATCGGGTTTACCGGCTCGATCATTATGTTCAACCAGAATAAGACGCTTTCGGTCATGCCTTCGCTAGAGATTGCTCAGGAGGCGGAACGGCTATGGGCGAAGGCAACCCGTGCGCCTGTCCGGACCGTCGCCGGGAGTTACCCCTATGCAATGGTCGCGGCCTTCTACGGCGATGGAGAAGTCAAGGAATTTACCCGTTTCGATCCCAGTCTTGCACCTTGGATCAGCCCGGAGCGGCTTGCGAGGACTGGGTTGCTGGCGATCTGTGTAGAGGGCGATCTCCTTTGCATTGAACGAGCTACCGGTTATATGTCTCCGGCGGCGAGCAGGCACACCGTTATAGCCGCGCACCATTTTAGAGGTGTTGCCGCCCAGCCGCGCAGTTTTGAAGTCTTTGTAATTCCGCCAAAATAGGCGTCTGAGGCGGTCTACTCCGCGGCCTCAAGCACAGCGCCGCCCTTTCGCTGGCCCTGTCCAAAACGCTTCTCGATGTAATCTTGCACCATCACCATAAAGTCCTGCGCCAGGGTGGGACCACGCAGGGTTGCAGCCTTGCGGCCGTCAATAAAGACCGGAGCGACAGGCGATTCCCCGGTGCCGGGAAGGGAAATGCCAATATCGGCATGCTTCGATTCACCGGGGCCGTTCACGATGCAGCCCATCACGGCGACGTTGAGGGTCTCGACTCCTGGATAGGTTTTGCGCCACCCGGGCATCTTGGCGATGAGGTGGCTTTGAATATTCTGGGCCATCTCCTGAAACAAGGTGGAGGTTGTCCGCCCGCAGCCGGGACACGCCGCCACGATGGGAACGAAAGTCCGGAAGCCCATGGTCTGCAGGATCTGCTGCGCCACCTCCACTTCCCTGGTGCGAGCCCCGTTCGGCTCGGGGGTAAGCGAGACGCGGATCGTATCGCCGATGCCTTGCTGCAAGAGAATTCCCATCGCTGCGGCGGAGGCCACAATGCCCTTCGAGCCCATTCCCGCTTCTGTAAGGCCGAGATGAAGCGCGTAATTGCAGCGTGAGGCCAGCATCGTGTAAACGCTGATCAAGTCCTGAACGGCGCTGACCTTGACGGAGAGAATGATCTTGTCGCGTCCCATCCCGAGACGCTCCGCGAGCTCCGCGGACAGCATCGCCGACTGCACTATCGCCTCATGCAGCACCTCGCGCGCATCCTTGGGCTCTGCGCTTGCCGCATTCTCATCCATTAGGCGGGTCAGAAGCTCTTGATCGAGACTGCCCCAGTTCACTCCGATGCGGACAGGTTTCCCGTGCTTCAGCGCGATCTCGATTATGTCCGTAAATTGCTTATCACGTTTGTCGCGAAAGCCGACATTGCCAGGGTTGATGCGGTATTTTGCCAGTGCTTCCGCGCAGGCCGGATATTCGGACAGGAGCTTATGGCCGATATAGTGAAAATCGCCCACGAGCGGGACTGTGACTCCCAACTTGGCCAGCTTATCGCGGATGTGAGGAACGGCGGCCGCAGCCTCGTTCCGGTCGACCGTGATGCGAACCAGCTCTGAGCCCGCTCGCGCCAGCTCGGCAACCTGCCTGGCCGTCCCATCCACGTCCGCCGTGTCGGTATTCGTCATCGATTGGACGACAACGGGTGCGCCGCCGCCTACGGCCACCCCGCCGACATTCACGGGAACCGTGATGTGCCTTGCCTTGCGCATATCCGTCATCGCTTGTCTCCAGGGGTGCCCGCGTCACCAGTTACATAAGAGAAAACCCAGCTATTCGCTAGCGTTGCTTGGCAATTCTCTGAGCCGCGTGAGCAGGAAAACACGGATTGCGGCAGAAAGGCCCGCGGCGCCTCGCATGGAATCGATCGCGGCAGTTAGCGCTGTCACGCTCACGCCAGAACATTCTGCAACCGCCCTCAATTCATGCCAGAAGGCATCTTCCAGGGTGATCGATGTACGGTGCCCGGCAATTGTCAGCGATCGCTTCTTCGGCACTGCAAGCTTGGGATCGAAGGCGAGATCGAGAATGGCATCCTCATCACCCCCCCGCCCGCCAGGCACCCTAACCGCCTGGCTTGATCATAAGCTCGGGTCTCATTAGCACGTTGAAGTCTTCTTCTGAGACATAGCCCAGCGCGAGAGCTTCCTCCCGCAGCGTGGTGCCATGTTTGTGCGCCGCCTTCGCAATCTGCGCAGCCTTGTCGTAGCCGATTTTCGGTGCAAGCGCGGTAACGAGCATGAGGGAGCTTTCGACGAGATCGCGGATGCGCTTTTCATTTGGCACGATGCCAACAACGCAGTGATCGGTGAAGCTTACGGCAGCGTCAGCCAGAAGCCGGATGGATT
>JBAUNL010000070.1:0-10756 GCA_049579205.1 Rhodomicrobium sp. | reverse complement strand
CATTCAGCCGGCGCTCGATAGCCACGACGTCAGCCACGGAACGGGCAAGCCGGTCTAGCTTTGTGCAGATGAGCACGTCGCCCTCGCGGCAATAGTCGATTGCCGCCTCAAGCTGCTCACGCTTGGCGTCCACACTCGAAAGCTGCTCCTGGAATATCTTTCCGGCACCGGCCGCCTTCAGATCGCGGAGCTGAGCCTCGAAACCCGCCTTCTGCTCAATGGTTGATGTCCGTGCATAGCCTATTTTCATTTTAGCCCCTTTTGAGCCGTAGAAATCTTGGACTATGTGGCCTCATATGTGTCAAAAGTCAAATCCTATTTGTACGGCACAGAAAGCGGCATCGTAGCGGTTCTTCGCTCTCCAGCGCCGGACCCTTGCCACATCCACATTACTCTGCTGAGGCTGCGCGTGAGGTACGTGAGGTACGTGAGGTACGGCCTTGTGAGATACGTGAGGTACGGGCAGCGGGGATGGCGCGGTAAACTTCGGCTGAGGCATCATAGCGCGTGGCTTGCAGGCATGCACAGAGCCATTCTCGTAGACCTCGCCACATAGTTTGCATTGCACCCTCATGCGTTTTCGGCCTCTAGTTTAAAGCCCCAACGCCGCTCATGAACTGCGTAAATGATGCGCCGGGATCGTGCCCGCGCTTCCTCGGTCTTGTTCATTGCAATCATGCGCTGGCGCAAGTGCTCCCGATATTCCAGGCTTCGAGGCCCGCAGCTTGGGCCACCGTGAAATTTACAACGCTTCCGGCCTGGCAATTTTCGCGCCCGGCAGGGACTTCCATCACGCTTTGTGCGAGCGCCACATAAGGATTCGGCATGGGCAGCCGCTTGCGCATCTGGCCACTTCTTTACTGCGCCAGACAACAGCAGCTCCCGTGCCCGCTTATCACGCTGATTGCGGTGCTCTCTGTTCATTTTCCAAGACCTCGCCCCGCGTCACGCGCAAGAGAATGCAGAGTGTGCACGAAACCCCCCCCGTTCATGCGGCTTTCCTCGCTGCGATTGCTTGCCTAATGGTTTCGAGGCATTCACGGCCGATGCCCTGATCGATGGCAGATTGATCTTCGAGACGCCGTCCGCACACCGCGCATTGATAACGAGGCCCTGGGTTTTTGCCGTTGGCAATTAGGGCGGCGACATTTGCAACACGGGCATCCCGTCGTTTGCGGCGAGTTGCAACTCCTCTTTCCGCGCTGATCTTGCGGCGCGCTTGGCGATATTCGTGGGCGGCTTCGGGTGTCATGCGTCGGGCTCCGCGAGTTGGATGCGCCTTGCTGCCGGCCTTAAAGCTCGTACGTCAGAAGCGAGCTCGTACAGAACTTGCGTGCCAGGCCTTAGGCTTTCAATTGCGGTGGACGCGACCGCGGATTTGGCGAAATAGACATCGATCTCTCCAGTTATGGATGGCTGAACAAATCCATAATTTCGATCGGGCAGGTAGAACTTGACCGTCCCGCGTTTCATTGATGTTTCCCTTCAGGATGGCAAACGATCAGCGATGTTTTACCCATCACGCAGCCTCAGCTTTATGTGCGCGCTCCCGGCCAGTGAGAGGTGGCTCAATCTTCTTAGCTGTGGTTGCGGCGACGTGGATTGACCCTCTATCGTGGCCATCAGGATCGATGGCTCGTTCGAGATAGAGTTCGCCTTTAGCGAGGACGATGTCGCCTTTTACAGCCGTAGCACAGAGTGTTTCTGCGTCTTTGCCGAAGGTTGTGACATGTACCCAGGTGAACTTACCTTCGTTCGTATCGACAGCGATGACGAACCTTGTCCATTTCTCACCGTTCTTCGCGGCCTTGAGTTCGAGCTTCTTTGATGAAAGCTTGCCCTCACATGAAGCTTGGATGCCTTTTCGCATTGGTGATCCTCAGAATGGGATTTCATCGCTGATCCCGAAATCATCGCGGCCAACGATTTTTGGCTTTTCCCTCTGCGCAGGTCCGGCGAAAGATGATGCCGTCACCTGACCGGATATCCCAGGTACATAAGATGTTGGCTCCGCTTGCTCATACTTCTTCTCGACCTTCGGCCTGTTTCTGCCAATAGCACTCGATCCAACCTTCTCGCATTTCCAGGCAGCGACGCTTAGGCCATGCTTGTCAAAGCCGTCCTTGTCTTTCCACTCATCCAGTTTGAGTGTGCCTTCCGTGTAGAGCCGCGTACCTTTCTGCGTACCCGCAAGACGTTCGGCATTCTCACCGAAGACGGCAACCTTTATCCATTGCGCCTTGGCGTGACCATCTGCGTCCTCCTCGCCGGTTTCGACCATGATCGAAAGCGACGCCCAGGGCTTTCCGCTCTTACTCGTTCGAAGATCGACCTCGCGGCCTAGGCCTCCGAAAAATGCTGCCTCAATTCCTTTCACGGTCTTTTCCTTTCCTGGCCGGAACGGCCGATGTGTTGTGACGCGCTGCTACTCTTGGGTCTTGCCACCATGGCGGACTCGATGTTCGTGGACGTCGGAAGTGCTCAATCCCGCCTTTGCCGTTTAGGAAGGCGGCGCCATCGCTATCGAGCTTCGCGAACATGATCCCGGTGCGGGCTATGTAAGGGATTAGCCCCTCGTCGATCGCGAAGAGGGCGTTGTCGCTCCACCCCACCCTCAATGCTTCATAGGCCCAAGGCCCCAAGGCGAAAGCCTCGGTCGCCTCGGCGAGGTCCTTCCAGGCCTTGGTGCAGTTCCGGGGCGGGTTGTCCGTGACCTTCAGCCAAGACCCAATTCTCTCGGCGACCTCATCAATGGTAAGCGCGGCCGCCTTTGCTGCGGTAGTCAGCGTTTTGATGATCTCGCCCTTATGGCGCTTGATTCATCTAGAGGCGCCGTATTAAGAGCGGCGTCAGAACCCTCGATCTCGATTTTGTCGTTGCCGACAACTTTGATCGTGAGGCCGCGCTCCTTCAGTTGTTCAAGAAGAGCAAGCGCCGCGCTCATAGCAGGACGCTCCTCTTGGCTAAAGAGAGCGAGTTGCCGAAGTCATCCAGCGAACCATCCACATGCGCAGAACCGTTGGGTTTTGGCGGCGAATGATCATCCGTCGCAGCGTGAGCGAAACCGTTGCGAAACACACCCCCTTCGTGCGAGGAGTGAAAAAAGCCGTTTTGAAGCTCTACATCCTCTACTGCATTGTTTTTGCTGTGTTTTTCCGAATTTCCATCCTCTACCACCGTAGAGCTTTGTAATGGGAAATTGTCCTTAGTTTTCAATGCGGTAGATATTGTAGAGCTTTGATGGCCGGTTTTTCCCCCTTCATGTGAGAGATAGCGTCTCCATGGGTCCTTGAAGATCGAAATATTGTAGACCTTAGAGCCTTTCTTTTCTCCATGGGTCACCATCGAGGACTTAATGCCGAATGGACGCAGAAGCTTCGCAAACGCATGCGATGTGATCGCTTTGCCGCTTCGGTAGTCGCACCATTCGTTCTCTGGGAGGTCGCAGAGCTCTCTAATAATATCTTGAGCGCTTAGCTCGATTGCGTCCCGATTTCTAAATATTGTCCGGCAGTCGGCGAGGAGCCTGACGCCGGGTGTCAACGCCTCGTTATCGGAAGCCTCATCGGTTTCCGATATTCCCTCAAGAGCGAGTGCGGCTGCGCGTGCCTTTGCAGGCCATTCCCCTCCGAGGTGTTCTGCAATGTTTAGGAGCGTGCGCCAATTATCAGCCGCACGATCATGGAGCTTGTCTGGTGTTTCGGCATCGATTTCACGTAAAGCATCGATATTGTCGAGTGCCCACCGCGCAGCCTTTCGGCAAAGCTCAGTTAGATGTTGAACGCGATCAGCTCGGAAACGCTGCACCTTTTCGCTTGGCAATTTTCGGCGTAACTGGATTGTGATCGATCGATCCTGGAGCGTTCCAGGAATTTCCTTGATTGCCGCTATTGCCTTCGGAGCCCACGTCGAGAACTTTTTCGGCTGCTGCTCTCCGCCAATTTCTACAACGCGTATGATCACTGCGGAGCGGCGGTTATGCCCGGAGTTAAGAACGCCGCGAAGCTCATCGCGCTCTTCGAGAAAGGTATCGGCCTCATCAACAAGGAGCGTTGGACGCCATGCTTCAACTGCACGAAACACGGCCGGTGCTGTGATGTTTGCCGCCAGTAAAGGATTGGGGGTTAGTTCCTGCAGGACGCTCAGCAGCGTCGTTTTCCCACACCGTTTTTCTGGGCTAAGAGCAGCCAGAATGGGTGAGATTTGAGCGGCGTCATGGGCATGCGCATGAAGAACCCATAGCGGCAACGCGATGTCCGTATGATCCGGCAACACAACATGCGATCTGAAAGCGTTGGCGATTTCCGCTGCAAGCTGCGCTCCATCAACAGGCTCATCCCACGGTACCGGAGGTTCGCATAGCTCTGCATCACGCTCTTTAATCCTGGCTTCCGCTGCGATTTCCGCGCGCCGCTTCTTTATAAAAATATCAAGCTGTGAGACGCGCTCAATTCCAAGGTGTTTGGCTTCCTCCTTGCGAACAAGCTCATATTCATGCCCCTTCATCCGCGCGAGGCGGTCAATCCCTGCATCAATATCAATGGCGTCGGATTTGGATTTGCCGCCAGCAGCCGCGTTATTGATCTCATCAGCGGGTGCCACCGCCGATTTGATACAGTTCGCGACGGCGCCCAGCCCTTCGGCCTGATGCAGATCGTTAAAGTCAGTTTGTCCTTTTTGCCGCTCGCCGGAAAATGTAGGAACGGCAACCACGCCGCCCACTGTTCGGGCCCCCTCCTCCGCCTTTGTTTTACCGGGATTGGCTTCTGTCCACGCGTCATCATCAGCACAGAACGTAAATGACGCATCGGGATATTTCTGGCGCAACGCCTGCACTACTGATTTGAGGTTGCCCGAGTCAAATGCGATCACAGCCGGGCAATCTGCCGCCGCATAACAGCTCGCCATCGTGGCGAAGCCCTCGCCGATAAGATTTTTGCCGGAAGGGTTGATGCCGCTGGCCGCGAACAGCATGCCAGATTTGCCGATGACGAAGAAACAGCCGGACTTGCGGCCGCCTGTCAGAAAGCGCTTTTCGCCGTCAGACGCGATGAATTGCAACGAACGCAGATTCCCGTCCGCGTCCCGTAGGGGAATGACCAAAAGCCCTTTGTGCACCCTCAAGCCATGCGTACTTACTCCCTTCTTAACAAGATAGGGGTGAGTGTCGGGAGCGGGCTCAGCATTATCCCAGATCCAGGAGGCGCGCTTTGCCGCCTCATCTCGCCGCTGCTCGTCCGCGAGATTGCGATCGCGGCGCTCCTTCTCCATGCGGGCAGCAAACGCTTTCTTCTCGGCCTCAGTGAATGTACGGGCTGTATCGTGTTTCCAGTCCTGCCAGCCGAAGCTGTCGCGCCAGTTTTGGAGACCTCCGGCAGGAACGCCGTCAAGATGAAGTACATACGCGCCGTCATTCTTGCCGGCCTTCCCCTTATCAACATCGCAGCGCTGAATTTCGCCATCAGCTACCACGCCGCCCTTGGGCACAATGAGTCCGCGCGAGCGCATCGCATCCTCAAACAAGCACTTGATCTGCTCGTCATCAGGAGTTGGCGCCGTCTTTATCGCAGATTTCGGTATGGGATTGGGGGTTGGCCGTTCTTCTTCTACAGAGGAGGATTGCGACTGTATCGTCACGGCATCCGCCACAGGTTGAGGGTGAGCAAGCGTTTCGATCCAGTCGCGAGCTTGCTGATCACTCCCTTCGCCGTAAACGTGACGCCATAGGCTCAAACGCCCTTCTTTTGGATTTGGGCGCCGTCCTCTGCTTCGTTCTCGCGGTCGAACGGACCACGTATCGGAGCGCAGATCGATCTTAAATTCTTGCGGCTTCCCCTCGGGAAACAGTTTGCGCATAAATTCGGCGGCGGGAATGCCTTTTAGCGCATTCTCTAATACCTCCGCTTGAACTCGCTCTGCATTCTTTGGCCGGCCGGCCTTATTGCCGTTGCCACGATGATCTGTGGCAAGAAATTCTGTTACGCCGTTAACGTATTCTCCTAATGACATAGAAAACCCCATAAAAATGTTGTGAGGCCTTCCGGTCAGCGCCCTTGCGCGAAGCACTGTGTCGCGCTATGTAGGGTCTGGAATCCGCTGTAACCATTAAAACCTCGTCTGCGCCAATGCGCTCCCCCGTCTGGTAAACAGGGTGACGCGCACAAAAAACCGAAGCCGTGGTGGGCATCGGGGCACGCAGAACAAAACTCACTTTCGGAACAAATTCAGCGCCTCGCGATTAGCTCGCGGGGCGCAATCATTTTATGCCGCCATATGCGCTTCCGATGCAGCGATGAGTTTTCGCATGTAGTCGATTCGCTGACTCCGAAGCCAAACAGACTTTTTACCAAGCTTTATCGGCCGATCCAGCAGATTGCGCTGCATGTCTTTATAGATCTTGCCGCGGCTTTGGTTCGTAATTCGTTGCAAATCACGAACATCTTCGAACACTTCATCTTGGAGAGATACTTCGGATAATTTCAATGGCATCGTTCGCCTCGACATCTTGTCTATGAAAATGTATATGTGGAAGATAAATTACAGCCATTGACAGTCAATACTCCCTAACCCCACATGTCACACACAGGATCAATTCTCCGCCATATGGGTGTGACATTGCGAAAAACCTCAGAGAAAAATTCAAAGAAATGGATATCTCACCTTGCCGGGAGAGTTCCGGTTCAAGGTTATGATTTCATAGAGATCAAAGCGGAAGACAAAGAATTCCCGGCGGCTGCTAAACAGGAGCTGCCAAATGGGCAAGTAAGCCTAAAATTCCTTTCGCCCCGGGGCGAAAGGTACAAGGATTGGTGGGTCCACGGCTATTGCAGAGACGAAATACTTCTTGATTTCCTCAATAGCCACAAGGGAAACAGAGAGCAGAATTTGAAGGAATATCTGAATAAGTATGGTGCGTTTTCTGAAGAGCTGACAAAGCCAACAGCAAATAGCCGCGCCTATGAAACGCTTGAATCGATTAAGATGGTTGCGCGACGGATTCGTGAATACGTAACAAATCTTAACAAGCACGAACGGACCACGGGGGAAATGGACGTGCTAAAAGGTCCATTGTCCTCTTATTGGCTGGAAATCGATCCCGTTCGCAAAGTGCTTGTCGTGATAACGCCAAACATCCTGGATTTTCTTTTTTTGCAGATCGCCGAGGTGTATTCCGGCGGAGGCAGGATTTTCCCCTGCGCCAACACGGCGTGCGGGAAGTTTATGCGGCTAGAGAGCGGCTCATCCAGAAAGACCTGCTCAATAGCATGCCGGAAAGCAAAGAGCAGAGACGAAAAGGCGAAGCGTGAGAATACTTCCAATTTGGGCCACCAAAGGGCCACTGTTAGCATAATTACTAAGGCAGCCTAAGAAGTTTTGTATTATTTTCCGAGGTTTAGTGGTGCCGCTTGCGTGACTCGAACACGCGACCCCATCATTACGAATGATGTGCTCTACCGGCTGAGCTAAAGCGGCTTTTCCAGACTTGTAACCGGCATGTGACCGCGAACATAAAGCCAAAAACTCTATGATTGCCTAGGTACATCAAGAGAATACAGACCAGTCCAGTCATCCTCTTAGTGCAGATCGTAACCTATCCGATACCGCTTCGGCTGTCTATCTTCTCTGCCTTCTCAGCCCTCAATTTTGCATCAGCTTGCATCAAATTTACATCAATCTAAGTTACTAATAAATGCTTAACAAACTCTATCTAAAGTTGAGGCTGGTGGCGTATACACGGGGCATAGCAAGGGGCCGACTTGGATCGGATCGCGCAGCATGGACCCTTTTAATTTGGTCAAAAAATTCCTATGACCTCGACCTGAACCGTATCCTTGGATTTGATCGTAGACAGGAGCAGAGCAGACCGATTTATGTAAGATTTTACGGCTTTCGTTTATAAGTTGCAGACGACCTCAGAACCTGAAAGCGTTTGGTGTCTAAAATGAATACAATGCAGCAGAAAAATAAATCTAAGCAAATATTTCGTGTGATCCTTCTCGGCATGGCTGTGGTCACGGTTGGTGTATTATTTCCTATAACCGTGAGTGTTATATATACCTCGCCACAATCAAGCGGTTCTTTAGCAGTATTTTTTTCTGCTATACTCTCATTGCTTATAGCAACCTCTACATTTATTATATTAAAAGTTCCGTCGGACGTTCGATCATCACCCAGTTCGAGATTAGCAGCGATAGAGGACAAAATCTCAATACTAGAAAATGAAAAACCCAGCCCCTTGGATAGAAGTGACCATGACAGACTTGTTGACAAGCTATCTCTTACATTGAAATCTGAAGCAGTAGATGCTTTAATAGATGGTCGTATAACTGAGGTTAAAAAGCGTTATGAACAAATTTGGTCAAGCAAACAATTTCACGAACCTATGAATGAGACCAGAGATAGACTTTTACAACAGGTTGACGCATTCGGTGGAAGAGCAAACCTAAATTTAGGCATTGGTCTTTTGTTCTCAGTAGCTGGAGCAATACTACTTGTTTATTTTGTTCTGAATTTACTAGAAGCGTATAGCTTTACAGATTTCATTATCCACTTCTTTCCGCGCATATCTCTTATTCTTTTAATCGAGGTTTTTTCGTATTTCTTTCTTCAGTTGTACAAGCAGGGCATAGGTGACATAAGGTATTTCCAAAACGAAATTACAAATATAGAGTCGAAGTATGTTGCAATCCTTCTGTCACAAAGGGCAGGAAACGACAAGATTGATAATCTTATAGACGCATTAGCAAAAACAGAACGGAACTTTACTATGTCTAAGGATCAAAGAATTGTGACGGAGGCAATCGAAGCTAAAATTGATACGGCAATGGAACGGCTTATGACTGGGCTAAAGAATTTCATTCCAAAGGACAGAGACAAGAAGTAGTTTAGCATCTAGAAAAATAGCTCATATAAATCTGAGACTTCGACACTGCACCGTATCCGTAAACCTAGACATAGACAGGAGAGTAGCAGACAAAAACAAGGAAGCAGCATTAGACAAAAAACCTCCTAACGACTGGCTGTGACCGTTATCATTGCCAAGCTTACGAAAAGGTTTAGGCTGCGTTCCATCGCAATTTGTGAGCACGTCAATGATCAAGCGCAACACGGTCTTTATTCTCGGAGCTGGTGCTAGCTGGCATTATGGTTATCCGACAGGAGAAGAATTGATCGAAAGGATTATTACAATATCAGAAAGAATTGCCTGCTATGCCTACATAAAATTTCAATTATCTGACGACAATGAACTCCGCATGAAATGTCAATTAGATGATGACAGTCAACTCCCTATATACCTATCTAATAAAGTTGGAACGTCAGAAAGAACACCAGCTATTGTGTCAGAGGCATGGAAAGAATTCCATGATGAATGCCGCACGCTTGCAGACCGCTTGAAGGCAATCAGGCCCCTGTTAATTGATCACTTTCTCGCATGGAATTACAAATTGCAAGATGTCGGAAAGATGATGATAGCAGCAAGCATTTTAGAAACTAACTACGGATGGAAAAAGAATTACCCACATCCACCAAAGGAGAAGCATTGGTATCGCTTTATTATCCATCGTCTTGTCTATGAATGTAGAAGCGTCGAAGATCTTTTTAAGAATAATGTTCACTTTATTACATTTAACTATGACACATCTCTTGAACGAAATCTGTATGACTCGCTATCACGGATAGATATTTTTGAAAATAAGGATGATGTGGTGCGATTTATCTCAGAAGGGAGAATTGAGCACGTATATGGCCTTGTCCCAGAAGTTGATAATACCGCTGGGATCACAGATACTTTCATAAACGGGATGATTAACCTAAAGAGCATCGCAAATCCTTGGGGAGTTATGAACTTAGAGCTTGATCAAAAAAGTAAGACATTACTTGATACATATTACGACGCAGCGAAAACTCTTAGAACTATTGATCCCGATGACAAGACTTTGAACAAGGCTTCATTGACGCAAGCTAAGCAATGGGTAGAAGAAGCCGAAGATAAGCATCGTGTTACAGAGTTACATAATCCATAGAGCCATTGAAACCCTGCTGCTTTGTCTCAACCATAAGCCATCATAGGTATAATATCGTGTTATTGTTTGCCGAAGGCTGCTCTGTTAACCTACGGATTAAATACTGTACTGTATGAGCTTCGACGGCTACATTAATTAAAGTACGACAAATAGATATACATTATAGGGCGATGGCATGACATTCAATCCTAAGAACTGCCTTTTATCGAATACTATGACATCCCCGTATAGGATATATTATAGGGCGGTATCATAGTATTCAATTTCTTCTGTCGTACCTAGGTCACTGTAGCCGAGATTTGATAAACCTATTACCTTTTATACCTTTCTGTCTTTTGACTTCTATTCCTTCCTTACTCAATCCACCTTCAAAGTATGGATGCTTGATGATATCATTAAAGAAGTTGCCGCTTGTCATTTCTAGATAATTCTGGATTTCAGTGAACTTCAGCTCTCCATCATTCGTCTTGAACCATTCAACGATATAATCAAATGCCTTCTTGACGTTACCATCTAGAACAATATCGACAGGAAACCAGTATTGAAATTTAGTTCCAGGGAATATGTAATCCTCTTCTAACATGGCAGGAATACCACTCTCAGAGTCGGTAGTGTCCAGAATTATTCGCACTTTCATTGTGGCTGGCCGACGCCCGGCTTGGGCTCAGGCGGTGGCGTTCTCCAGTTTGTGGTCTCTCAGCAAGTCCATCGATAAATACCTCTTGGTTGAC
>JBAUNL010000069.1:0-2768 GCA_049579205.1 Rhodomicrobium sp. | reverse complement strand
AATGCGATGCTATCGCCGTCATGATCTTGCCCCCGCAAACGAATCATGACCCTTCCATATAACTGCTTCGAATCCCGAGCGGAATCCCATGCGCGCGGCGACTCAATCAGTCGGATTCGGTATAATTGGTTCAGCTCCAACACGCACGTCGTTTCCACCCCCGCCGAAACCAGTTGGGAGATGTGTTCGGCAGCAGGCGGCGCCAACCCAGGCAAGTGCAACTCGTGCATTCCGAATCGCCCGACCAAACCTTGTACTTGGCATTTGGAACGGTAGCGCCGTGACATGGAGAACGCAGACATGTTGGGATTTTTCCAGGCCGCTTGTTCATCGCTGCATTCCAAAACCAGAGTATTCTCAGGTAAAAAAATGTCCGCCGTCGCCGTAAATGCTCGCCCACGCGGTCGTACTGGGGGCGACGACATGGGACAACTGCGACGATCGGGCAAGGGTCGTATCAACACTTTCCCGCGACTAGCGCTCGCCTGCCTAGTGATTATCTCGATACCACAGATGGCCTTTTCACAGGATTCAGGCGAGTCTAGAGTTCCTTTCACACCTTACCGTCCCGCGAACCCCAAACCCCAAGCTCAGCAGATCTCATCCAAGCCAGGCGTACAGTTCAGCTTCGACTTTTCGTATTACTCTCGGGCTGTTGCATCGGGAACGTGTGGGGAGGATTGTGGTTCCGAAATCGCCTACTTGAAGTGCGACAATTTGGATGAACAGCACCACTGCCCTCGTGGAGGGGAGCATCCGCTGTCCCTTCGCGCAGTGAGTTTGCGCAATCCAACGAGCGCGGACGGCCATTTCAGAGACTGGCTCTCCATCACCGATTTGAAAACCGGCAAAGCTTATCTCGCGAATCCGCGTAGTTCCGCAGAAGAAAAAATTCTCGCTCCCAAGCACTAACTCGGAGAAACCGTATCATCACTATAGAATACGCTTTCAATTGAGTACTGGTCCAGATGGCGAGCCCAGGCACTGGATCTTTTTGAGTGACGAAAAAGGTATTACAATGCAACCACCCGCTGGGCGCCACGAGGCTTGGAGGCGCGCGTCAGATGAAAGTTATACGTTTACGTTCGAACATCTTCAGCGTTTGCGGAGGAAGCAAGCCGAGACCCTCAATGATCGATTTCCGGTCGGGAGTAACTTCTTTTACGTCGTGCCGCACTCAACGAAGTGTAGGTGTAACCAGCTGCTTGAAATAAAGCCCGATGATCAAGCGGGCGAAGTGGCGGGGGTTGCGTGTGTTTGGCATGGAGCTGACGATGGAGCGAGAGAACTGGTCCACGACGGGCGGGTCGAGCTAGGGTTTGTGATGGGCCCTCCAGATTACTACTGCATTATACCAAAAAGGCCAGCAGGTTCCGGCTGGGAAGCATGCACGATGGGCGATTACGACTGTAACGATTGCAAGGTAGGCATCGACAAATTGGAGAACGATCAGCCACGAAGCTCATCAGACTGCGGAATATGGTAAACGCGCCCTGAAGACTTCAGCATATGCGCGATCAAATCGTGCTGTACTTTGACAGCTTGGGGCCAATCGCGCAAAAGGTTCATCGGGCCGCTTTCAACGCAAAGCTGCCGAAGGAAAAAATATCCATGTCGGTTGCTAAGTCCGCTCGCAACCCTTAGCGACCTAACTTACCGGGTTCCAAGCGTCGGATTCCGGCCACTAGCTACTATGCATGCTTAGCGCCTCTCTATCCCGCCGCATCCATGACAAAGCCCGTAGGTTGAGCCTTGTGCCAAGAAGCGAAGTGTGGTGTAAGAAAGAACACGCACGGAAACTCTAATGGCAAGCGCTCGAACCATCATCTTCGCTTCTTTGCAGGCCCCCATCGCCGGGGCTTCGCACGCTTTGCGCGGCCTTATTCTCCTTATTCGCCCCTGAGCGCTGGCTGCCCGGCTTGCGGGCGAGCGTTCGGGGGTTAAAGCCCGGGCGCTCCATAGAGGCCTTGCCCGGTTTGTGATAATCTCAACAGATCAGCAAGGAACCTTGTCAATGACCGATTTTGGGCAACCTCAAGCCACGAACCCGCAGGTAGAAACATCGCGCTCCGACAATGATCGCGTCTTGATCTTCGACACGACGTTGCGTGATGGCGAACAGTCTCCAGGCGCGACCATGACGCACGAGGAGAAGCTGGAAGTTGCGCGAATCCTCGACGAGATGGGCGTCGACATCATCGAAGCTGGCTTCCCGATCGCATCAAATGGCGACTTCGACGCAGTTTCGGAAATTTCCAAGCTCGTCAAAAACGCGGTCGTCTGCGGGCTGGCGCGCGCGAATCCAAAGGATATCGACCGGGCTGGCGAAGCGGTGCGGCATGCGAAGCGCCCTCGCATCCACACCTTCATCGGCACTTCGCCGCTGCACCGGCAGTTTCAGCTCCAGATGAGCGCCGATCAGGTCCACGAAGCAGTAATTGCGTCCGTAACCAGAGCGCGCTCGCATACCGATGATGTGGAGTGGTCCGCAATGGATGCCACACGCACGGAACACGATTTCCTCTGCCGCTGCGTCGAGGCTGCGATCAAGGCCGGCGCAACCACGATCAATGTCCCCGATACGGTCGGCTATACCGTCCCCGACGAGTTTTATGAGCTAATCAAGATGTTGCGCGAGCGCGTGCCCGGCGGCGACGGTGTAGTATTCTCGACCCACTGCCATAATGATTTGGGGCTCGCGGTCGCCAACAGTCTTGCCGGGCTCCGTGCTGGCGCTCGTCAAATCGAGTGCACCATCAATGGCCTCG
>JBAUNL010000068.1:0-4602 GCA_049579205.1 Rhodomicrobium sp. | reverse complement strand
AAATGACGAATGTCCAGTTGGTGGCGTTGCACGTTAGGGTGATCGCCTTGGAGAACCTCGTGATTTCTCTGCTTGCCACAGCATCCAATCAGCAGCTGGATCTGGCTCGCGAAATGGCGGGCTACATTTCTCCGCGGCCCGGCTTTACCCCCCATCCGCTTACCGTACGGGGGGCAGCCCACATGATCGATCTCATTGAGCGATCGTCGCGCTTCCGCAGCGGATGCGCGTGATCTGCCATGCTGCATGAACCCAATAGGAAGAAGCAGGGCATAACGACCGCTACGGGCCCGAAGGACTCTAACAGTCAGTGCGTCGGCTATTGAGGGTTGAGCTGCCCATCTTAATCCTGGGCAAGCGCCATATCGGTCGCGCGATCACCGCACATCTCGCGCCAGATCTCAGCAACCAGTTCTTGTCGTAACGTGTGCATGTTCGTGTCCCGATCCGTCTTTCCAGTCCAGGCTGCCACGCAGCCGCACTTCGCAAAATTCCAAACCTCATCTTGCCCCTATTGGCTTGGGACCGGGGGGACTGGATACTCATTAAACAACGCCGGCTTCTTATGGACGAGCGCGATCCATTTTATTCGCTTGAGGCCCACATGGTCCGTTGGAGTGAACGTCAGCGGACCCGCCTGCACGCCCGGATTAAAGTCGCGCAGCTTGTCGAATTCCTCGATAAAGCGCTCACGGCTGAGATCACGGCCAGCCCGTTTCAGGACTTCCACAACAGCCAGCGCACCGCCCATGGAATCAAAGGCTTTCGCATCAAGGGCCTCGGCTGGATAGTATGTCCGGAAAAGTTGCGCATATTTCGATAGCTGTGAAGAGGTCAATACGCTGCTCAGATTATAGACGAGATAAAGGTCCTTCACCGCCGCAGGGATGCCGATCCGCTTATCGGTGTCATCGATGGAGACCGCCGCGGTGCCAAGCGTCACCGTTTTAAGCCCATATTTGTAAGCGTCCCGAAGGTAGATCGCGATCTCCGCCGGATAGAGGAGCGCCAACACCACGTCGGGTGCGGCTTGCTTGATTGAGAGCACCTGTATACTTGCATCGGTCATACCGCGCTCGAAGGCCTCAACCTTGACTGGCCTTAAGCCGTGGCTGGCAAGGCCCGGGATTATTGCCTCGAAGTAGCCTGATGCCCATTCATCGGAGTGGCGGATAATGGCAATTTTTTTCACCCCTGGCTTCGACAGTGCGAATTCAACCATCTGCTGCGCAACGATGTGAGCTGTGGCGGTTGGCTGGAAGACATTGGGAAGCAGCGGGTTGGCAATGTGCGGATGTGCAGCTGTGAGGACTACATAGGGGACGTTTGGACGGCTTGCGATTTCGGGCCTAATTGCCAGTGCAACCGCGCTGCAATAGGCGCCATGCAGCATGAAGACGCGATCCTCCGAGAGCAACTTCTTGACGGCGGTGATGCCTTTGCTGCCATCACAACCGTCGTCCTCGATCGCGAGTTCGATCTTGCGGCCGTGGATGCCGCCCTTGTCATTGACGTCCTTGTAGACGGCTGCGGCACCATAAACCGGTTTGGCGCCGATTTTCGACTGGCCTGTCAGCGGCCCGAAGAGACCGATCTTGATCGTAGTGTCGGTTAGTCCAGTGGTATCGCTCGCAAAACACCAAGCAGCCCTGACTGAACATATCGCGGCAATTGCTAAAGTTAATCGTATCAACATCATAAAACACCCGGAAGTAGAAGCCCAGGAAACCAATTCTCGGAATGCTATCGAATCAAAGAATAGGTTGTTGCCAGAACCTTTGCGATTAGAAATTAGTTTATCGCTATTTACGTCGCCAATCGCTCGGAGAGGGGCCACTGCGCCGGAAAGTGTAGGTCAATCTGGCTGGACTCTTATGTTAGGCTTGAACCATTATACAGGCAGACGGCACCCTCCTCGATGCGGTAGACCCACCGGCTTCGCTCGCTTTCAAGAAAGATTTGTTCCCGCTCGTGGTAGCGAACGCTAGAAGCGTTCGCCAGTTGTAGCCGGGCAGGATGGGCCGTGCGGTCGGTCCTTGCATGATGGATGGCTTATAGCAGGATTGTCCGCATTGCACGTGAGGAGGGCGTCGGCGCCGATCGGCAATAGTGGTGCCCAAAGGCCAGGGGACCCTTCGGCATCGAAGTATGGCTGTCGTACTGCCGGGCGCGTCTGAAGACAGACTTTTTCGCGAAAGGAATGAAATGTGCCGAAGCATCAAGACACTGCATAACTTCAAACCGCCAGCCACCGACGAGGAAATTCGCGCTTCCTGCTTGCAGTTCATTCGTAAGCTCAGCGGATTTACGCGGCCTTCCAAAGCAAACGAAATCCCTTTCAATCGCGCTGTCGAGGAAGTCGATCGCATTGTGCATGAGCTTATGCATGCCCTTGTTACCAACGCACTGCCGCGCGATCGCGACGCGGAAGCCACAAAGGCTCGGGCGCGAAGGCGAGAGCGTTTTGCCCCCTGATCAAAGGCGATAAACACCCGGCGAGTCAGCCGCGCTTCAATTTAAGTCTTTGTGCATAGCGGCTTGCATGCCGAGCCGACGCGTTCTTAGTCCGTTCCGACTCGGCTAGAGTCCCGGCATGCTGGTCCGAGCGCCTCGCAAGATCATCCATGTCGACATGGATGCCTTCTATGCATCCGTCGAGCAGCGCGATGATCCAAGCCTCAAGGGCAGGCCCGTGGCGGTGGGCTACCCCGCGAAACGCGGCGTCGTCGCCGCAGCGAGCTATGAGGCGCGCGCCTTCGGTATCCGCTCTGCGATGCCCTCCACCACCGCCCTGCGCCAGTGCCCCGACCTTGTCTTTGTCCCACCCCGGTTTGAAGCCTATCGAACGGTCTCACGCCAAATCCATGCAGTCTTCGCCGCGTATACAGCGCTGATCGAGCCGCTTTCTCTCGATGAGGCTTATCTCGATGTCTCGGAGAATTTGCGCGGCTTGCCGACCGCCTGGGCGACCGCCAAGGAAATCCGCGCCCGCATTCTTGAGGAGACCGGCCTCACCGCCTCGGCCGGCATTTCCTACAACAAGTTTCTGGCAAAGCTCGCATCGGACTGCCGAAAGCCCAATGGCCAGTTCGCGATCACGCCGGAGATGGGGCCCGCCTTTGTCGAGACCATGCCTGTGGCGAAGTTTCATGGCGTGGGGCCGGTCACGGCCGCGAAGATGCGGCGCCTCGGCATCATGACTGGCGCCGACCTGCGCGAAAAGCCGCTTGCCTTTCTACGCGAGCAATTTGGCAATGCCGCCGCCTGGTACCAGGCCATTGCGCATGGGAACGACGACCGGCCCGTCAGCGCCCATCGCGTTCGGAAATCGTCAGGTTCAGAAACCACCTTTGCTCGCGACCTCACAGATCCTCCCGACATCGAAGCCGGCGTGGGCTCCATGGCGGATGAGGTCTGGGCCTGGTGCGCAAAGGCAAGCGCCTTCGGGCGGACCGTAACGGTGAAAATCAAATTCGCCGATTTTCAGACCATCACGCGAAGCCGCACCTTCGCGGCGGCCGTGATAACCCAAGATCAGCTCAGGCGCGCGAGCCTTGATCTCGTTCGATCGATCTTCCCGCCGGCCAAGGGCATCCGGCTTCTGGGGGTCACCGTTTCCAACTTTGTCGAGGCTGGTGCGGAGAAGGAGCTTCCCCTTTTTGGTCTGTCCGGGCCCAATCGCGGATGATGGCGGACACGGCTTGCGCGCCATCGGTTAGCGCCGCCGGACCCGGCTGCAGAATGAGGGCCGACTTGGACCTCCTGCAGCGCCCCGTTTTTCACGGCGGGAATGCTGTCAAAGCCCGGACGTGATTTAACGCGCTCTGGCTGGAAGCGCTTCCCGCACCAGGAGCCAATGATGATATCGGGCGCAGCAACGATCACATCCCCGCCGCTGACAATACGGTCTTTGGCGCTCTTTGCTGTGGCTCGACCGGCAAACACATCGATGCCGCCCGCCGCCGCGACGATTTCCGATACCCAGCCAATGCCCGCGATCATCGGATCGTCCCATTCCTCGAAATAAACCCGCGGATGCCTCGGAAGGGTTTGCGCTTCTGTCCGGATCGCATCGAGCCCGGCCCCGAGCTGTTCTGCCAGCTTGACCCCCGGCTCGGCCTTGCCGACGATCGTGCCCTACCAGGCGAACCATGTCGAGAATGCCTGGAACGGTGCACTGGTTGAACGCATGCACCTCGATGCCCTCGCGGATGAGGCTCGCTACGATCTCGGCCTGAAGATCGGAGAAGGTGAAGACAAGATCGGGCTTGAGCCCCAGAATTTTCGGGATATCGGCGCTTGTGAAAGCCGACACCCGCGGCTTTTCTTTTCGCACACGGGCCGGGCGCATGGCCCTTTCAAAAAAGTTGGCTCCTTTTTTTGAATTTCGCGCGCTCTTAATTCTCAGCTTCGCGGTTGTGCTCTGGCGCGGTGATGTTTCGCGTGTTTTACCTGTTTCGCCGTTCCGCCTGCTTTTCTTCCCCGACGGTCAGCACAGCTTCGGGAACGACCTCCAGTCGGGCTTTAGGTATCCGCTTGCCGCTCAAGTCCGAAAAACCGTAGGTGCCCTCTTCGATCTTCTCAAGCGCCCGGTCGACGGCC
>JBAUNL010000067.1:0-2409 GCA_049579205.1 Rhodomicrobium sp. | reverse complement strand
TTGCTGGTTTTCAACTTTTTCAAATCCAACAGCGTGAATGCGTTCGGGCAATAGGACTGCCAGACCGGGTCTTGGGGGTGCTTTCTTAAGTCTTTTTCGCAAACGCCCTTTTCATTGCAGCACGCACAAGTTCTCTCAAGGTCGCGTAAAACGCCGTTGGCAGCTTTTTCAACATCGTCCTTTGAGACTCCGATAGCGTCCATACGGTCATAAAGCAGTTTGGCGGCATCCGGGCCTTTTTCGGCCAGGTATTCAAGGTCCTGGGCAGTCATGCCGAGATCGCGGGCGATGTTGTCGATCTCGCTCTGCGGCAACGCGTTGAGTTCATTGCGTGCCAGCCATTGACGACGGAGATGTTGAAGTAATGCAGTTACGGATGTGGCCGGCATCGGAGGCTCCTTTTTGTGGGGGTAGCTTTTGGAGCCATTAGAGAAGTAACTAATCGCAGCAGCATTGATCTATATCAGCTCAAGACCGGTGCAACGATATCAATGGGTACCGTCCGCGTGCGAGGCGACGGACGTCACCCTCGAATCCCTCGTAAGTCCAGACATCGTCGCCAGAGATGAATGCGATCCCATTGGCTCGTAGCCGGGCATGCACGGCTCTTATTGGAGTCGTGTTCATTTTGACCTCAATTTTATTGAAGATTCAGGGAGATTGTGCAGTCGTCCAGCCGGTGACTTGTGCTGAGCCGCTATCGAGGAAACGATTCCCAGTTTGGGCTAGTGTGCCACTGCCGCAATCTGAGGTTGGAACTTTCGCGCTGATTTCTTTGGGCGCATTGCGTGGATTATTCCTGATGCCCGCTTCACTTTGCAACAAAGAAAAACCGCCTCCGATGAGGTGGAAGCGGCTTTGTCTAAGGGGCTATCTTCGATGCAATAAACCGATAACGAATAGGCGCCGAGATTATTCCGCCGGTCGCTTTGCCATGGTACATTGACTGTGCCGGGCGCGGGGGCTGGAGGAAACCCCAAATGGCAACCTACATTGCTTCGCGAGTCAATTGTGTTAACTACTTCCCGCCCGTGAGCTGGCCGCGGATTTCGCCGCCTTTGTTCTCGGCGGTATGAATGTTAATATACAGCTTCCCGGCCTTTAGATCGGCGGCTTGCGCATCGGTTAAGGTGGCGGACCCTTCGATCGGACTATCCACTTTTGCGAAGGGGATGAGTACAGGCGCGTTTTTTCCAAGGTCCGCAGGGCCGTGAATGTGGCCCATCGTGGCCGGACCGGTCAGGCTGGAATAGGTGACTTTCCACTTGAGCAGCTTGGTCACAGGATCGTAGGTCACGTCCGCTGTTCCGGTGCCCCTGCTTGTGTTTGGCGGAACTTCCTCCGAGCTTTTGAGATCAACCTTATACATGGTGGTTTGCGCGAACGCGCCCGATATGGAAAGAACTGCTACGAAGGCTCCTGCTAGCAACGCTCTGGGCTTCATGATCGCTCTCCCTGGTTTAAGCGCGCGTGATTTTTCTGTTTAGATGCGCGCGATCAATGATTAGCGGAGAGAATACGGGGGCGCAACAGCTGCGCCGGATTTAGGCGTGCTCGCTCATTGGGCTTGCGGCGAAGACTTACCGCTATGCCTGCTTGCTGCAAGTCTCAATCAATCTGTCTCTGATTAGACGCCGTTGAACGCGCTCTTAGCTTTAATCTGCGACCGGGGAAATGCCCTTCCAGAATCATTTCCAGTGCGCTCACGGTCTCTTGTTTGATGCTCTCTGCACCTGCGGCGTTCAGCCCTGCTGAGGCGAGGGTGCGTCACGCGTATCGCGCCCATCACCCGAATTACGGGGCAAAGCCCGCAGGTTGTCCGCTTCACAGAAATGCGTATGGCGAATTGATAGACTGCCGCGGCTGGAGGTTCAGGGATTTTGCGCCATCACAGGGATTGAACGTCGCTCTCTCGCAACATGCACCCAGCAAGTGCGCCAAGAGTACTCGGAGAAAGCCGGTTTCGAAGCTGTCAAAACGAGAAGGCAGGCGCTAACGTTCGCGCAGGCGTACCCGGCGCAAAAAGCTGAGTACCTTTTTGGCACGCTTTCCAACTCGGGGCCTCCCATGTATCGCCGCAGCATGCCTCCCTTCCCGGACCTAAAGTCGTTTCTTGCCTATCTTGGCGCCAAGGGCGATGTGCTGAACATCGCTGTGCCTGTTGACATGAATCTCGAAGCCACCGAGGTGCATCGCCGGGTCATCGCGGCTGGCGGCCCAGTATGCGCAGCCCATGCGGTCCCGATACTACCTAGTGTTTGGTCCCAGGCATTGATGGTGCATAGAAGTGGCTCCACAATTTCGGACGGTGCGGTAGGTGGAATTTCTGCCTGACGACGGGCACGCTGGTGCCCGCGAATCAGGAGTGACAATGAGCAGAAGACCACGGCGGAACCACTCACCGTCCTT
>JBAUNL010000066.1:0-5070 GCA_049579205.1 Rhodomicrobium sp. | reverse complement strand
CGAAAGGGTTGTCAGCCAGCGCTGCGTCGCCCTGATCGAGCAGCGCGATGCGATCCGGGCTAGCACGCTCTTCCATTGGTGGCCAAAGCCAAACGAGGCGAACTAATCAACCGGATACGGTATGAGTTCAACCATACGATCATCTGGTCGCGCGATAGCATGGCATCCGCGGCCTTCCTTTCGCGGATATTAGGACTGTCCTCGCCCAAGCGTTTCGGGCCGTTTCAGGTGGTCGCGGTGGCAAACGGCGTAAACTTGGATTTCATGGAAAAGGACGGAGAGATCGCGGCGCAACATTACGCCTTCTTGGTGAGCGAGGAGGAATTCGATCAGATCTTCAGCCGGGTGAAAGAGGAAGGCCTTAGATATTGGGCCGATCCCGCAAATACCAAAGAGGGAGAGATCAACACCCACGATGGCGGGCGCGGGTTCTATTTCAAGGCCCCCGATGGCCATATGCTGGAGGTTATCACGCGGCCCTATGGCAGCGGCGGCTGAAATCCTTGATGGATGCTCCACTATTTCTCCGGAGGGGCCGGGTTTGCCGCTCCCGGCCAAGTCTGTGATTTCGCTTGGGCCGGCTTTTTTCTTTCCCCCAATCAGACGCTGAAAAAAATCCTCGCGTACTCGTCCGGCTGGTCCGCATCCGCGGCTTAGCGCGGCAGGTCTAGAACCGATCCCAGCCTCAAGGCGGCAGAACCCCGAATGAACAACCACGCCGGAGGCTGCGTTGATGTCAATCAATGCGCAGCCGCTCGAACTGCGCCAATTTTAGAGCGCTCGTTAGAGGAGCCCCAATATGGCGAACAGAGAAGAATCCGATGAAACAGACGAAGGCGCCGATCTGACCATCACGCGAGAAAAGGTTTGCTTTGTGATCGTGAAGGCGCGGGAGTTCGACGTAAAGGACGCAAACACGGAGCTGGAAGACGGCTCGAACCCGTCCGACGATCATATGGTAACGGTTCTGGAAGACCGGCGCGATGATCCTGTCGCACAGGAACTCGCGTCTTTCATTTCTGCGATGACCGAGGATGAGCAAATCGACCTTGTGGCTCTCACCTGGCTCGGGCGCGATGGCGATAATACGCTTGAGGATTGGCCGTCCCTTCGGGAGGAAGCGGCGCGCGCCCACGCGGAGCATGAACACCATACGGCGCGCTATCTTCTGGGGACGCCATTGCTCGGCGATTACCTCGAGGAAGGCTTGTCCCTTTTCGGGGAGTCATGCGAAGACTACGAGATCGAAAGGCTCTGAGCGAACTCGATCCGCCATAGCCTGCTTAGTCCGCAGGAAGACGGAAGGACCGGACCCATGGATCTCGTGAGCAGCCCGCTCCTTACCGACCTTTATCAGCTGAACATGATGCAGGCCTATCTCGATCACGGCAAGACGGGGACTGCCGTGTTCGAGTTTTTTATGCGGAACCTGCCTCCTAACAGGAGATTTTTAGTCGCGGCTGGTCTTGAGCAAGCCTTGGATTATCTCGAAAGCGTTCGCTTCTCTGCCGCTGATATCGAGTGGCTCGCGCAAACGGGGCGTTTCCGGGAAAACTTCCTGGAATATCTCCGCACCTTCCGCTTCACGGGCACGGTCCATGCGATGCCCGAAGGGACGGCGTTCTTCGCGGATGAGCCGATTTTGCGTGTCACGGCGCCTCTTCCAGAGGCTCAGCTCGTGGAGACCAGACTCATCAACCTTCTCCATTTCGAGACATTGATCGCCTCGAAAGCGGCGCGCCATGTCTTGCTGGCCCCTGGAAAAGAACTGGTCGATTTCGGCTTGAGGCGCGCGCATGGGGGGGAAGCGGGCGTTATAGCTGCGCGCGCGAGCTACATCGCCGGATATGCGGGCACGGCCACGGTACTGGCCGGAGAGCTTTTCGGGATACCGCTTTATGGCACGATGGCACACTCCTTTATCGAGGCCTTCGATGACGAAGCGGCGGCCTTCGAGGCTTTTGCAGTGTCGAGGCCCGATGGACTTGTTCTTCTTCTCGACACTTACGATACCGAAGCCGCGGCGCGGAAAGCAGCGGCAGTTGCGAAACGCCTGCAAAAGCGCGGGATCGAGCTGAAGGCAGTGCGCCTTGACAGCGGCGATCTTTCTTACTTGAGCAGGAGTGTGCGTAACATCCTCGATCGCGCCGGGCTTAAGGATGTGGGCGTCTTCGTAAGTGGAGGGCTTGATGAAAAAGTGCTTATCGAACTCGTCCGGGGCGGCGCGCCTATCGACGGCTTCGGGATTGGCACAAGCCTGACGACTTCATCCGATCGTCCGGCGTTGGATTGTGTCTACAAGCTTCAGGAATATGACGGCTTGCCTCGCCGGAAGCATTCACCGGGCAAAACGACATGGCCGGGCAGAAAACAGGTTTGGCGGCGCTACGGCTCAGATGGGCAAATGGGCGGCGATATGGTCTCGCTTGAAAGCGACCGCCAAGAAGGGGAACCATTGCTTCAAATCGTCATGATCGAGGGCCGGCGCACAGGGCCTAAACCCGCGCTAAGTGAAATTAGAGAGCGATCTGCACAAAACCTTCGGCGTCTGCCGGCGAACTTGCAGAACCTCGACCCGGAAAGCTCCTACCCTGTTTCGATAGGCGAGCCCGTGCGCAAGCTTGCAGAGGAGGCAGACAGGTTCATTGCTAGACAAAGGGCTGCCTCGCCATGACAGAACAAGTCAAACTCGGCGGAACCGATATTCTGCTCGTGGTTGACATACAAAACGATTTCTGCCCTGGCGGCCAGCTTGCGGTGCCCGGCGGCGACGAAATCGTGCCGCTGATCACTCGCATCGCGAAGAGCTTTCAACATGTGGTGCTGACACAGGACTGGCACCCGCGCGGGCACCTTTCCTTTGCTTCTGCGCATCCAGGCAAGAAGCCGTTCGCGACCGTAATGCTTCCTTACGGTCCCCAAGTCCTTTGGCCGGATCACTGCATTCAGGGAACGAACGGAGCCGCGTTCCATGCCGGGCTCAACGTTCCCCATGCAGAACTCATTCTGCGGAAGGGATATCACCCGGAAATCGACTCGTACTCGGCCTTCTTTGAAAACGACCGCGCGACGCCGACAGGCCTTGCTGGCTATTTGCAGGAACGCGGCTTCGAACGCGTCTTTTGCGCGGGATTGGCGCTCGACTTTTGCGTTCGATATTCAGCAGAGGATGCGGACGCGAGCGGGTATCGCCCGATTATAATCGAGGATGCCTGCCGGGCTATTGACGCTCATGGCTCGCTCGATGCGGCTTTACGGTCATTCGCAGAGCACGGGATCCCCCGCATCCACAGCAACGCCATCTGCGCTGCTTCCGCCTAGGGCGCAAGCATTATTCTCCGTCGTCTGCTTCGCGCATTCCCCGCGTAGGAATAACGCTGGCGGACGGCTTCGCAGAGCCACCCGCCTAAAGGACCGCTACTGCACCAGGGTCACGCCTGTAGGCGATACTACGGGAGAGACGCCAGTTTCCCTAGCCGCGCCCCTTATTTGTTCTCTGCCCTTGGGTAGGCCAGACCTGTTGCTGTAATCCGGGATGCGTCCACGCTTGCGCATGGCATCAACTGAAAGCGTTTGCGCGCAAATCAGATCGATCATGGTGATCATCGCGACCGAGCCGAGCGCTAATCCGGCCAGTGGCCTGCGCCGGCTTGCTATAAACGCCGCCATCAAGGCAGCGAGATCAAGGGCGTCGCCAGCAACGCGTCCCCATATGAAAGGCGCGCGGTTGCGCGTACTTAGGATTGCCACGCCAGTCGCGACTTCGCGGAATCCGAAGAAGGAGACGAGCCGCCGCCCGCGCCTGACACCTAGGAACCAGCAAATAAAGCGCGGAGCCATTATCTCTAGAACGCCGAGCGCGATGCTGAAATAGCCAAGCCGCTGCGCAAGATGCCATGCCGATCTTTTTCTCGAACGCGGCATCATATCCATGATTTTTGCTACGATCTCGAACGCCGTCATGACACCAATCCTTCCGGCTTGAGGACAACCTTGACGCATCCGTCAACTTTTTCGCGGAACGTCTTGTACATCTGCGGGCCTTCGCTGAGCGCGACCTTATGGGTGACCACGAAGGAGGGATCGATCTGCCCTTCCTCGATCCGATGCAGAAGATCGTCGGTCCAACGATTGACGTGGGTCTGTCCGGTGCGGACCGTCAGCCCCTTGTTCATGAGCGCTCCGAACGGGATCTTATCCAGGAATCCCCCGTAAACACCCGGGATCGAGAGCACGCCGGCCGGACGGCACGCGAAAATCATCTCTCTCAGTACATGCGGCCGGTCAGTCTCCAGCATCATTGTCTGCTTTGCGCGGTCCCACAGGGAGTCGAACGAGGCGGTTGCGTGCGCTTCCAAGCCAACGGCGTCGATGCATTTTTCCGGCCCTTTGCCGCCGGTCAGATCGTTCAAGCGCTCGTAGACATCTTCTTCTTCAAAGTTGATCACCTCATCCGCGCCCCCCGCCTTCGCCATCGAGATGCGGTCGGGAAGCCGTTCAATGACGATGATCTTCTTTGCTCCGAGCAGAACTGCGCTTCGGATGCAGAATTGGCCGACCGGGCCTCCTCCCCAGATGGCAACCGTATCGGTTGGCTGGATGTCGCATTGCACGACAGCCTGCCAGCCGGTTGGAAAGATGTCGCCTAGAAACAGAACCTGTTCGTCGGAAAGGCCATTGTTGACCTTGACTGGGGCGAAATCCGCAAAAGGAACTCGAACATACTCAGCTTGCCCGCCTGCATATCCGCCAGTCAGATGCGTATAGCCGAAAAGGCCAGCCACTGTGTGGCCGAACGCCTTGTCGGCGAGGTCCTTATTCCGGTTTGAGCGTTCGCAAACAGAATAGTTGCCGCGCTTGCACTGATCGCATTCGCCGCAGCATATGGTGAAAGGCACGACAACACGGTCGCCCACTTTCAATTTCTTATTGTCGCTGCCCACCTCGACAACTTCTCCCATGAACTCATGCCCCATGACGTCGCCGTGCTTCATGCCGGGCATGAAGCCGTCGTAAAGATGCAGGTCCGATCCGCAAATTGCGCAGCTCGTGACCTTCACGATTGCGTCG
>JBAUNL010000065.1:0-4662 GCA_049579205.1 Rhodomicrobium sp. | reverse complement strand
CGCTCGCCCTGCGCGTTCAGGTGCGCGACCGTCGCGCGCAGGGTCTCGGCCGATGAGCCCATCGCTACGACGACACGCTCCGCGTCTGGATGACCGTCATAGCGAAACAGGCGATATTGGCGGCCGGTCAGTGCCGCGAGACGATCCATGGCGCGCTGCACGATGCCGGGCGTTGCGAGGTAATGCGGGTTTACCGTTTCGCGTACCTGGAAATAAGTGTCCGGGTTCTGCCACGTACCCCTGATGTTGGGACGCTGTGGGCTCATGGCGCGCTCCCTGTGGGCCCGCACGAGATCATCGTCGATCATGGCCCGAATCTGCTCGTCCGATAGCATCACAAGCGTATTCACCTCGTGCGAGGTGCGGAACCCGTCCATGAAATGGATAAACGGCACCCGCGCTTCGAGGGTCGCCGCCTGAACCACCAGCGCGAGATCGTGCGCCTCCTGCACCGATCCTGCGCTGAGCAGGGCAAAGCCGGTCGCACGGACCGCCATGATATCCTGATGGTCGCCGAAGATGGAGGACCCGCCGGCAGCGAGGGCCCGGGCCGCAACATGGAAGACGCAAGACGTAAGCTCGCCCGCGATCTTGAACATGTTCGGCATCATCAGGAGGAGGCCCTGAGAGGCGGTAAAGGTCGTGGTCAGCGCGCCGCCTTGGAGCGACCCATGCACCGCCCCGGCAGCGCCGCCCTCCGCCTGCATCTCCTGGACGAACGGCACCACGCCCCACACATTGGTCCGACCCTCAGCCGCCCATTCGTCGGCGAGCTCGGCCATCGTCGACGATGGCGTAATCGGGTAGATGGCGCACCCGTCGTTGATGCGATAGGCGACGTGGGCGACGGCGGTGTTGCCGTCGAGGGTCGCGATCTTGTCCATGACAGTCTCCGTTGATTTCGTCGTGGTCAAATGCGCACCTGCAAGCGGTTCGGCGCGAGCGGCTCGCCAATCGTGCCGAGCGGCGCCGTCGCTGACAGGGGCTCAGGCTCCATTTCGATCGCGTGACAGGGGCATTGCTCGAAACAGATCCCGCAACCCGTGCAGAGATCGGGCTCCACCCGATAACGTCGCCCTCGGCCAAGATGGATGATTGCCTGTTCGGGGCACGCGGCGAAGCAATTGTCGCATTCGAAGCAGTTGCCGCAGGAGAGGCACCGGCCTGACTCGGCTTGTGCCTCCTCGCGGCTGAGGCCCTGCACGACTTCAGCAAACGAAGCGCGGGCCGCGAGCGGCGATTCCGGCTCGGCATGCCGGATCGCTTCCAGGAACACCGGAAGATCGAGCATTTTAAAATCGACCGGCGGGTGCTTGGGCGGCCGCTCATAGCGCGCGCCGTCGAGATAGGCGTCGATCGCGCGCGCCGCGTGCTTGCCCATTCCGACGGCCGTCGTCATGGTCCGCGCGCCGCCAATCATGTCGCCGCCGGCAAAAAGGCCGCGATGCCCGGTCATGAACTGGTCGTCGACGGTAACCACGTCATGGGGGCCGATCGCCACGCCGGGGACGGCACGCAGAAAGTCGAGCTCGCTGTGCTCGCCCACCGCCAGCACCAGGCTGTCGGCGGGCAAAGTCTCAAACCGTCCCGTGGGTATGGTGGCGCCGTTCGGTCCCATCTCCACGGCCTCGACAGTGACGCCGTTCGCGCCGAAGCGGCTTGCGACTGAGAGCCAGCGGATCTTTACGCCTTCCGCGAACGCCTCTTTTGCCTCGGCTGGCAACGCCTCCATGTGCGGCTGGTCGTAGCGGAAGATCAGCACCGCCTCTTCAGCGCCAAGCCGTTTGGCGACGCGGGCGACATCCATCGCGGTATTGCCGCCGCCGATCACCCCGACGACGCGACCGAGTCGAGGCGCACGCCCCCGGGCTGTTTCCTCGAGCAACGACAGCCCGTCGATCAGCCGGCGACCATCCGCTGCAGGGATGTCGAGCCGGTTGGCGGCTTGCGTTCCGACCGCGAGGAACACGGCGTCGAATCCACCCTTGGTTTTCTCTGTCAGCACGTCCTCCACTTTGCGGCCACATGTGATCGTCACGCCCATCGCGGTGATGCGCGCGATTTCCCCGTGGACGACGTCCCGCGGCAGGCGATAGACCGGTATGCCCCAACGCATCATGCCGCCGGGCTCCTCGGTCGCTTCGCGAACCTCCACTTCATGGCCAAGCCGGGCCAAATGGTAGGCACAGGAGAGCCCAGCTGGACCGGCGCCGGCTATGAGGACGCGGCGCCCGCTCGGCTCGCCGCGTTGCGGTTGCCATTTCTCCTGGCGGGCGACATCGCCTACAAGGCGCTCGACGGCGTGAATGCCTACGGCTTCGTCGAGCTCTCCTCTGTTACACTTGCTTTGGCATGGATGGTAACAGGCCCGGCCATGCACAGCCGGAAAGGGATTGTCATCGAGGATTTGCTTCCACGCCTGCTGCCATCGGCCGGACCGCGCATGCTCAAGCCAGGCTTGAATATTCTCTCCGGCTGGGCATGCCGCGTTGCAGGGCGGGAGGTGATCGATCCAGTGCGGGAGTTGCCGCCTTGTCGCTCCCGTCCCCACTTCTGTCGCATGAATGCGGGTGGCATCGGCTTGTTTCAGCATGAGTGCGCTCCTCCTGCGCGTGCTTTAAGCCTTTTGGGGTTTGCCCAATGGACTGGCTTCGGGTTTACGCGCAGCCCATCCCGTCTCTTCGAGGAAGAAGGCGAGGATGATCGCGACCAGAATGCAGCCCAGGCTCAAGAGGCCGCATTGTTGGAAAATTTGAAGATTGAGAGCCGCGCCGCCCGATATTTTTTGTAGCACCCATCCCGCAATCGGAGCCGCCACCGCGCTCAAAGTGAAAACGAGAAAGTTCATTGCTCCCGTTGCGCTGCCTTTTACGCGATCGGGATTGACTTCCTTGATGATGGAATAGGGAATCATGGCCGCGCCGGAGGCGACACCGAACAGAAAGCCGAGGATATAAGGCGGGAAGGAAGGGAGATAGAAGATTGCTGCGACAAGCACGAGCATGGCAATTGCGCTAACAATCACGACGGGTTTGCGCCGGCCGATGCGGTCGGCAACATAACCCAAGATCGGGCAGCCGAACGCCCAGCCCAAAGGCACCGTCGCTGCGCGATTGACAGCGGTGGCATGTTCCACACCAAAACCGTGCTCCAGCAACGGAACGCCCCAGATCATGTCGCTGACCGTCGTTGGCAAGAAGAGAAGGCCCGCGCAGAAGCCGCAAATATAGGATTGTGGATTGGATAGCACTGTCTTGTAGGGCACAAACATCTCCAGGAGGGTGCCTTGACTGGCGGCACTGGCGGCGGAGCGGTCTTTCTCAGGCGGGGTCGCAATAAACATGATGATTGCGAGAACGAAGACGGCCACTCCGGAATACATCCAGAAGTCTCGCCAGCCTATCACGCGGTGAACGATGGGAGAGACCGCGAACTGGCCAGCAGACCCGCCCAGCATGCCGAAACTCTGGGTTGCGCCAACAGCCGTCGCCAAGTAGCGGCCCGGAAAACCATGGGCCGCGAGATATACCGCGCCAACGAACGCGAAGGCCGATCCGGCACCCTGCAAAAGTCTGCCGATCTGAGCTTCGGTGACGCTGCCCCACCCAAAGAGAATTGTGCCCACAGCAAGACACGCGACGCCTTGGCGGGAATTGTCCACTTCGCGCCATAGCGGTCGAGTGATGCGCCCGCGACAAGCGAAAAGGCTGCATAGGTGTAGTAATACAAGCCAAGCAATGAACTAAAGCCAAGCGCACTCAAGCCCCACGCGCCCGTCAGCTCCGGCACCATGACCCCGGGCGCCGACCTCAGAGCAACCTCAGAGCATATTGTACGAAGTAGAAAAGTGAGCAGAGTAACCACGCTCCGATGAAAAGCCGATGAAACTCGTGCGAACTCGGAGCTACTGCTGACTGTGGCGATACCATGGGCCCACTCCTGAACCTCAGCAATTCTGGTTTAAGATTCCAGTCTACGCTCTCGACTCGCCAGATATTTTGATATATATCAAAGCTAGAATGATTGTTCTACTGTAGAAGTTCCTGATATTGAACAAGTCTAAACTTAAGGTTATCGTATTTGTATTCTGTTAAGGCTGCCAGTACCCGGGTCACAGTGAAGTACGGCTGGAGCAGATCTTATTGAATACCTGATTGGTTGCATGACACGCATGGAGTGCGCTCGATGGACGTAAGTGCATCAAAACTTCCTGGCTCCGAGATTCTCGAGGACTTGCCTGCGCTCAGCGCCGGAAATGCCTGGCTTGAATATCTGAACGATGCCTATCAAAGGTCGATTCTATTCCTCGACATTTTGCGGCAGCGAGGCGATCAGCAAGCGACGATGGCTGCGCGGCCGATGGCAAGCGTGCTTCGCTATGAGCACGAGCAACTGATAAGCGGGTACTCTTTCCCCCGTCCAATGAACTATTCGCTTTCACGGATCATACCGCCCGAAGGAATGAGGACGAACCCGCGGAAGCGGCCTGTCGTTGTGGTGGACCCCCGTGCCGGCCAGGGGCCCGGTATTGGAGGGTTCAAGAAGGAAAGCGAGATTGGCGAGGCTCTCGCGGCAGGGCATCCCGTTTATTTCATCGGCTTCACAGCGCAGCCAGTTCCGGGACAGCGCTTCCTCGATGTTGTCGAAGGCCAGGTCAAATTC
>JBAUNL010000064.1:0-3438 GCA_049579205.1 Rhodomicrobium sp. | reverse complement strand
GTACAGCGGAGGAGATACACGCCGTAAACCAATGCCCAAGGTTACGCTTGACTAACAGTCCCTTAGGCAGCGGAATCGTCTCTGCCTATGCCACGGCGGGGAGCAATCGCCGGACGCATAGACGGCGCCTGCGGCAGACGCACCCCGCAAACTCTGCCGCAGGCGGCCCTAGCCCCCACCGGGATTAGCCGCGTGTTGGGAGACTTCATTAAGAATTACCTTTGCTCCCTTAATGTAGGGATGAAAATAGGTAGCTTGCTTTTCCACAGCTCGAAGACGGCCCGATTAGCCCATTTTTTATATGGCCCAGCTCCTACCGCCACGAATGGGACGCCGGCTAAGAAAGCCCAATATCCCATGCAGCGCTGGAGCCTACATGAGTTATCTGTGAGCGCGCCGGTGTGGTTGCTGCTGGCTTGATGAGGTTGGTTCAGCCGGGTTGCGTAATCAACACTACGTGGGACGCCGGGCTGCCGGGTTGAATGTAATCGCGCTTTTAAAGCCTCAGGAGGAGTGTGCGGGCTGCGGGTGCCGAGCACCCCATTGCTGCGCCATGTCGGCCAGGCTCGGAGAGATTCCACTCTTTGCAATTTCGCCCCGGATAAATTCGAACAACTTCCTTTGAGTGGGCGACAGCATTGCCCGCGCTGATGACTATAGCCGAGAACGAACCACAATCTGCTTTACTCTACGCCCAAAAGTCGGGCCGATGGCGTCTCTTGAGTTCATAAATGCTAACTCAAGTAAGTTTAGGCGCAAACGAACTTCTGTGTAACCGAACGTCGCGCCAGTCGCTGGGCAAATAAGGGAGACTCACCGATGAGGTTGGTGGGCGACGCAGGTGGCGCCGGATCGAGAAAGGTCGGAGGCCACGCTAGCGCTTCTCGCCTACGCAGTGAGCAAGCCACCACAGAACCATGCACGAGGCCAACGCTTTAGCTGCCAAGGTTGGCGAAGACAAGCCACTGCGCCAAGCTTAAGTTCTTGGCAAAATCTGAGGGAGGCAGGTGAGAGCAGGCCATTCGCCGCAGCGCTCTGGCCTGGGTTATAGCCCGGCCAGGCATCCTCACGAACGGTCCTCGCACAAGGCCACTATAAAATCCTCGATAGACCCGTTGACTAGCGCTTCTGGATGGCAATGCGGCCGCAGGTCTACTTCAGGAAATCTTCGCTCTCGAAATTACAACCGCACAAATCCAGTGCGAGAGCTGCTGCTCTACAGGTGCGGTAGGCTCCCTGCGCATCCTCGGTAGCGACCGGCGACCCGCTCCAAGGCGTCTCGGCATCGGGCGCCGCTCAGTATACCGCATCATGGATCAAGACCGTTCGCCGGTCACCGGCTACTAAATGCGCAAAGTTGATTGGAATATCTTCGAGCGCTTGGCCGTTTTCGTTGTGCATGAAACGCACAGCCTCATGCCAGAACCGCTTCCATTAGGCCGGAGGCGGTTTTTGCTTCAGTGCAAGGCGTCCGGCGACCGTATCCATCTCCCTTGGGTGAGTGGTTATGCCAGAGCGGCCGCTCGGCCGCGGTGTGGACTAAGCGTTCAGACACGCTCTCCCTACCCGACGACATTCAATGGAACGTCTATAAGAAATTCCGTTCCCGGCGAGCGGCGCTCTACTTTCAGATTTGCTCCGATCTGTTCCACAAGTGAGAGGCTCATGCGAAGGCCAAAGCCTTTACTCTTCTCGATGGCATCTGCCGCTGCTACGCCGGTGCCCTCATCGCGAATGGAAATCTGGATCGCATGTGCCGCACTCCGCATCAGCCGAACCCAAACTTGGCCCTTCGTTTCGAGCGGATAGGCGTATTTTATGGCATTGGTGACAAGCTCGGTTGTGATCAAGGCAATGCGGATAGCCTTGTCGGTCTCGACCTGCGTTGGCCCGGATGCTTCGAATGTGATCTGACATTGCGGGGCAAGATCGTTCAAGTCCGCGCAGATATCCGAGAGGTAGACGGCGAGATCAATCCTTGTGACATCGGTACTTCGATAAAGCCGCTCATGGGCCCGCGCAATCGCAGTGACCCGGCTTCCGGCCTCCTGTAGCTTATCTTTTAGCGCCTCGTCCCCTTCGCCGCTCGCCTGCAGGGAGAGCATGGCCGCCACGATCTGCAGGCTATTCATTACCCGATGGTTGATCTCTTTGAGCAGGACCTGCTGCTGCTCGAGCGCCAGCTGGAGGCTGCGCTCGTAACGCTGCCTTTCGATAGCCATGCCGAGAATATTGGCCGCTCCCTGCAGGAACGCGATGTCGTTTTCGGTAAACTCGCCTTCTGACCGGCTGTCGGCTTCGAGCACACCATAGGGCGCGTCATCGCCCTGCAAAATCACATTCATGGCGCGGCGCACCCCATGGGTGGCAAGCAGCTCCGGTGTGCGGAACCGTTCTTCGTTCTCAAGATGGTTCGAGATGACGGGTTTGCCGGTACGAAGGGCATAGCCTGACGGAGAAGCGAGGTCCGCACACACGGTTGCAACACCGATAAGGTCCGGCTCCCAGCCCACGCCAGCTCGCAGCAGCAAGCAATTTTGCGATGGCACATATTCGAGGATCTTGCACAACTCTGCTTGCAGACCTTCGGCCGCGATGCGTACGGCATGATTGAGCAATTCGGCAAAGGGGGTCCGCTGCAATGCGAACACTCCGAGCTCGGCCAGGAGCTCCTGCTGGCGGATGCGCAGATCAAGTGTTTGCCTTGTCAGCTCGGCCCGGTCATTCCCGTTTGGCGCTTTCTCGATAAGCGGGGTTCTTTTTTCAGTGGGACCGGTTGGCTGCAACCGCGCATCCCGTTTGCTCCGCCGGAACCGGTTCATGAGCCAATTCATGAACCGACGTAACAACGCCGTGATCGTAAGACAAGGACGGCCCTGGCGTTTCTTTGATACTCAGAACTCGGAATAGGGCGCAGATAGCAGGCACCCACCAGGCCAAATTTACTTTTTGCCACGGCCTGACGAGCGGCGCTTCGCCGCGTGGCTGGCAAGGCGGTCATATCCTTGTGCGATCACTTCCATTTCGCGCTTTACCACCGGATCCCTGATCTCCCGCGCCTGGTTGCGCACGTTCTCGGCGCATTGCCTCCAATGCTCCGGCGTGTGGTCCGGTAAAGACTCAGCCATCATGCCTCCGCTAAAGCCGTAGGCTGGCTTGGAAAAACGCTAACGGCACCGCCGGTTCCATCACGCGGCCAGTTTACTCCAGAGAGTTTTGCGGAAACCTATGCCTAATAGATTTGTTCTCTTTGTAAGAGGAGACCGAGGAAAATATGAGCAAGGTAACGGATAATCCGGCCCATTGGCTGGGCCGGGCAAAAGAGGTGCGTGAAACCGCGAAGCAAATATTGGATCAAACTACGAAAGATATTCTCGAAGAGATTGCAAGAGGCTATGAACGGATCGCCGATCAAGTAAGGAAAACGTCCGGTAGCCT
>JBAUNL010000063.1:0-4570 GCA_049579205.1 Rhodomicrobium sp. | reverse complement strand
GCCTTTATTATGGGCTTCGCAGAGGGCAAAGGCGTCTCCAGGGCAAAGAGACGCGCCAGCACACGCTCAACATTGCCATCCACCACGGCGGCCGGCTCGCCGAAAGCGATGGCTGCGATCGCTGCTGCGGTATAAGCGCCGATGCCGGGAAGTTGGCGGAGGCCGGCCTCGTGCACAGGGAAGCCGCTAGCCAAAATCTGCGCACAGGCATGTAAGTTTCTTGCACGAGTGTAGTAGCCGAGCCCTGCCCAGGCCGCGAGAACTTCATCGCGCGGCGTTTGTGCGAGCGCCCCTACTGTTGGCCATTTAGCGATGAACTTCTCATAATAGGGGATTACGGCTTTGACAGTCGTTTGCTGAAGCATAATTTCGGAAAGCCAGACGCGATAAGGGTCGGTCTTTTCTCCGGCCTTTGCACGCCACGGCAGATCCCGCCGCGCCTCCGCGTACCACTTCAGAAGCGCCTGCTGAAAGCGCGCCGGCGCGAATGGGATTTCAGGTATGTGGCTTTTTGGCATCAGCTAACGGCTTTTCTTCGCATCTGCTGGTGCTTCTATTCCGGCCGTGGCTCGAATCAGCCAACCCGTGGGCTATGCCAATTTCAAGCTCGCGCGGCAACTCCCCAGGTTCTCCGTCCGCCTTTTCGGGCCCTGCCGCTATAGGCCGATTTGTTGCTCCCATCGCAGGCGAGGCCTTAAGCCGCGGTGGAACTGTTTTATGCGGATTGCTTTCGCAGTGGCTAGCAATTGCAGGCCCGTCGCTAGCCTCCTATACGCTGCCAACGAGATTAACCAGGGCGGCCCCAGAGCCTGGAACGAACCAGAGAAATGCACCTTCCACGCTGCTTTTGAAGGTTGATCCTTCAAAAGCACTTGAGGTTCAATATTCAGTACCGCAGCTCATCGAAAGAATTAATCAGGCGCTAGGCTACAAGGCCGTGGCAGAGCTGCGCCTTATCCAGGCGCCGGTGAAGGCCAGCGCCCCAAGAGCCACCCCCAGCGTCATTCGCACACGGAAACACAGCACAGGCCCCGAATGCAGCCGTTTGGCTGCTGCCCTCGAACGCATGGCGGCAGGCGTGGAAGCTCGGGAGGCGACCCGTTGATACACGCCCTCTCATAGATTGACTTGAATTTTCTTTTGCGCCGCTCCAAAACACGGTGAAGCCGTGTTCAATTGGAGGGCCCTTTGCTCAAGAACCGCAACTTCGTTATCTTCTCTTTTGCGGCTGTCTTTGCCGCTATTCTTGGTTTCAACCTCCTGCGTGGTGGCGAAGGTCTGATCCAATCCGCCCGCGCGGCCGATGAAGCTCAAGGCACGCAGACATCTAAAGAGCTGCTTCCTGAAATGGCGCTCGGCAGTCCGAACGCGCCTGTCACGATCATAGAGTATTCCTCTTTGAGCTGTCCTCACTGTGCGGCATTCCATAAGGACGTGCTGCCTACCCTTAAGTCCGAATACATTGATACGGGCAAAGTGCGTTATGTTGTCCGGGAGTTTCCTTTAAACGACTCCGCACTTGCGGGCGCGGTGGTCGCGCGCTGCCTCGATCCAAGCCGCTACTTCGCTTTCGTCAATATGCTCTTCGCAAAGCAGGATGAGTGGGCGTTCAAGGAGGACGCTCTCGCACCCTTGAAGCAGCTCGCGAAGCAAGCCGGAATGACAGGCGAAGAGTTCGATAAATGCATTGATAATGAGTCACTGCAAAAGAAAATCCTTGCCGTGAGGGACGAAGGACAAAAAAAGGGCGTGAATGCCACGCCAACTTTTTTTGTAAACGGGACACAGCTCAAGGGAGCGGCGACGATGCAAGCCGTGGTTGAAGCTATGAAGCCCTATTTGAATACGAGTAAAGGAACTTAAAGATGACCGGTACGGGGGTGAGGCGGAAATCGGTAGCAGCTTGGACGGTAGCCGTCTCCGTTGCTGCCATGGGGCTCGGCGGATGCTCTGGTGGAATGGCGGACATTCATTCCATATCATCCATCAACCTCTTCAATAGCAGCACAGCGCAAGCGGCGAAGCCAAAAGCCGATCAACCGCCCAGTGCCGCCGAGATTGCGCAACCGGGGGCCCTTGCAGATATTGCGCTCGGTAAGGGAACCGCACCGGTGACCATCGTGCAATATGTATCGCTGAGCTGCACAGGTTGTGGCGCCTTCCAATCGGAGACGCTTCCCAAGGTGAAAAAAGCGTACATTGACAAGGGAAAGGTGCGGTTGATTATACGCGAATTTCCTGAAGACAACGCCTCAACGGCCGCAGCCGCGGCGGTGCGCTGCGTTCCGGCGAAAGACTATTTGAAGGCTGTCGAGAAATTTATCGCTCATCAGAAAGACTGGACCGGGCCTGAGGTAAAGAGAGACGCAATCTACAATCTTGTGAAGTTCACTGGCCTGAAGCGAGACAAATTTGACGCGTGCCTGGCGAATCAAAGCATGAATGAAGGGCTGGTATTGGTGAAGGAGCGAGGCAAGGGATACGGCGTGACGGCTAGCCCAACCTTCTTTGTGAACGGTAAGAAGGTTGCGGGCGCGGTCTCCTTTGAGGAGATGCAAGGTGTCATCGAGGCGGCTCTCGCAAGTCCGCCGCCGGCACAGCCGCAGGCTCAGCAGCCCATGCCTCAGAAAGCCGCGCCTAAATCAACCTGACGCGGAACGCCGCGCGGTTGATTGGCCGGTCAGTCCGGGCAGTCAAGCGAAAGGGCGGCGCGCGTGCAAATTTCAAGGCTTAGGCTTCTTGGCTTCAAATCATTCGTGGAGCCGACAGAGCTCTTGATTGGGCCGGGCCTTACGGGCGTAGTCGGCCCAAACGGATGCGGAAAATCCAATCTTCTCGAAGCCCTGCGCTGGGTTATGGGAGAGACCTCCTATAAGAGCATGCGCGCGTCCGCCATGGACGACGTGATCTTTTCTGGGACGGACAAACGGCCGGCCAGGAACATGGCCGAAGTGATGGTCGCTATCGACAATTCGAAGCGCACCGCTCCTGCAGCCTTCAACGATGCCGATGTGCTCGAGATTTCCCGTCGAATCCAGCGGGAGGCCGGTTCTATCTACAAGGTGAACGGCAAGGAGGTACGCGCAAAGGATATTCAAATCCTTTTCGCGGATGCAGCGACCGGAGCCCGCAGCCAGGCCATGGTTCAGCAGGGCCAAATCGGCCAGCTCATCAATGCAAAACCTCAGGAACGGCGCCGCATTCTGGAAGACGCCGCCGGCATTGCCGGTCTCTACAGCCGCCGTCACGAAGCGGAATTGCGCCTCAGGGCAGCCGAAGCCAATCTCGAACGCCTCCGCGACATCATCGGGCAGATCGGCAGTCAGCTGCAAAGCCTGCGGCGCCAAGCCCGGCAGGCGCAGAAATACAAGGAGCTGACGGCCGAGCTTCGCAAGCTGGAAGCCCTTCAGCATTTCCAGCATTACGCGGCTGCAAACGGCGCTGTTCAATCGGAAGAGGCTCATCTTTTGGACGCGCTTCGCGCCGTGGGCCAGCTTACGCAAGCGGAAGCAGCCGCCTTACGCATGCAATCAGAAGCGGCGGAGGCACTGCAGCCACTGCGCGATGAGGAGGCCACCCGCGCGGCGGTCCTGCACCGGATCGAGGTCGAACGGAATACCCTGGATAAGGAAGAGGCTCGTGCCAAGGAACGGGAGGCCGAGTTAAAGGCGAGGCTTGCCCAAATCCAGACGGATGCCGAGCGTGAGAACGAGGCCATTGCCGAGGCGCGGGAGCTGCTGGAAAGGTTCGATCGCGAGGAGGAGGCCATCAAGAGTCAGGGTGATGGCTCGGAAGCGCGCGCGGCAGCATCCTTGAAAGCGGAAGCGGCGCTCGCGCAATTGAACGAGGCGGAGGCTGCCCTTTCCGCGATGACCGCGAAGGCCGCAGAGCTTAGGGCGGAGCGCCGTCAGCTCGAAACCCAGATCGCGGAGCACAGCGCCCTGGCGAACCGGTTTGCCGGTCAGGAAGCCAATATCCAGCGCGAGATCGCGGAACACAAGGCGAAAGCCGCCGAAGTTTCGCCGGTGGAGACACTGCGAGAGGAAGTGGCGCGGCTGGAGGCCCAGCTTGAAGCGTTGGAAGGCGACATCCTCACAGCGGAGGAAACCGTTGCGGCCTCGCGATTGAAAGAGAAGGACACACGCGACGCGGCCCAGGCGGCGCGGCTCAAGGCGAAAGGCCTGGAAGCAGAAGTCGCGACACTGATAAAGCTGCTGAAGCCAGCCGAGGCGGGACGGTTCAAGCCGGTGGTCGACCAAATTTCGGTCAAGCCGGGCTATGAGATCGCCCTCGGCGCCGCGCTTGGCGACGATCTCGATGTGACAGCGGATAAGGAAGCGCCCACGCGCTGGACGCTCGTCAGCGATAGTGGCGGCGCCTCGTCTCTACCGAGGGGGGCGGAACCTCTTTCGGCCTTTGTGCGCGGGCCCTTGGAGCTTTCGCGCAGGCTCGCACAAATTGGTGTTGTAGCCAGCAAAGCCGACGGCGACCGGCTCAAAGGCAGCCTTGGTCCCGGTCAGCGGCTCGTCACAAAAGAGGGTGATCTCTGGCGCTGGGATGGTCTTCTCGC
>JBAUNL010000062.1:0-22598 GCA_049579205.1 Rhodomicrobium sp. | reverse complement strand
GAATGAGAAACATCACCTTCGACGAATTGGTCTCGGCCTATGGCGAACAGGCACGCGCGCTGATCGAGGGTGGCGTTGACGCGATCCTGATTGAGACGGTCTTCGACACGCTGAATGCGAAGGCGGCCGGTTTTGCCGTAAAGAACACGTTCGAGGTTATGGGCATCGAGCTGCCAATCATGATTTCGGGCACGATCACGGACCTTTCCGGACGCAACCTTTCAGGGCAGACGCCGGAAGCCTTTTGGTACTCCATTCGGCATTTGAAGCCTTTTTCCATTGGTATGAATTGCGCTTTTGGCGCTGAGCAGCTCCGCCCTTCTGTCGCGCAAATTTCAAAGCTGGCCGATGCGTATGTCAGCGTTTACGCCAACGCAGGCCTTCCAAATGCCATGGGAGAGTATGACGAGACGCCTGAGTTCATGGCGGGCAATATGCGCGAATGGGCTGCCGACGGCCTTCTCAACATTGTTGGCGGATGCTGCGGAACCACGCCCGAACATATCACGGCCATCGCTGAGGCGGTTGCGCCCTATCCTCCCAGAAAGATACCAGCCGTGGAGCCCCGGCTGCGCCTTGCGGGGCTCGAACCCTTTGTGCAGGGAAGCTAAGTTTTCCAAGAAGGCATTTGAAGCCATCCTTGCTCAAAGCTTGTGCAGTGAAGTGGACAAACTGCGCAATATTTAAGCTTAGATTTCTATTCCGGCACAGGAAGTTGCCATGTTACTCTTGCGGTCAGCAGCCGCGCTGCAACCCATTTAGGGTTGCGCTTGCGCCCCAACCCTTTCGAGGTGGCATGGCGACAATAACAGCATTGAAAAACCCAGCCACAGTGGCGCCGCTCGACGATTACGATTCAGGCCCCTGCTATTGCGAGCTTACCGGCACGGCGGACCGCCGTAACAGGCGCCTCACTGCTCTTTGGCATCGCCTTCAACAGCTTGAACTCTCGCAGCTTCGCGAACGGGCAGAGGACGCGGAACGCGAGCTCTTCACGCTCGGAATAACCTTCACGGTTTACAGCGATCGCACGGCCATCGATCGCATCCTTCCCTTCGACGTTATCCCGCGCGCGATCACGGCTTCCGACTGGAGTCAACTTGATCGGGGCATCAAGCAGCGGATCAAGGCCCTCAATCTTTTCATCTGGGATGTCTATCACGAGCAAAAGATTCTCAAGGAAGGTGTAGTGCCGGCAGAGCTCGTGCTCGGCAACTCGAATTACCGGCCCGAGATGATCGGTTACGACCCACCTTGCGGCACCTATGTTCACATTGGCGGTACAGACATCATCCGCGACCCCGAGGGTGATTTTTTTGTGCTCGAAGACAATGCCCGCACACCCTCCGGCGTTTCCTATGTGGTAGAAAACCGGCATCTGATGCAACGCGCATTTCCGGATCTCATGAACGGATTTGCGATTGAAAGCGTCTCCGAATACGGCACCCAGCTCTGCGATAAGCTCCTGGAGGTTGCCCCGCCTGGCGTTGCCTATCCGCAAATCGTACTCTTGTCGCCGGGTGTATTCAACTCGGCCTATTTCGAGCACGTATTCCTTGCCAGAGAGATTGGCATTCCCCTGGTCGAAGGCCGCGATCTGTTCGTGGACGCAGACAAGGTCTTCATGAAGACGGTATCGGGTCCAAAGCCGGTTCACGTCATCTACCGCCGGCTGAATGACGATTTTCTTGACCCAGAGGTTTTCAACCCCGAAAGCATTCTTGGCGTAAAAGGTCTCATGCGCGCCGTTCGCAGCGGGACCGTGACGCTCGCCAATGCCGTGGGGACGGGTGTCGCCGACGATAAGGCGGTTTATGCCTACTTACCGCGTATCATCCGCTATTACCTGGATGAGGAGCCCATACTCCCAAATGTTCAGACCTACATCTGCCGTGAGGCAGAAGGGCTCTCCTTCACACTCGATAATCTGGAAAAGCTTGTGGTCAAGCCTGTGGGTGAATCGGGCGGGTATGGAATTTGCGTCGGGCCGAAGGCAACCAAGGCTGAGATCGATCTTTGCCGCGAGCAGCTAAAAGCAAACCCATCGAATTACATAAGCCAGCCTATGATCGAACTTTCGGTTTGCCCCACTTTGACCGAGGATGGGGTCGAGCCGCGCCACGTTGATCTAAGGCCCTTCGCAGTCACCGGAAAGGAGACTTGGCTCTTGCCAGGCGGCCTTACGCGCGTCGCATTGAAGCGCGGTTCTATTATCGTCAATTCCAGCCAAGGCGGCGGCACAAAAGATACTTGGGTTTTACGGGAGGATTGACGTTTGAGCAGCCTCCTCTCGCGATACGCCGAAAGCGTTTTCTGGATGGCACGTTATTTCGAGCGTGCCGAAAGCCTGGCCCGCATCCTCGACACGCAAACATCCTTTCAGAGGGGCCGGGAGGACAATTCCTGGGCGTGGATCGTGGCGCTTTATTCCGACGAGGCCGCATTCGCTAAAGCATTTCCAGAGCCGAGCGCCGAAAACGTCATCCGCTTCTATATGGTCTATGCCGACAATCCTGGATCGATACAGTCCTCGATACGGACGGCGCGAGAAAACGCCAGGGCCCTCAGGCCGATGCTGTCGACCGATATGTGGTACCAGCTCAACGACTTCTGTAATCGGCTCTTCGCTTTCGGGCCGAGTGATTTCTCGGAAGTCCGCCTCTCGCGGACCTGCGATGCGATCAAGCGCGGCTGCTATGCTCAGCTAGGTGCGGCGGAAAGTACGCTTTACCGGGACGAGACTTGGCCTTTTTTCCGACTGGGCTTGTTTCTTGAGCGTATAGATCAGACAACCCGCCTGCTCGATGTGCGGTTTGCCCAGCAGCAGACGGGCGTGGCCCAGGACGAGGGGCGCTTCGACTTCACTTTCTGGACCATCCTTCTGAGGGCGGCCTCGGCCTATCATGCCTATCGCCGCATTTTCCCTCGCCATATCGAACCGCGGGAAGTTGCCCGATTTCTGGTCTTCGACTCGAGGGTGCCTCGCTCCATCGCCTACTGCCTTGGCGAAATCCAGACCATGATTGAGCTTCTGCGGCGGAATTTCGGGCTACGCCATGCGTCTGCCATCGCGGAGTTAGTCGAAGAGATGATGGCCGGGTTGGGCACCGCGAGCAACGACGAGCATCTGCTTGAAAGGTTGCATAGCTTCAACGATTGGGTACAGCTCAGTCTCATTCACCTCACCGACGAATTGGGACGGGCTTTCTTCGGCTATGCGCGCCCTGTGGAAGCGGCACCGCCTATCGTGACCCAATCGCAATCGCAGACAATGACATCGCGCTAGGGCCCGGGGGGTATTTGGTTTCCTTCCTCCAGAATTTCTTTCCGATCCCGGCGTGCTTCAGGACTTCATTTGCCGTATGGCGGGATTTGATCTTCCCATCCACCGTGGAATAGCGCTCTGTGATTGGGCTGAACCAAATTTCGGGGTCACCTTTGCCCTGCCGGTAGAACGAGCAACCATGCTCCCGAAGAGAGGCGCGCACGTCCTTCTCATAAGAGGGCATCAACGAAAGTTCGGGTTGGGAATGCGCGCCGTTTGGCCGGTCATGATATGAATTGGGATCTCGGGCAGGTTCGAGTCTATGCCGTTGATCTCTGCCAACTCCGCCACCATCGTAAGTATTTTTTCACGCAGCCCCTCCAGGGTCGCCGCCTCCGTTGCGAGGCCTTCAATATCGGCACTGCTCGCAACCCAGACACCGGCGGCCTCGTCCCATTCGGCGCGGACTAAGATTAGAGTATGCTGTTGTTGAAACGCCATCATTGCACTCCGGTCTTTTTGCAAAATAGAATGCCGGCGAGAAACCCGCAACCGTGCTGCGTCCTATCGTTTCCCACTAGGCATAAGCTTTGCATCCGGCAAAGCATGAAAGGATCATTGCGGCGATGGCCTTCGTTTCCATCACGCGTCTCCGGCTGCGCCGTTGGTGGTACCTCCCAGCATTTGTCCTGGCTGCGCTCCGCTCGATGCGGCAGGCGAAGAGATCACCCGGCCTTATCGGCGTCGCCATTTTGCGTGATGCCAAGGCTACGTTCTGGACCGCGAGCATTTGGGAAAACGAGGAAGTCATGCGTTCCTTTATGACGTCCGGCGCTCATGGCAAAATCATGCCAAGCCTCATGCGCTGGTGCGACGAAGCTTCCGTAACGCATTGGGAGCAAGAAGACCGGGTACTGCCGTCCTGGCTGGAATGCTACGAGCGCATGAAGCGTGGCGGGCGGACCTCAAAAGTTCGCTTCCCTTCGGCCAACCACAAAGCAATGCTCATTCCCCCGCCGCTCTTTGGAGTGGGCCGTGAGCTAACCTAACCGCTCCTCCGCCAGAGCTGCTCCAAGAGGAACCATGGCCCTTCACGTCGCCCTGACCCACCGCACCGAATACACCTACGACCGGCCCACTGGCCTTCGGCCTCAAGTGGTCAGGCTTCGCCCGGCGCCTCACAGCCGTACACCCATCCTCAGCTATTCGCTCGGCATCACGCCCAAGGATCATTTCATAAATTGGCAGCAGGACCCGTTCAGCAACTATCTCGCCCGCCTGGTCTTTCTTGAAAAAACACGCGAATTCAGTGTCGTGGTTGATCTCGTGGCCGACATGGCCACCATTAACCCTTTCGACTTCTTCGTGGACGAATACGCGGGCGATTGGCCATTCGAGTACGAGGCGGCTCTCAAGGATGAGCTGGCACCATATCTCAAAGCAAGCGAACCAGGGCCGCTCCTAAGGAAATATCTAAAAGGCCTGCACTTCGAGGTCAAAACCTCACTCGATTTCATCTGGGCGCTGAATCAAAAGCTTCAGGGCGATATTCAGTATCTCATTAGAATGGAGCCAGGCGTACAGACGCCGGAAGTGACGCTGCAGAAAGCATCTGGGTCGTGCCGCGACTCCGGCTGGCTCCTGGTGCATATCCTACGGCATTACGGGCTGGCAGCACGTTTCGTGTCGGGCTACCTCATCCAGCTCAAGCCAGACGTGAAGGCGCTGGATGGACCTGTAGGCAGTGACCACGATTTCACGGACCTGCATGCCTGGGCTGAAGTCTATCTGCCGGGCGCGGGCTGGATCGGCCTCGACCCGACGTCCGGCCTCTTTGCGGGCGAAGGCCATATCCCGCTCGCCGCAACTCCTTCCCCGCAAAGTGCGGCCCCGATTTCTGGGATTCATGACGAGGCAAAAGTCGAATTCACCTTCGATATGAAGGTGACGCGCATTTTGGAAACTCCTCGTGTGACCTTACCGTACACGGAGGCGCAGTGGCAGACGATCGCTCGGGCAGGTCATGAGGTAGACCGGCGCCTGCAAGCCGGCGACGTTCGCCTCACCATGGGCGGTGAACCGACATTTGTCTCCATCGATAACGTGGATGCCGCCGAATGGAACACCGAGGCCGCCGGCCCTACCAAACGCCATTACGCTGAAAACCTCATCCGGCGTCTGCGCGATAGGTTCGCGCCCGGCGGCCTCCTCCATTATGGGCAGGGCAAATGGTATCCGGGCGAGCAGTTGCCGCGGTGGTCGTTCTCGCTGTACTGGCGCAAGGATGCTCAGCCGCTTTGGGAAAAGGATCAACTCATCGACCCTGAGGTCCCAGCGAAGGCAGTGGCTGCGGAGGACGCAGAGAAGTTCGCGGCAACACTTGCAGGCCAACTTGGCCTTCCCGCCGACAGCGCCGTTCCGGCCTACGAAGACCCCGCCCATTTCCTGCTGATCGAACAGAAGCTGCCGATCGATCTTGACGCGGCCTCAAACAAGCTTGCGGATCCGCAAGAACGGGCCCGAGTCGTAAAGGTCTTCGAGCGCGGCCTCGATAAACCTGTAGGCTACGTTATGCCGATTCAGGTCTGGCAAAGCCGGGAGCGTGGGCGGCGGTGGGTAACAGAGCGATGGGGCCTGCGCCGCGAGAGATTATTCCTAATTCCCGGAGATTCGCCTGTCGGCTTCCGCCTGCCCATTGGATCGCTCCCCTATGTGCCAGACGGCGATTACCCGCAAGTATGGCCGATCGATCCATTCGCTCCCCGTGGTGCGATGGCGCCCCGCGAAGTGCTGCTTGCCGATAGGCGTCAATCCGTCGCCCTGCAGCCCGCGCCGGAGGCACGCGCCTCCCCTAGCGAGGTTTACGGTACCGTCCGGACCGCGATGGCGATCGAACCTCGGGACGGACATCTGTGCGTGTTTATGCCGCCTGTCTACGATGGCGAAGATTATGCCGCACTAGTGGCCGCAGTTGAGGAGACGGCAAAAATTACCGGGCAGCCCGTCCATATCGAAGGGTACCCGCCACCAACGGACTGGCGCTTCAATTCGATCAAGGTCACGCCCGACCCAGGCGTCATTGAGGTTAATATTCATCCGGCGACGAGTTGGGACGAAGCGGTCAAGATCACGGAAACGCTCTACGAAGAAGCGCATCAGGCCCGCCTTGGCACAGAGAAATTCATGGTCGATGGCCGCCACACCGGCACGGGCGGCGGAAATCACATCGTGCTTGGCGCGGCGGTGCCTGCCGATAGCCCTTTCCTGCGCCGCCCTGACCTTCTCCGTAGCGTGATCGCTTACTGGCAGAACCATCCTTCGCTCTCCTTTCTCTTTTCGGGCCTTTTCATCGGCCCGACTAGCCAGGCCCCACGCATCGATGAGGCGCGCAACGACTCGCTCTACGAGATGGAGATCGCGTTCACGCAAGTGCCGGACAAAGACTGCGGCTGGATTCCTTCTTGGCTTGTCGACCGTATTTTCCGCAACCTGCTGATCGACTCTACCGGAAACACCCATCGGGCAGAAATTTGCATCGATAAGCTCTACTCCCCCGACACCTCAACGGGGCGGCTTGGGCTTGTTGAATTCCGTTCCTTTGAGATGCCACCCCATGCACGAATGAGCCTGGCACAGCAGCTTCTTTTGCGTGCGCTCATCGCCTGGTTCTGGGAGAAGCCCTATAAGCGGGAGCTTATCCCGTGGGGGACCGAGATCCATGACCGGTTTATGCTGCCAGAGTATATTTGGCAGGACTTCAAAGGCGTGATCACGGACCTTCGCCAAGCAGGTTTCCCAGTTGAGTTGGATTGGTTTGCACCGCACTTCGAGTTCCGCTTCCCCGTGTGCGGAACCGTCACCTATGACGGCATTGAGCTTGAGCTGCGCACCGCGCTGGAACCTTGGCACGTTCTTGGTGAGGAAGGCGGTCCCGGCGGCACGGCGCGCTACGTCGATTCATCCCTTGAGCGGCTACAGGCCAAAGTAAGAGGAAATCTTGGAACCCGGTATCAACTGAGCTGCAACGGCATCAGGGTGCCGCTAAAACCCGGTGAAACGGCCGGAGAAGCGGTAGCTGGCATTCGCTTCCGGGCTTGGCGCCCGCCACAATGCCTGCAGCCTACGATCGAGCCGCATACCCCTCTTGTCTTTGATGTTGTCGATAGCTGGTCCGGACGTTCAATTGGGGGCTGCCGCTACCATGTCGCGCATCCTGGCGGCCGCTCGCACGAGACTTTTCCGGTCAACGCTCTAGAGGCTGAAACACGCCGGCTCGCTCGCTTCGACGCATTCGGACACACGCCAGGTCCGATGACGCCCAAAGAGCCGGCAGCCAATCCCTACTTTCCTTTCACTCTTGATCTTCGCCGCTTCTAATGTCCTCTTTTCGGTACTATGGCGTGGCGTTGAAGGATCCTTAGCATTGATCGCGTTAACGTAACTTGCCTCTTTGAAGTTTACACCCTAACCTGCGCTAAACGGGGTCGGCCTCGAACCATCAAAACAAGGTTCGGGGCGAGGGTTTTTGCCGCAAATTTCTTCGGCCGGATTGAAAGCCCCGCCCTTTGTTCTAGCAACACTCCGAGGGAGCATTTGGGGTTTAGTATGATCGCAAGGACAGTGTTTGGCTTAGCTTTCGCGGCTTGCGTCGCGATGGTCCCTACGCTCGCACCGGCGCAAGATGTAGCGAAACCGGAAGAGCCCGCTATCTATTCGGGCGCCGGACCAACGGAGAATAATGCGCAAACCCCGGTGATGGAGCAGGAACAGCGAACTGCGCCGGTTGCCGCGGAGAAGGCCGAAACGGCGCCAGCCGAAAATACGCACTCGCAGGCGGCTGTGGTGTCGAACGAAAAGCTGGATGCGGTGCCCTCCGATGGGGCTCCCGATCCGCTTACTCCACCGGAACAAAAAGGTCCCGCTCCCAAGGCACCGGGCGCTCCGGATGTAAAGCCCGCGGAAACTGCCCAGGCGCCTTTGCCCGAGCCTGATTCTGTTGCAACGCAAATCCTGGCGAGCCTTGCAAAAGCAGGAGGAAGATCGGATTCCCGCGAAGACGTGGCTGGGCTGAATGCCTTCTACACCGAGAACAAGGGCCAGCCAATCTGGACCGGGAAGGATGGCTTCACCCCGAAAGCCGTGAAGGCCATTCACGAAATTCGCGACGCAGACGATTGGGGTTTGGACGCGTCAGCCTTTCAGCTTCCAGCGAATCCAGGTGCTCAGGGCTCGCCTGAGACTTTGGCTGCAGTTGAAATCAAGCTCAGTCTTGCCGTGCTGAAGTACGCCCGTTACGCGCGTGGAGGACGGCTCGACCCTCCCTCCATCAGTCCAATTATCGATCGCCAGCCTCATATCTTTGAGCCGAAGTCCGTACTGGAGGGGATCGCCGCAGCTGTCTCCGCCGATGCTTACCTTCGCGGGCTGCACCCCAAGCATGAGCAGTTCAAACGCCTGCGGCAAGCGTTGTTAGCCCTGAACAAGGCCGGCAACGGCGGTTCCTCAATTCAGGTGCCGGCTGGCCCGAATTTCCGGCCGGGGGACGACAACTCCCAAATCGCTTTAGTCCGCAGGCGTCTTGGAGCAGGTGCCGAAGGCGCACCCGAAACGACGTATGACACTGCCTTGCTTGCCGCGGTCAATCGCTACCAGAAGGAGCACGGCCTTGAAGTCACCGGTATCATAGACCGTAGACTGCGGGCCTCACTGAATGAAACCGGCGGCGGCACCACTGAGGAAAAAAAGCTCCGCATTCTCGTCAACATGGAGCGGTGGCGCTGGATGCCCGAGCGTCTCGGCGACTTCTATGTCTGGGATAGCGTCCCGGAGCAATATACCCGTGTGTTCGATCACGGAAAAATGGTTCTCATGGAGAAGATCGTTGTCGGAAAGCCGAGCACGCCGACGCCGACCTTCAGCGCGAACATGCAATTTGTCATCTTCAATCCTGAATGGGGCGTGCCCGACGGGATAAAAGTCAATGAAATCGCCCCGCGGCTGCGGCAATCTGGTGGTGGAGGCGGCTTTTTCTTCTTCGGAGGCGGCGGCAGCAGCAGTGTTCTTCAACGCTTGGGAGGCCTTCGCGTAAGCATGAACGGCCGCCCTGTCGACCCCGACTCAGTGGACTGGTCTAGCGTGGATATCCGGCGCTTTCAGTTCGTTCAAGGTGCGGGTGGCAAGAACGTGCTGGGTGTCGTTAAGTTCAGGTTTCCCAATAAGCATGACGTCTACATGCACGATACGCCGGACCGGCATCTTTTCGGTTCTGCCCCTCGGGCGTTCAGTCATGGCTGCATGCGCACACAAAATCCGCTGCACTTAGCAGAGGCATTGCTTGCCCATGACAAGGGTTATTCGCCCGCCCAGATCCGCCAGATGGTCGAATCTGGCCAAACAACCGAGGTCAAGCTGACGACCGAAATACCTGTTCATGTCGCCTATTTCACTGCCGAAGTTGATGAACAGGGGCAGGTTCGCTACTTTCCCGACCTCTATGCGCTTGACAGCCGCATCGCAGGCGCGCTCAAGGGGCAGCCAATGCACTTCCCGTCTGATCCCGTGGTGGCCGCCAGAGACGAACGTCCGGGATTGGCAGACCACGAAGGACCGTCTTCGCAACCACGTTACCGCTCGCGCACCCGGCCTTATGCAGAGCGGAGGCCCTGGAATCCATTCGAGGACTGGAATTGATAAAGCGGCAGTCGTAAACTGCGACGTCGAATCGGGCGCGAACCGGCTTGAAGCTTGCGCTCGCGCTTCCTTATTTGAGCTAAGAGAAATAAGCGGCCGGCGCCGCGAACCCCAGAGGTTGTCCCATGGCGATATCAGCCGTTTCAGACGATACATTCGACACCGAGGTCAAGAGGGCCAGCGAGCCTGTCTTGGTTGATTTTTGGGCTGAATGGTGCGGTCCCTGCCGCGCGGTCGCCCCGGTTCTGGAGGACTTATCCCAAGAGTTTGCAGGAAAACTCAAGGTCGTTAAGGTCAACGTCGACAACAATCCCAAAATCGCCCACGCCTACAACATCAGGGGGATTCCCGCGCTTTTGCTTTTCAAAAACGGCGAAGTTGCCGGCCAACGCATAGGTGCGCTTCCGAAGCATCAGCTGAAGGCCTGGCTCAGCGAAGCAGTTGCCTAAACTGGGAGCAAGGCCACCGAGGCGGCGGGGTTCCGCCCCGCTTCCGGAAAAGAAAACCCTATTTCTGAGCAGAAAAGCGCGCCCGCGGCCCATCATAAAGCGCCGACATGGAGGTCCTGAGTGATATGAGGCGCTGCGACGCGGCATTAAGCGCATCAAGGGTCAATTCATTCCGCTGAATGGCTTCATATATGGCCTGGGCTATACGGTCTCTCACGAGAGCGGGATTGTCGGATCCCCCGTTCGCAACAATTACGTCGCAGCCCCGATTGAAGGCGGCGACTGCTTCTGAACCTTCCTCGGAGGGTAATGCAACAAAACAAAAGTGAGGGCCGCGAACCAGGGCTCCGAAAACTGCAAATGGCGACGCCGGATTGGACGGCACAATGTAGGCAGCTATCGGCGTGTCCGGATATTGAACCAGCAGCGTCTTGAGCGCCGCGAGGGAAAGATTGCTGCTATCGACGATGGGAACAGGAATAACATGCTCTTCGCGATGTCCCAGGATGAAAGTCTTCGCGAAGACGCCCGCTTGAAGAGGATTGTCCCCGAAGCTTGCCGTCGCACCCCGCGCCCCGCGCCCTCTCGACAGAATTGGGCCGAAGTTCAAGTTGAAACCAAGCACAGCCAGGCTGGAACCCATCGACCGGTAGGTTGAATGGGCATATTCTGGGTCGCCTTTGGCGGCTACCTCGCTTTGGGAGGGCCATTGCTCGAAATCCCGAACCGCGGGTAGACCGTCCAAGCCGCCTCCGATCTCCCGGATTGCGAATAGAGGCCGGGATTGCATACCGGTGGTAGGCTTCAAGAACTTCATTAGTTCCTTGATCTGCGCCCTCGACCGGATATTCTCGCTGGTAAATACGGCTCCGGCTATGGTCCCCGCATGCAGCATGGCTCGAATGGCCTTCAGTCCCGCATCCGAAGGCTGGCTTCCCGTAAATTGCATCAGGATAAGCTGCCCGGTGAGCCGGCTTATCTCTGGGTCCGAGGCTCCTGGTCCTGTCCGCGACGCACCTGCTTCGCTGATTACCGGCATGGCTGGACTTGGCTTCCTTCGCAAGGGCAAGGGGGGAGCGAAAGGCGTGGGAGCTTGCCGTTCGGCGGTGGCTCGCCTAATCACGTCGAGCTCTTTACTGAGCCTTTCGCGTGCGCCACCATCGGAATCTGGCCCGGACGTGTTCTGCGCCAAATGCAGCGGCATGCCGCCTTTTGAGAGCGTCTCCGATGCCACAGGCAATTGTGGCCCGGATGAACGCCGGAGGTTATAATCGTGGCCGCTTCCGTTCAAAGACGCGGCAGCGTATTGAAATGGGACGATGGCAAGACAAAGAGCCAGTCCGCCCAAGACAGGATATTTTCGATGCACCATAGGCTGGAAAGTCGCTGGTTTTTTCCAAGTGTTAGCTTATCGGCTCTGCGGGGTAAAGGAAGCTCATGTCTTTCCTATGGTAGCAGTGTGGTGCAAAGCTTCCGTCTGATGCATGCAGCAATCTTAATCTTTCCTGCGGTGCTTAGCTTGCCGGCTCAAGCAGCTTTGGACAAGTCAATAGTCAAGTCCCAGGAAGGCAGTTCGGCGCTGCTCCGGGGACGTTACGATCTTGCGATTGCAGCATTTGACGATGCGCTCAAGGACGCGAACCTGTCCCCGGCAAGGCAAGCAGCCATTTATAGTGATCGCGGCGTTGCAAAATGGCGCATGAAGCAATTCGATGGTGCCTTGGCGGATTTCACCAAGGCTGTCTCCCTAAATCCAGATTACCCTACCGCCTACAATAACCGCGGAAGCGTTTACATGGATCTGAACCGCACGGACGATGCTTATAAAGATTTCGACCACGCCATCGCAATAGCCTCCGCCTTCGGTCCTGCATACAACAACAGAGGAAATGCGAACCAAAAGCTGAAGCGCCTCGAAGCCGCCGAAAACGACTTTCGAAAAGCTATTGAACTGATGCCCGGGAACGCAATCCCGCTCAACGGGCGCGGCAAAATGGCTGGTTCCCTTGGCCATTATTACACGGCACTCCGCTACCTTAACCGGGCTATAACTCTCAACGCGCAGTACGCACCTGCCTATCGGAATCGTGCCGCTGTTTTCAATTTCCTAAAGAGAGATGAAGACGCTACACAGGACCTGGACAAGGTCATCGCGCTCGCACCCGATAAAGCAGAACCTTATGTAATTCGCGGAAAAATTTACGCACGGGATAAGCGAGGTGCCCAGGCATTTCTCGATTTCTCGAAGGCGCTCCAACTTGCGCCAGACAATGTAGAAGCTCTGATAGGACGCGCATCTCAGAATATAGACAGAAGGCATCCTGACCTTGCAATGGAGGATTTGAATCGCGCTATTAGCCTCGATCCGAAAGCCGCAACGGCCTATTTCTGGCGTGCTCAGGCCCGATATGGCACGGGAGATTCCGCCGGTGCTGAAGAAGATTTCAACAAGGCGATCGAGATCGACCCGGCCTATTCGGATGCCTACCGTATCAGGGGAACACTTCGGGACCGCACGGGACGGCATGACCAGGCCGTTGAAGATTACAGACGTGCTTTGGAGTTGGACCCCTTTTCGAAGGAGGCGCGCGAGGCCTACACCGCGGCAAGCGCCGACACGCCTGACAGTGTAGTGAAGCCGCTCGCCCCCGCCGTGGACGGCTGGGAGGTTTACCGCTCCGCCGGTCAGTTCGTGGCACTGAATGAACACTACCCGAAAATGCCGGTGCCGCTGGAGGTCGAAGGCGAAGGGCCAGCCCAGATTGTCGAATGGACCCCCCTTCGCGAGAGCCTGGCGGGGATTGGGCTGTTGCGCTACCGGTGTCCGGGGCCAAAGGACAAGCCTTTTGAGTACGTGGCAATCATCGATCTTTCCCGCAGCCTCATTGTAAGTATCGAGCCCTATATCGTTGGCGACGCCAAGTCCAAATGGGCTTGGACACAGACCTCGGTAACGGTAACGGACACTGATGGGCTGTCGAGCTATTATGAGCTCCGTAAGCCGAGGTCTGAAGCGCCAGTTGCACGTCGCGAGGATCGCGGCTGGGGAGGTAGAAGAGGCCCGGGAATTTTTGGCTGGTTCTTCCAATGATGGTGTGCAGGAAACCCCTCCGTGGTTTCCTCATTGCGTGCCTGGTCGCATTTGGGTCTGCCTGCGGGTCTAACGAGCGAGAGCTGCCTACCCTTGGGGCCGATCTCTACGCGATCTCGGTGTCGGGCTTATCTTCCGGCGGTTATATGGCAGGCCAGTTCCACGTCGCGCACTCCGGGAACGTCATCGGTGCCGGAATCTTGGCCGCGGGACCCTATGGATGCGCCCAAAGCACTGCAGCCAGCGCTGTCCCGTACTTTCCAGCAGCCCTCGGTTACAATTTGGCGCAGGCCGAAAATGGTTGCATGGCTGACCGCCTCGCCGCGTTCGGCATCCTCGACGCCGCACGGCTTATAGAGCTTGCTTCGCGGCTTGCAAGCAAGGGTATACGATTGTTGGAATTTCGATGCAAACCGTGATTCCGCAAGCAATTCCCCGGGCGTCGAACCACCCGCCGAAGTCCCTCTTATCAAGCGGGTCGTCACCCGCAATTGTTGCGCGTTCCAACTCAACGCCCAGCCCCTTCAAGGCAGCTTTCAGCGTCTTGTCATCCTCGAAGAAGTTGCTTTTCAACTGCGCTGGCGGTTCAACGGCGATCAAAGCCTTTACGCTAGCGGTTTGAGCCTTGGTCGAGGTGACCGTTTTGCGCCCGAACAGGCTTGGCCTCTCGTTTTTGAACAAGAGCTTACAGCTACGGCCGGCAAAGCCGTTTGGCCGGATGAAGCGCTTAACGGCGTTGGTGTAATAGCTAGCGGCCATGCCCGCGGGCCCTGCGAGGTCAACAATCGGCAGCCCTTCAAAGTGGTTTGTAAGAATGTTGCTGGCCATCGCGTTCCTTGCGGACGCATCGTCCAGAAATGCCTTCAACCGCTCGAAAAGCTCGCCCTGGCTTGGGCTGGGGTTGGCCGAATCGAAATCAGTCTTGAGTTGGAGGCCGCGAATTACCCGCACGGAAGAGAAGTAGAAGGACGTTTCCTCGTCTTGGGTCACGCAAATATGCGGGATGCCGAGAGCGTGGATGATGCCAGCTTCATAGGCAACGCTTGGCCTATTCCCGGTGAGGTCGAGAACCACGAGATCCGCCTGTTCAACCTCGCTCAGCACGAGTTCGATGATCGCCTGCTCATTCGGGCTTTCAGGCGTTATCACCCTAAAAGGCTTCTCGCCTCCGGACGCGAGCGCCGCGGACATTTTATCGAGAATTTCGCCAACGCGCCTCGTATTGGATTCGCTGATGACGCTGTCGCCCACGCGGTGCCGCATGGGTCCAAGCACAAGCAGATTGTAGGCCATGGCCGCTACTCTCCCCCAAATCACGCCACGCGCCTATAGCTAGGATTGCGGCCAGTTTGAAGGCGGAGCCAGCAGCCGGCCGCCACTCACATCAATCGGATTGGTTCAGGGGGAATCAGACTGTTTCAGCAGGCCGGAGCTCCACGCTTTCTCCGCAGCCGCAGGCGCTTGTCTGGTTGGGATTGTTGAAAACAAAGCCGGAAGAAAGCTTATCGCTGCGGTAGTCCATCTCGGTACCGAGCAGAAACAAAATCGCGGACGGATCGATCAGGATGCGAACCCCCTTCTCCTCCACGATCTCATCCATCGGCTTGGGCTCCGCAGCATACTCCATCGTGTATTCCATGCCGGCGCAGCCGCCCTTTTTCACGCCAACGCGAAGACCCGCTACCGGTGTCTCAGAGCTGGCCATGATCGACTTCACGCGCTCGGCAGCGGCATCGGTCAAAGTCACAACTTTTGGTCTCGGCCTTGCCATTCGAAGCTCCCGATCAAAACATGTTCAAGGCGACGCGCGCCTCTTCCGACATGCGGGAAGGATCCCAGGGTGGGGTAAAGACCATCTGAACCCGTGCAAGGCCCACCCCCTGAACCGCTGCAACCGCGTTTTCGACCCATAAGGGCATGTCGCCAGCGACGGGACAGCCCGGCGCCGTAAGGGTCATCTCGATATCGACTTCCCTGTTGTCGTTGATATCCACCTTATAAATGAGCCCAAGCTCGTAAATATCAACGGGGATTTCAGGATCGTAGACGGTCTTCAAGGCCGCGACTATATCCTGCGTCAATCGCTCCAACTCATCCGCGGGGATGGCGCTCTCACCGGCGAAATCCTTCGCCACCTCGACGGTATGGGCGCACGGTTCCGGCAAATCCTTGTGCATGGGAGGCGCTTGCTCCTCATCCCAGGGTGCAGCCTCTACCGGTGTCTTTCTTTCGTCCATGGTATCCATCATCTGAACAATCGCTCCGCTTTTTGCAAGGCATCTGCCAGCGTGTCGATTTCCCCGCGTGTGTTGTAGAGGGCGAACGAAGCCCGGCACGTTGCCGTCACACCAAACCTTGCAAGCAGAGGTTCGGCGCAATGCGTGCCCGCGCGGACGGCTATGCCCGACCGGTCAAGGATTGTCGCCACGTCGTGGGCATGCGCTCCCTCCATGGTGAATGAGATGATCGGCCCTTTGTCTTCGGCCTGGCCTATGACACGAAGAGAATTCATGGGTTTGAGGCGCTCTTCCGCGTAACGCCGAAGATCATCCTCATGGGCACGTATGCGCTCCTTGCCGATGCTGTCGATGTAATCAAGCGCGGGCGCCAAGGCAGCGGCCTCAGCAATTGGCGGCGTCCCCGCCTCAAAGCGATAGGGCGGATCATTATATCGGATCGCGTCTTGTGTCACTGTCTCGATCATCTCCCCGCCGCCCTGGTAAGGAGGCATAGCTTCGAGATGCTCGCGCTTCCCATACAGTGCGCCAATTCCGCTCGGCCCGTAAACTTTGTGGCCCGTGAAGACGTAGAAGTCGCAGCCAATGTTCCTCACGTCGATAGACAGATGGACCGCACCTTGGCTGCCGTCGACCAGCACATAGGCTCCGTGGGCATGGGCGATATCGCAGACCTCCTTGACCGGCACAACCGTCCCTAGCACATTCGACATGTGCGTGATGGCGACCATCTTCGTTCGCGGAGTGATCGCCGCCTCGAAGTCCTCCAGCCTGAATTCACCCTCATCGGTGACTGGAACCCATTTGATGACGGCGCCGCGCCGTTCGCGATGGAAATGCCAAGGCACGATATTTGAATGGTGCTCCATGATCGTGAGCACGATTTCGTCGCCGGGGCCGATATGCAGGCCCCCGAAGGACTGCGCCACGAGGTTGATCCCCTCTGTGGCGTTCTTCGTGAAAATAATCTCCTGCGCACTCGGCGCGTTGATGAATTGCGCTACTCTTGTGCGGGCACCCTCATAGGCAGCCGTCGCGGCATTCGCCAGATGATGCAGCCCTCGATGCACGTTTGCATATTCTTCCGTGTAAGCCTTCATCAGCCCGTCGAGCACAGCTTTCGGCTTCTGGGCGCTTGCGGCATTGTCAACATACACGAGTGGCTTGCCGTAGACTTCGAGCGACAGCGCAGGGAAATTCCGCCGTACGGCCTCTACGTCATAGAGGGCAGGGCCACGTTCCATTACCGTCATCTCAGTTCTCTCTCGCCGTAGCGGGCGGCCAGGCAGTCACACACAATACCGCGCACATGGGTCTGTCTTTACGCGAAAAGCCAGTCATTCACCTTTTCCTGCAATGCGGCGCGGAGGTCCTCATTCTCAATGTTATCCAACGCTTCTCCGATGAAGCCCGCGACCAAAAGCGCCCGCGCCTCGGGCTCCGGAACGCCGCGCGCACGTAAATAGAACAGCTGATCCTCGTTGAGCTGACCCGCCGTGGCTCCATGCCCGCAGACCACGTCGTCCGCGAAGATCTCAAGCTCCGGCTTGGAGTCGAACTCGGCTTCATCCGATAGGAGCAACGCATTGGACATCTGCTTGCCGTCCGTCTTTTGCGCCCCGCGCTCAACGACGACTTTGGCCTGGAACACGCCGCGTGAATGGTCATCCACCACCGCCTTCACCAGTTCGCGGCTTTGGCAACCGGGAGCTGAATGGTTGACCAGAAGCGTGAAATCCGCATGGGAGCGCCCGCGCAGCATCATCGCTCCTGAGTAGTGGCAATGGCCGCCTGGGCCTTCGAAACGGATATTTGCCTGCGCGCGAGTGACCCCGGCATTTAACGTCATTTGCACCGCATCATATTTCGCACCCTTGGCTAGGGATATTGCGGCGGAAGACAAGTGCTTGGACGCCTCCCCAAAATTGAGGCGCACATGATGGACCAAGGCCCCGGCTCCGATTGCAAGACGGGTCGATGAGATGATCTGGCTTTTGTCCAGTCCGGCCTCTGTCTCGATCAGAGAAACATGGGCACCTTCGCCGATAGCGACGACGTTTTGGGTCGCGATGAGGCGCGGCGTCCCGTTCCCACACAGGTTGATGAGATGAATTGGCTTTTTGACCTGTGTGCCCGGCTCGATCGAAAGGATTGCCCCATCCGTTGCGAATACATTTGCGAGCGCCGCGATCACATCGCGCTCCGCGAGAGCGAACTGCAAAATCTGAGCGCGCGTATTTGAGCTTTCCAGCGCTGCCCTGACGGACTGAAGTGAAACTCCCGGTGCGTCCTGCAAGGTGGAAAGGTCCGGGCGGAACAAGCCATCGATGAAGACCGCGCGATAAGCATCGAGATGAGCAAGCGGTCCCCCGATCGCAGCTTCGACGCTGGCATCCGTCTCCACCGCCGCCCGTAGCCCGGCCAGAGGAAGAACCTCCGGCATCAGCATCCGCAAATCTGTATATTTCCATTCCTCAACGCGCCGGTGCGGGAGCCCAAGCGCCGCAAACCGGTTAAGGGCTGCCTCACGCCGTGCGCGCACGTCCACGGACTGGGCGCCGGGCAGGCTTCCCTCCACGCTGGCGTAAAGGTCGAGAAAACGCTGTTCTGCCGGTGTCAGCGCGGGACGTATTGCGGACTGATGGATCGTCATCGCTGCCTCTAAGCCGCCTCCGCGCCGTAGGCTGAGTAGCCTGACTGTTCGAGTTCGAGTGCGAGCTCCTTGCCGCCCGAACGCACGATTTGCCCTCGCGCCATGACATGCACCTGATCGGGCACGATGTAATTCAGAAGACGCTGGTAATGCGTTATCACGGCGACGGCCCGGTCCGGCGAGCGCAGGGTGTTCACGCCTTCGGCTACAATACGGATGGCGTCGATGTCGAGGCCCGAATCGGTCTCGTCCAAAACGCACAGGGTGGGCTTCAGCAGTGCCATTTGCAGTATTTCATGCCGCTTCTTTTCCCCGCCCGAGAACCCAGTGTTCACCGGCCGCTTGAGCATATCCATGGAAATGCTGAGTTTTTCCGCTTCGCTCCGCACTGCTCTCATGAAATCGGGAATGGAAATCTCCTTCTCGCCGCGGGCCTTACGCTGCGCATTCAACGCCGCACGCAGGAAGGTCAGCGAGGCAACACCAGGGATCTCCATTGGGTATTGGAATGCGAGAAACAATCCGGCATGGGCCCGCTCGTCAGGCTCCATCTCCAGAAGATTTTGCCCCTCCCAGGTGATGGTCCCGTCGGTGACCTCGTACTCTTCCTTCCCGGCAAGAACATAGGCAAGCGTCGATTTGCCGGAACCATTCGGCCCCATGATCGCGTGCACTTCGCCCTTGGGTACGGTTAGATTGAGGCCGCGCAAGATCTCCTCACCATCAATCTCCGCGTGCAGGTTTTTGATTTCCAGCATGTGTCCTACTTTTCCTTATCCGTGGAACCCCAGCGCCAGCGCCACTCGCCGCTTGTTTTCGTCCAAACAAGCCACACAAACAAAATCGTGACAGCGGCTGCGATAGCGAGCCAAACGGGATTGGCGTTTTGCTCAAGAATCTTCGAGATACCAACGATCAAAGCGACAAAAAGAATGGTCGCAAGCCATCCCTTCCAATTCGAAGGCGTAGAGCCATACCCATAACGTTTGGGCCTGAACCAATAGCTCATAGCGCTCCCCATCATTTCCGCACCAACACAAGGCCAAGGATCAGCGAAAAGGGCAGCGTAATCAGATGCCGCACGGCGGCAGCGTAGCCGAAAGCCTTTCCAGCGATCCCAAAATCGCCAACAGGGATGATCGACACGATAAGAAGAAGCGCGCCCAGTGATTTCGCTTTGCGCATGAATGCCAGGACAATAATCGTGAGACCGATCGCCAGTTGCCTCAACCCGAGCCCAGGAGCCAGCCCCAGATCAGCGATATGCGACGGATCGATGCCAAACGCCTGCACGGCGCTGAACGGCGAGACGATCAGCGCAAGGCCGGCGAGGCTCACAAACACTCCCAGCAATCCGGCCAATATCAGCGCCATACCTATGCCCACTCCTCGCAACGTCCCCTCTCCCACAGGGAGGGGGCTTTTTTAACCAACGCTGCCTTCGAGGCTGATCGAGATCAGCTTCTGTGTCTCAGCCAGGAACTCCATCGGCAGCTGCTGCAGCACATCGCGCACAAACCCGTTCACGATCAGCGTCACGGCCTCCTCCTCGGAAAGCCCGCGCTGGAGGCAATAGAACATCTGGTCATCGGAGATTTTCGAGGTTGTCGCCTCGTGCTCGAACTGCGCGCTCGCATTCTTCGTTTCGATGTACGGCACGGTATGCGCCCCGCACTTGTCGCCGATCAGCAGGCTGTCGCATTGAGTGAAGTTGCGCGCGTTCGTGGCGCGGCGGTGAGCAGAGACAAGCCCGCGATAGGTATTATCGGAGCGGCCCGCGGCGATACCCTTCGAGATGATGCGGCTCGATGTATTCTTGCCGAGATGCAGCATTTTGGTGCCGCTATCGACCTGCTGATAGCCGTTCGAAATGGCGATCGAATAGAACTCGCCGCGGCTGCCGTCGCCCCGCAGGATGCAGCTCGGATACTTCCACGTGATCGCCGAGCCGGTCTCGACCTGCGTCCAAGAGATCTTGGAGTTCCGTCCCCGGCAATCGCCGCGCTTCGTCACGAAATTGTAGATGCCGCCTTTGCCTTCCTTGTCGCCAGGATACCAGTTCTGCACGGTTGAATATTTGATTTCGGCGTCATCGAGGGCGATCAGCTCGACCACGGCGGCGTGCAGCTGATTCTCGTCGCGCATCGGCGCCGTGCAGCCTTCTAGATAGCTCACATAGGCGCCCTTGTCCGCGATGATCAGGGTGCGCTCGAACTGGCCTGTCTGCTTTTCGTTGATGCGGAAATAGGTCGAAAGCTCCATCGGGCAGCGTACGCCCTCGGGGACATAGACGAACGAACCGTCGGAATAGACCGCGGAATTAAGGGTCGCGAAATAATTGTCGCTCGTTGGCACCACGCTGCCCAGATATTTGCGCACCAACTCGGGATGATCGCGCACCGCCTCGGAGATCGAGCAGAAAATCACCCCGGCCTTGCCAAGTTCCTCCTTGAAGGTGGTCACCACCGAGACGCTGTCAAAAACGGCATCGACTGCCACGCGCGGGCCGGTGACCTGCGCACCTTTCACGCCCGCAAGCACAGCCTGTTCCTTGAGCGGTATGCCAAGCTTTTCGTAGGTGCGCAACAGCTCGGGATCGACCTCTGCCAAGCTTTTGGGCCCCTCCGTCGATTTCGGGGCGGAATAGTAGTAGAGATCTTCATAGTCGATCTTCGGATAGTGCACGCGCGCCCATTTCGGCTCCTCCAAAGTGCGCCAGCGGCGGTAGGCCTCAAGGCGCCATTCGAGCAGCCATTCCGGCTCGCGCTTTCTTGCCGAGATGAAGCGAACGATCTCCTCACTCAGCCCCTTGGGCGCGCGAATGCTTTCGATCTCAGTCGTGAAACCATACTTGTACTTATCGACATCGATCTCGCGTACACGTTCGATTGTTTCCTGTACTGGCGTCGCCATCTTTCACTCCTGCCACGGTGTCCTGTGGCCTCAATCGTTACGCTGCGCGCCGTCCCTGCCGGCTGCCGCAAATTTCCGAAAAAGCGCTGAGGAAGCGTTCTACTTCCTCCTCAGTCGTGGACCATCCGGTCGAGACGCGAATTGCGCCTGCGCTTAGCTCCTTCGGCACCCCCATCGCTTCAAGCACATGCGACCTTTCGACTTTGCCGGATGAGCAGGCCGAACCGGAGCTCACGGAAACGCCCTCTAGATCCAGGGAGATCAGGAGGCTCTCAGCCTTCATCCCAGGAACCGCGAAGCATGTTGTGTTTGGCAAGCGTTCTGCCTTCTCGCCGAAAATAACCACATCCGGAGCAATGGAACGCAACCCAGATTCGATTACGTCCCGCAGCGTGGCCGCCCTTTCGCTAAAGTCCTTTTGTTCCCCAACGGCGGCCTCGAGTGCGGCGCCTAGTCCGGCAATCCCTGGCACATTCTCCGTGCCTGAGCGTTGGCGGCGCTCCTGTCCGCCGCCTCTAAGAAGCGGCCATGGCGTGAAACTCTTCTCGCGGAAAATCGCCGCTCCAACTCCTTTCGGCCCGCCAAATTTGTGCGCCGAAAAGAGAAGAACGTCTGCATGAGCGAGACTTGAAATTGGAACTCGCCCGATGGCCTGAACCGCATCGCAGACAAAGATTGAGCCGCTGTCCCTGGCAAGCCGCCCAATGTCTTCCAGCGGCTGCAGAACTCCCGTCTCATTGTTCGCGGCCTGCGCTGCGATGAGCGAGCCAGGTGCCAGCGCAAGCTGAAGGGCAGCTAGATCAAGAATACCGGCAGATGATACAGGGATAAAGCGGACGCAATCCGGCTCAAAGCGGTGGCCGGTTAGCACGCAATCATGCTCGGTGGGCGAGAGCAGGAGCATCCGCGTTTCGCACGGCTGCAAGAGCCAATTCGCTGCCTCCGTCCCTCCCGAGGTGAAGAAAACACCGTCCGGTTCCACGCCGAAGACCGAAGCGACGGTTTCGCGGGCACTCTCAACGATCGAGCGGGCCTCCCTCCCCTCCTTATGAACGGACGAGGGGTTCCCAGCGCAGCCAAATGCCTTGGTCATGGCATCGCGCGCTTCTGAGCGCAGCGGCGAGGTTGCGTTATGGTCGAGGTAGCTTCGCATCATGTCAGGCGAGCTCCGGCGTTGACACAAGCCGAGCCAGCAAGAAATATTCGGGGGGCGCCGCATAGCGCCCGTGGAGGACATCCTCTAGCGTCGCCGTTGCCAAAAACTGCTCGATATGCGCCCCAAGCGCATCCCAAAGATAGT
>JBAUNL010000061.1:0-15014 GCA_049579205.1 Rhodomicrobium sp. | reverse complement strand
TCTCAAAAGATGCCCGGCCATATAGGATACTACCGAAGGCTCGCTTTCAGCTGATTGGTAAATTGAGCAAGGGCCACGTCGTCTGGCCGGACGATGCGAAGCCGTTCGGCGTAAGAAAGAGTACTTTTTAGTTCGCGCGAGCGAAGAGCATCTTGGAGCAGGACCGTTAGAATATCGATATTAGAGGGACTTGAAAGTAGAGCATTTTCAAGGACCTTTCGTGCTTCTGCCCACTGTCCAATTGATTGTAGCGCCACAGCATAAACGTAGGAATAGCGGGGCTGAGCGGGCTCTAGTTCGGTGGCACGTCTCAGGCTCTCGATCGCTTCGCCATAGCGCTTTTGCCGGATGAGCGCGAGACCCAAGGCGTGATGTGGGGCCGCAGCCCCTGGCGCCTCCAAGATTGTCTCGCGAAGAAGCACTTCGGCTTCGGCCTCCCGTCCAAGCGCCCGGTATAGATCGGCAAGATCGACGCGCGGCGGAACCTGCCGGGGCGCCAGCCTTATGGCGGCGAGATATTCCTGCTCGGCAAGGCCTGGCTTGCCCTGTCTTGCGTAAAAGCCTGCGAGGCTCGCACGCTCCTCAGCGCGGTCGGCGTTGAACTCTCTCGCGGCTATATATTCTTGGGAAGCTTTTTCAAGCGCGGCTCTATCCGCCGGGTTCAAGCCAGCAGGGGGCATATCAGCCAGCGTGGATGCCGCCTGCATCCGCACGGCACGGACGCTATCGGAAAGAGAGTCCCTCGCCAGCTTCCAGCGCGCTTCCGGCGGCAGCGACTCGAACGAGGCCAAAGCACCGATGCGCACCATGGGATCACCATCGCGCAAGCCGCGGCTGATCTCGGCCACCGCTGCAGCCGAAGGTTTGTCCCGCAGCAGAAGGAGCGCGGTTCCCCTCGCGATCGCAGGCGTCGAAGCGTCTTGCGCGACCTTGATAAGAAGGTTCCGCGCTTCAGGCAGGTCGAGCCTGACCGCATGAAAGGCCTCCGCATAGGTCTGGAACCCTTTGCGCACCGGCCCATGCCAGCGCTCCATCGCAGCCGCAGCCCAAGCCGCATCGTGGTCCGCATGGCAAGAGGAGCAAGTGTTGGACACCCCGAATTTCACGGTGAGATCGGGGCGGGGAATACGGAAGGAATGATCGTGGCGCTGATCGATCACCATGAAAGTCCGGACAGGCATGTGGCAGGCAATGCAATTGGGCGAGGCGGGGCCGCTGTCGTGGCCGGTATGGGCCAGCGTCGCAAAGCGCTGAGGAGAATGGCACTGTGAGCAGACTTCATTCCTGGCCGCCTTCAGCTTGCCGCTGTGAGGATTGTGGCAATCCGTGCAAATCACGCCTTTTGCGAACATCTTGCTTTGCTGAAACGAGGACGTATTGAACACCTCGTCCTTCATTTGCCCGTCGTCTTCGAAAAGATCGCTTGTCAGAAAAGCGGGAAGATGGGTGTCCGCCAAAGGCTGACCGGGACGCCAGACTTCGGAAAATTCACCGCGCCTTGAGTGACAGCGGTCGCACGCTTCCATTACGCCTCCCGAAGGTAACGACGCGGACACGGAAGGGCTGCCCGTCTTCGGATCAGGTGCCCAGGCTATTGGCTCCCGCTTCCCAGGAACAGATGGAAAGCCGCGATTGGGGATGTTTGACGCCTGGCCGTTCATTGCCCAGTGAACATGGCCCGACCCAGCCCCGTGACAGGCCTCGCATCCCACGCTCACTTCAGAAAATGCTGTGTGGAAAGTATCCGTAACCGCATCGTAGTTCTTTTGCACATGGGTCGAGTGGCATTCGGCGCACATATAGTTCCAGTTCTGCTGAGGCCGGGTCCAGTGAAGCGCATCGGAAGGGGGAATATCTTCGTTTGGATAGAGGTGAAACCAGCGCTGTCCCCCCTCATCCTTGGAACGCGTATTCCAGGCATAGGGCAAAGCCTGAAGTCGCCCATCGGGAAACTCGGCGAGATATTGCTGAAGAGGATAGAGACCGAACGTATATCTCACTTCGAACTGGGAGGCCTTGCCATCCTTGCCTTCGGTCCCAACGAAGAAGCGGTCATCCTTCCGGTAGAAGCGCGCCTTGGAGCCGAAGTGCTGAGCGGTGGCGCCGTTGAAGTCACCGAGAACCGTTGACGGACTAGCCGGCTGCATGGCCTGGGCATGGTGTGAAACCGCCCAAGCTTTGGATTCCGCCTGATGACACGTGGCGCAAACATGAGAACCCACAAAGCCGGCCTCCGGGTTTGCTAGCTTATTTTGGGAGTGTCCTGGGTTAATAGTCAAAAAAGCGGCAAGCCCGAGCAGGAACGCAACCGCGCTCGCAGAGAGTGTCGCCACATACGATGGCACCAAAAAGCCGCGTTGGCGAAATACTTGCAGCCAAGTGCCTACTCCCTGCCACATGCGGCCGCCTCACGATGCCATCTATCACATCGGAGCGTATGCCCCTGGAAAATCGAGGAAGCGTTAATTCCTTCGCGAGGCTCCCGCCGATTGAACAGCGCTCCAGCCATCAGTTATGGCTGTCTCAGCTTCCGCGCCGCCTGCTGCCGTCCCGCCGTACACAAGTAGAACGCTCAGCAGATATCATTCATTTCCGGTAAGGCCGATCCCGGCTGCCGAGGTGGCAGCGAGACTAAGAGCGAACAGACCTCCAAGACCGATTGCGCCAGGTACGCTATGTTGCGCCAGGACCGCACCCGCAACTGCGCCTCCAATGAGGCTAAGCCAAAGACCGAGATATGGCAGTGCGCTGCGCCACGACCCATCGCCGGCCAAGGCAGCGGCGAGCGCCCGGCCGGCATGAACGAGAGTCCCCGTGACATAGGTCAAGGCAACACTGATGCCTCCCGCCCGATGTACCGACGCATTTTGGATGCCCATTGCAATAGCAAGGAGTAAGACTGGTAGCGCCGCGGCGACTCGCAAATAGGTCAGTCCCGAAGCTATCCCAAGCAAGAGTGCCTCGATCAATAAAACCAATGAACCGTATTGCACGCGGCCCGCTCTAGAGAGGAGCTCTCCACTGACAACCCCGAAGATGAAAGCCACCAGCACGCCGCTTACATTTAGGAAAGTTGGCCAATTCGTGGCAGACGCAGACGCTCCGATTGCCGTACTGTTTCCGCTCATAAAGGACACATAAAGGTGCCATTGCACCAGCGCGATCGCGTCAACCCATCCAGCCAATCCGGCCAATGAAGCCGCCAGGGCATAAGTGTGCTGTCCAGAGGGCAGTTGACGTCCTAAATTTCCATCTGTTCCGGCCATGGTCAATAATCCTTCGGCCCTGAATCTCAATCGCGATCAGCGATATAGGGCTGCACGGCAATCTCCCGCGTTGGTGGCAAACCAGGCGCTGCCTCCGTTTGCACAAACAGCCAAGTTATGTATCTGCGTGCGATGCAGCGGGCTGCAGTCTCCCGGCTAGCTATCGAAACAAGTGCCGGCACCGGCGCTAGCCGCGATGAGAAGAAGAACGGGCAGATAAGTTGCGCCGAAAATCACGCCGACTGTAGCGGCGCCGGCGGCCGCCAGCAACGCAAAGCGTAGAAGCGAGAGGGGCGGAAAGCAGGTTTGTTCCTTTGCGTTGAGCCGTAACCATATCAACGCTCCTTTGGATAAGAGGAGGACTCTGAACCTACACCCCGTCTCCAAATTGCACCGCAGTATCGCCAATATCCGCTAGCTCGCACTCCGATACCGAGACGCGCGCCGTGACCAGATTGATCGGTAGCGTCTCGATTGCGTCCTCTATCGTCAACGCGCGCTGCAGGAGAACTGAGGGAGCATATAACCAAGATTGAAGCAGGAAGCCCACTGGTCGGACGGCAATCTAACATTGTCAATTAGCAACGCCGCCTCAGCACTCTCGGCGGGAAGGCTGCCTTTCAGAACGCTGACGTCGTATACAGGGTTCGAATCCTCAAGCCGGGGGTTCTTTAAAATGACGGCAGTCTGTGTGGGCTTTCCATTTGGAATAAAGTCCGCCAGGATCGCATTAGGCGGATCCTTCTGGAAGCTATCACTACCTGCGGACCACAAGCGGACGAAACTATCGTTGCTCATATGACCCGCCATCCGGGTCGGCCGATCGGAAAAATAAACGGTCGACGGAGAGATTAGCGTTAGCTTACCATCCTTGAAGGGGTTTTTGCCGCGCTTTTGCATGAACAGGAATTGTGGATTGTCGCCTGGTTTCCCGGTATCCGCCATACCACGCAAAACACAGCGCCGCTGATGCTATTGCCACGAGGTATATCTATGCAGCCTCCAGGTGGGACGATCGGGCAATGAGCCGCCAATTCATTGATTTAAGCTTCTCCGTCCACCCTCGTGGGCCGAGTATTCGACGAGTCCGCCACCTCATTATCCTGATGCAGCTTGCCGCGGAACACCCAATAGACAACCGCGGTGTAGATCGCGATGACCGGCAGCACAATCACTCCAGCGCCCCAGAACAGAAAAGATAGCGACTTTTCCGGCGCCGCCGCAGCAGCCACCGTCACCTGATAGGGGATCATGTAGGGCCAGAACAACGCGGCGAGCGTCAGGAAGGAGGCAACGAAAAATACAACCGTCATGAGGAACGGCATACCGTCGTAGCGCCGCCGCACGCCGAGGAAGACGCCAGCCATCGCCAGGAGGCCAAGGCCGGGGAATACGAGGCCCCAGCGCCGACCGGCGAGATTAGTCCCGATCCGCTCACGATCCAGAAGCGCTGCACCGAATGCCAAGGCCAGCACAACCAGTACAGCGATCGCGAGCCAGGGAATGCGCTGCCGCGCCCACTCTCGCAACTCGCCCTCGCCCTTCATGACCAGCCAGCCGGCGCCAAGCAATGCATAGCCCAGCACAAGGCCGATCCCGCACAGCACTGGCAGCGGCGCCAGCCATATGAAAGGGCCGCCGGCATATTGGCCGTCTACCACGGGGATGCCGCGGATCATCGCCCCAACTGCGGCGCCCTGCACGAAAGCGGCGACCACTGAACCGAGAAAGAACCCCCAGTCCCAAAATTGCCGCGCGCCGCGGTAGCGGAACTCGAAGGCGACGCCGCGGAAGATCAGCCCGAACAGCATAAGCAGCACCGGGATGTAGAACGCCGGCAGGAATACAGAATAAGCCATTGGGAAGGCTCCGAAGAGAGACGCCGCGATTATGATCAGCCAGGTCTCGTTGCCGTCCCAGAAGGGCGCAATCGTCGCAATCATCGTCTCACGCCGTGTCTCGTTTTCGGCGACACCAGACAGGATGCCGATGCCGAGGTCGAAACCGTCCAGGATCACGTAAACCAGAATGGCAACGGCGATCACGCAGGCCCAGAACAGCGCCAGGTTCGACGGCTCGGCTGCGATCATTCCGGCCTCCCCCGCAGGGCTACGGCGAGCGGCCGGCCCGGCGTCACAGGAGCCGCGCTCTCCGGCTCAGCCGCGGGCCCCGCTCGCAGCAGGCGATAGATGTAGGTCAAGCCGAACCCATAGATCACTGCGTAGACAACGACATATGCGATTAGCGAAAACAGAGCCTGGCTGCCTGTCAGTGATGGCGTAATCGCGTCCTTCGTCCGCAGCAGGCCGTAGACAACCCAAGGCTGACGGCCGACCTCGGCCGTGAACCAGCCGCAGAGCACGGCGATGAAGCCGGCCGGAAATGACAGAAAAGTGGCCCAAAGGAACCAACGCGTGCGCTCCAGCCGGCCGGTCCAAATCAGCAGCATTCCGAGCCAGGATACAGCCAGCATGATCAAGCCCATGCCCACCATGATACGGAACGAGAAGAACGGGATGATCACCGGCGGCTGGTCGTCGGGCGGGATGGTATCCAAACCGATCTCCCGCGCATCCCAGGTGCCTGAGGCGATGAAGCTACCGAGCTTGGGCACCTCCAACGCAAACAGGTTGCGTTTTGCCCACGGATCGGGAATCGCGAGGAACACTTCGCTCGCCGGCTGCTGTGTCTGCCACCGCGCCTCGATCGCGGCGAACTTGGCGGGTTGATGATGCAGGACGTACTCGCCATTGAGATGGCCGAATACCATTTGCACCGGAATGAGCGCCGCGACGAGTCCCAGGCCCCAATGCAGCATCGCCCGCGCTTCCGGCAGGTGATGGCCGCGCAGCATGTGCCATGCGCCGGTGGCGGCGATACTCATGCCTGTTGTCAGAAACGCCGCAAACAGCATATGAGGCCACCGGATGCGGACAATCGGTCCCGTCGTGATCGCCCACCAGCTATCCGGCACAATCTTACCATCGACGATAGCGTGGCCGAGCGGAACCTGCATCCAGCTGTTGTTGGCGAGAATCCAGAATGAGGAGAACATGGTTCCCAAAGAAACCATGCAACAGGAGAGAAAGTAGAACCATGGCGGCACGCGATCCCGGCCGAGCAGCACGACGCCGAAGAACGTTGCCTCGAGTATGAAGGCGGTAAAGGTCTCGTAGCCCAAAAGTGGTCCCATGATCGACCCGGTGCGTTCGGACAGGGCGCTCCAATTGGTCCCGAACTGGAATGCCATCACGATGCCGGTGACCACGCCCATGGCGAAGGACAAAGCGAATATCTTGAGCCAGAAATCGAAAACGCGCCGGTACAGGGGCCTGCCGGTCGCCAGCCGCACTCCCTCGATGGTGGCCAGCCAGGCAGCGAGCCCAATTGTGAATGACGGGAAAATGATGTGAAAGCCGATGACGAACGCAAATTGCAAGCGAGACAACAAGACCGGATCTAGCTCCATCGCCTTTCAGCCTCCAAATATTCATGTGCCAGATTGAAGCATAATACATGTCAATCAGTTCAATAACGCGTGGTATATTTCTATATTATGACCTAATGATAGTTTAAAATGTGTATTCTAATTTCCGCTATTCACCATACCTGAATTTTGTGTCCTGTTTGCTTGTCCGGCTCATCACCGTTCTTCGCCCGATCAGAACTCCCGGCTGACGCTGGCAAGGTATGTGCGGGGGTAAGGGGCATGGTCTCGATCCGGGTCCCAGTGATGCCGGTGATAAGCCGTGAACCTCTCCGCAAGGTCAAATAGCTCCATGACCAGCTCGCTGCTACGAATAGGCGATTCCGGAAACCGATCAGAAAATAGATATGGACCAGGCTCCACAGGATCCATGCCGGATAACCGCGAAGCTTGAATTTACCGATTTGACCGACGGCGCGCTTGCGGCCAATCGTGGCCAAGACGCCATAATCGCGATAATGGAACCGCGACGCTGAGTTTCCCCGGGCGCGCGCTATCAATAGATCGGCGACATATTTGCCCTGCTGCTTGGCGACAGCGGCGAGACCCGGCAGCGGCTTGCCGTTCTCATCGAGCGCGAGCGCGGTGTCACCGATCACAAATATGTCGGGCTGGCCCGGCACCGAGAGATCGGCCGCGACCTTCACACGTCCGGCGTGATCGGTCTGCGCGCCGAGCCAATCCCCGGCCGGCGACGCCTTTACTCCCGCGGCCCACATCACAGTGCGCGCCTCGATACGTTCACCGCCCAGCGATACGCCTTGGCCATCGCAACCCGTGACGGCTGCGCTGAGGCGTACCTCGACCCCGAGCTGCTCAAGCGATTGCCGCGCCGCCTCTGATAGCGAGGGATCGAAAGCGGGCAGTAAGCGCGGACCGGCCTCGACTAGGATGATGTGGGCGGATCGCGGGTCGATCGACCGAAAGTCTTTCGCCAGTGCTCGCTTTGCGAGCTCGGCAATTGCGCCTGCCATTTCTACGCCGGTGGCACCGCCGCCGACGACAACGAAGTTCAACAGGTGACGCCGCTCGATTGCATCGGGCTCGGTTTCGGCCTTCTCGAACGCGAGCAGGATGCGCCGCCGCAGATAGGTTGCATCATCGATTGATTTGAGGCTAGGCGCATAGGCGGCCCACTCCTCATGGCCGAAGTAAAATTGGAGAGCCCCAGTCGCCACAATGAGATAATCGAACCCGAAGCGCATCTCCTCGGCCAAGACCTGCTTTCCCTGGAGATCGATGCGTGAAACTCGGCCCAGAACCACTTTCGCGTTCTTCTGACTGCTCAGGATGCTCCGGGTCGGCCACGCGATATCGGAGGGCGACAGACCAGCAGTCGCGACTTGATAAAGCAGTGGCTGAAAAAGATGATAATTGTGGTAGTCGATCACAACCACGTCGAACGGCGCATGCCGTAACGACCTCGCGGCGGAAAGCCCGCCAAAACCGGCGCCGATGATGGCGACCCGGAGTCGGCGCTCGCGAGAATTACCTTCAGTCATCGGGCCCTTCTCGTTTGGAGCGGGGTCAGCCCAGGACGGCCTGTGACTGCCACGCGCGCGATCTATTACCCACACCCATTAGGGCTTCAAAAACCCTATGCTTGCGGCGTTGTTCCCATTCAAGCCTCGCCTAATCAGGTAGATGCTCGAGGTGTAACAGGGTGACGCCCGGCAACAACCCTCGTCTCCCAAAAAAGCCCCGCGGCACCCAAATTTGAAAAGCGAGAAAGAAGAGTCTGTTTAGCCTGTCCCCAAACAAATCCTGCAGTTCTGAAACGTTAATACAATTATCCTGATAGGATGACCCGCATCGTTGGGTGAAGTGCCTGCCCGGAAAGCCCGCGAGCGGATGGTTGCGGCAAGTCGAATTGGCGCGGAACCCGGCGCCGCCGGCGCTTGATGGCTGAGAGCCGCTCCGCATGGAATATCGAGAGGTTGGTCATGTCGCTGAAGAACAAGGTTGCCATCGTCACTGGTGGTAATAGCGGGATCGGTCAGGCGATCGTGCTCGAACTGGCGCGGCGCGACGCTAGGGTCGTCATCGACTACGTGGCTCATCCGGAGGCCACCGAGGCGCTCGAACAGCAGATCGCTAAGCTTGGTGATCAATCGATCGGCGTCGATGCCGATGTGAGCAAGCTCGCCGGCCTCCAGAAGCTCGTCGATGAGGCGGTAGGGAAGTTCGGCAGGCTGGATATCATGGTGAACAACGCTGGCATCGAAACGCGCACTTCGGTCCTCGACACCACCGAGGATCAGTACGACAAGGTTTTGGCGATCAATCTGAAGAGCGCCTTCTTCGGCGCACAACTCGCAGCCAAGCAGATGATAAAGCAGGGCAGTGGCGGCCGCATCATCAATATCACCTCGGTGCACGAGGACTGGCCGATGCCTGGCAACACCGCTTATTGCCTTGCCAAAGGCGGCATGCGCATGCTCACGCGCACTGCCGGTGTCGAACTCGCGCGCCACAACATCCTCGTGGTTGGAGTGGGTCCAGGTGCCGTGGCAACCCCGATCAATCTCAGCACGATGAAGGATCCGGCCCAGCTCGCGCGGCTGGACGCGGCGATACCGCTGGGACGCATGGCGCGGCCGGAGGAGATTGCTGGCGTGGTCGGGTTTCTCGCCGGTGACGCCGCAAGCTATCTCACAGCGACAACAATCTTCGCCGACGGCGGCATCATGCACGGCAGCGTTGGGCTTTAGCGGACCCATGGATAAGAGCTACGACGTCATCAGAATTCGCAGCGGCGCGGGCGGCAGCATTCCCTTTCAGCCGCAGGTGCATCGCTACGCCCGCGGCGCGGTCAAACTAATCGGCGCTGCGGCCAAGGCCGCTGGCACGGAACCTTGGGTGATGGTTTGAGCGCTGCCAACAACGGACCGGCTGCCGGTATGGCAGCCCAAAAGTCCCCGCAGCAGAGTGCGGCTGCACCCTCGCCGTTCCCGCCGATCGCCGATTATGCGTTCCTATCCGACTGCCACACCGGCGCACTCGTGGCCTCCGATGGCGCGATCGAGTGGCTCTGCGTGCCTCGCTTCGACGCCCCGAGCCTGTTCGGCAGCCTGCTCGACAGGGAGGCTGGACGCTTCCGGTTCGGGCCCTTCGGGATTGATCATCCCACGGCGCGGATCTACGAGCCCGGCACGAACGTCCTGGCCACGACGTGGAAGTCGCCGTCCGGCTGGATTCTCGTTCGCGATGCGTTGACGATCGGTCCCAGAGATCACGAGGACCTGGTCACACCGCACACCAGGCCTCCCGCTGACAACGACGCTGACCACCTGCTCGTGCGGACGGTTTTCTGCCTCGAAGGCAGGGTCGAGGTCGAGCTCGTCTGTGAACCTGCCTTCGACTACGGCCGGGTGTCTGCGAAATGGAGTGCGGGCGGAAGCCGCCATGTAGCCGACGCAAGCGGTGCCGGGCAGACGATTCGTCTCTGCTCGGATCTCGCGCTAGGGATCGAGGGCGGCCGCGTTCGGGCGCGCCACGTGCTGGGACCGGGCGACCGGGCGTATTGCGCACTCTCCTGGGCTGAAGAGCTTGCCGCGCCACAGAACGCTGACGAAGCCGAGGCACGCATCGCCGCCACGATTCACTACTGGCGTGCCTGGCTCGGAGGGGCCCGCATTCCCGATCACCGCTATCGCCCCCAGATGCAACGCGCGGCGCTCGCCATCAAGGGTCTGACCTACATGCCGACCGGCGCGGCGGTCGCGGCTCTCAGCACCTCGCTCCCAGAGACCCCAGGCGGAGAGCGCAATTGGGACTACCGCTACACATGGATGCGCGACTCCACTTTCATGCTTCAGGCGCTCCACTGGCTTAAGCTGGACCAGGAAGCGAACGAGTTCATGCAGTTCGTCGCCGATGTCAAGCCGGCCGAAGACGGCTCGTTGCAGATCATGTACGGCATCGATGGCCGCCGCGAGCTGCCCGAATCGAAGCGGGACGACCTCTCGGGCTATGCAGGTGCACGCCCTGTTCGCGTGGGCAATGCCGCCTTCAGTCAGCACCAGAACGACGTCTTCGGCGCCGTCCTCGACTCGATCCTGCTCCACGCTCGCCGGAACCAGCGCTTGCCGCGCCGGCTGTGGCCGATCGTCGAGTCGCAGGCAGCGTGTGCCACCCGTGTCTGGCGCGACCCCGACCAGGGTATCTGGGAGGCCCGCGGCAAGCCGCAGCACTACGTGTCCTCCAAGTTGATGTGCTGGGTCGCCCTGGACCGCGCGAGCAAGCTAGCGGAGATTCGGGGAGACCCGAATTTGGCGGCGGCATGGCGCACAACGGCGGACGAGATCAAGGCGGACGTCCTCACGTACGGCATTAGCGGCCGGGGCGTGCTGCGCCAGCACTACGGGACGGACGCGCTCGACGCCTCGACGTTGCTGGCAGGGAGCTTCGGGTTCCTCGCCCATGACGACACGCGCCTGCGGAACACCGTTCTCGCCGTCGCCGAGGAGCTGACCGAGAACGGCTTTGTCCTGCGTTACCGCACCGAAGAGACCGACGACGGGCTCTCCGGCAAGGAGGGAACCTTCGTGATCTGCTCGTTCTGGCTCGTGTCAGCGCTCGCGATCGTGGGAGAGACACAACGAGCCCGCGACCTGATGGAACGGCTGCTGCGGATCGCCTCGCCCCTCGGCCTCTATGCCGAAGAATTCGACCCGGGGACGGCGAGACACCTGGGGAACTTTCCGCAGGCGTTCTCCCATCTCGCGCTGATAGAGGCTACGGCGCGCATGATCATCCTTGAGAGGCCCGAGGAGTTGTGATCATGGGCGTGCACAATGCGGCCATTATCAGGACAGATACCGGCCGCGGCTCCCCAGCCCGGCGCCTCCCTCCTTGGGGCGAGCGGTGATCGCGCCATCTGGCGAGCAATTAGAGATCGTAGCCGGGGACCAGCGGGCCGTGGCCGTCGAGGTGGGCGGGGGACTCCGCGCGTACTCCGCAGGCGGCCGGGACCTTATCGACGGATATGGACCCGGGGACATGAGTTCGTCGGGCCGGGGTCAGGTCCTGATCCCATGGCCGAACCGGCTGCAAGATGGCAGCTACGAGTTCGACGGGAGCCGCCACCAGCTCCCGCTAAACGAGCCCGAACGCCACAACGCGATCCACGGCCTCGTCCGCTGGGCCGCATGGACCGTCTCCACGCGCAATCCGCAGCGGGTCGTGACGGAACACGTCCTCTATCCGCAGCCGGGTTACCCTTTCACGCTCAGGCTTAGCATTGAATATGCGCTGTCCGGCAGCGGACTGCGAGTGCGGACAACGGCAACGAACATCGGCACGGACCCGTGTCCCTTCGGGAGCGGCGCTCATCCGTACCTGACCCTTGGGACTGCGACCGTCGATCCACTGATTTTGCGCGTACCCGCCCGAACCGTCTTGCGGTCCGACGAGCGAGGCCTGCCGATTGGCACGGAAGCCGTGGATGGCACGGAATACGATTTCCGGAAGCCCAGGCGGATCGGCTCGACAAGGCTCGACCACGCGTTCACTGGCCTGGATCGGGACGAACATGGTCTTGCGTGTGTCGATCTCCTGGACCCGGATCACGGTACACAGGTCTCTCTCTGGGCCGGCGAGAGTTACCCCTACCTGATGCTGTTCACAGGCGATCCGCTTCCCGGCATTAACCGCCGCAGCCTTGCCGTCGAGCCAATGACCTGCCCGCCGAACGCATTGCGGACCGGAGACGCTCTGATCAGGCTGGAACCAGGCTCCTCGTTCACGGGCACATGGGGGATCGCTGGCGGGCCCATAGGCGCGCATAAAGCTGTGAATCCAGCATAGGCTGTCTCACGAAACGCCTGAGAACTGGGATCGGCGAAGCGCTGGCAGTGAGTGCTGAAACTGATCGCTTTATCAGCTGCCGCTACTCACGCCAGCCTCTGCAAGAGGTGGTCGCCGACGCGGATCGCATTGGCTATTGCGGTGAGGGAGGGGTTGACCGCTCCAATGCTGACGAAGAAGCTCGTGTCGACCACGTACAGATTGTCGAGCTCATGCGCCTTGCAGTTCACGTCCAAAACCGAGCTCGACGGGTCCGCGCCGAAGCGGCACGTCCCCGCCTGATGAGCGCAGCCGGCGATCGCGATATCGGTCTTCATATAAATGTCACGCGGGATTAAGTAGCCCGGATGCATGCCTAACCGGTCCAGCATCGATTTCAGCTTTTCGTACAGCTTCTGCTGGGGTACCTGATTGTTCGGCGTGTAGCTTAGCGTCAGATTGCCTGCGCTATCCACTGTGACCCGATTTTCCGGATCCGGCACATCTTCGGTCGTGAGCCAAAAATCCAGCGCGTGGCCGGCAAGATCGCCGAGCAGAGTCTTGGGCAGGAGTGCGGTTTCGAGCGGCTTCTCGCCGCGGTACATCGGGGCGGAGGACTTGCCGAGCATCTGTATATTGCCCATCGGATACTCGAACCCGTCCATCCCGAAGTAGAAGTCGTTCAACGAGATGGTCTTCTGGAATATGGTCGGATTCGGTTCGCGCGAAATCGCCAGCACAGCTTGGCTGTTGTGGAACATGTAGTTGCGTCCCACTTGACCGGAGCCGTTGGCGAGCCCATTCGGATGCGCGTCGTTGGACATCAGCAGCAGCTTGGCGGTGTTCGCCGCCCCGCACGACACGGCGACGATGTCGCCGCGGAAGACTTCCTGCTCTTTCCCGACTTCCGCAACGACCCCGGTGACCGCCGTGCCACGCGCATTCGTCTCCAGCTTTAGCGCCTTCGCGTTGCGCAAAAGGGTCACATTCGGGAACTTGAGGGCGGGACGTACGGCGACCACCTCCGCGTCGGACTTTGCGTGCACGAGGCACGGAAAGCCGTCGCAGGTTTGGCAGCGGATACAGGTGCTGTAGGCCATATTGCGCTCGTTGAGCATTATGGCGCAGGGAGCCGCGAAGGGATGGCAGCCGGCCGCGGTCAGATTGTCGCAGAGCTGCTGAATACGCGGTTCGTTGGAGACCGGCTCGCACGGATAAGGCGCGCTGGCAGGAGGTTCGGTCGGATCCTGTCCGCGTAGGCCGTGGACATGATACATCTGTTCGGCGCGAGTGTAGTACGGCTCCAGGTCTTCGTAGGCGATCGGCCAGGCCGGGGAGATGCCGTCATAATGGCGTCGCTCGCCGAAATCTTCGCTCCGGAGCCGGTACAGCGCCGCGCCGAACATTTTGGTCGCGCCGCCGACGTAGTAATGCACCTGCGGCTGAAAGGGCTTGCCGTGACGGTCGTACCAGGTGTCGGGCGACACGTAGCGGTTCTGCTCGAATACCGCCGCCGCATCCCAGTTCTCCGCCTCGCGCTTGAGCCAGTCGCCGCGCTCGAGGATTAGGATGCTTTTTCCCGAAGGTGCGAGCTCCATGGCGAGAGTGCCGCCGCCCGCGCCGCTGCCGATGATGATGATGTCGTAGTGCTTATCCATGAGGTCCACTCGATCGAGACCGGCGCTGCCATTGCATGAGGCAGGCGCTTCAACCAACGATGCTGGGCATCGTATTGGGGCGATTGTATCAACAGCTAAAAAGACTCTTCTGTTCCTCTGTTTCGCGTTGCAGATTTGGAGACTCGATCCTACGGCACGGCCGTTTTTGCCGTCGGGACGAATGCTCTCAAGTGGATACTTTGAAAAATGCATCGATGAATACGGCTATCCCAAATTCTTGCGCTCGCTGGGCCCCGTGCCTCCAGCAGGGCCAAAACTGATAATAACGGCACAATGGGGAACACCTCGCGAGGCAGTGTTATTAACATCGTTATTAACATCGTGGTCACTGAAGGGCGCAATCCTAGTGAGACCATCGCGCCGAGACCTGGGTTTATTCTGGAACGAAGTGGTTCTGTACTATGGCGACGCTCAGCATAGTTCTCGCGCTCGCGATCCGGATCGTTCTCGTTCTCCTGTTTCTTCCTTTCAGCGCGCTTGACAAGACCCTTAACTTCCGCGGCGCTGTAAGCCAAGCGCGCGAGGTTGTTTCCAACCCGGCTGCTGCAACTGCCCTTATCGGCATTGGGCTTTTCGTGGAGATTTTCATGTCTCTCGGGGTTGTGACTGGAATTGCCGACCGGCTTTGCGCTTTTGTGCTCGCTGGGTATTGCGGGGTTACAGCGCTCCTTTGGAAGCAATTCTGGAAGCCCGGGGATTTTTGGACATCCTCCACAGGTCAGGGCCGGTCGCTATTTTGGGATTTCTTGAAAAACTTCGCTCTCGGCGCGGGCTTCTTGCTGATCACCTTCGGGA
>JBAUNL010000060.1:0-6975 GCA_049579205.1 Rhodomicrobium sp. | reverse complement strand
CAGGACGCCCGATCAAGCTTACTACGGAGCGCACAGCTTGCCGCCAGTCCGCTTGGCGGCTTAACCCCGGCAGACGTTCCACTTATCGAAGCGGAAATTCTGTCCGAACAACCGGGGCCACCTCACTTTTCGCAATGCTTCTCGATCTCAAAACTGGGGAGTTGCTGGCCGAACGCAGCTCCAGTGGTCAGCACAAACGCGGCAACCGCCATGCGTTTCAATTTCGCCTCCTACCGTTGAAGAAAGGTTCCCCTATCGGTTCAGGTAAGCGAAAACGGCATTGATTGGGGGCAGAAGTAGGGCACCCGGAAACATCACCAACTTATAGACGCCCTCAGCATATCCCCGCCGCTGAAGGCGGACAAAATCGGCGGCGGCGGCTACTATCCGAAGCGGCCGGTGATGTAGTCTTGGGTTCTCTTGTCGGACGGGTTCGTGAAGAGCTTCTCGGTGGGGCCAAACTCCACAAGCTCGCCAAGATACATGAAGGCGACATATTGAGACACGCGGCCTGCCTGATGCATGTTATGGGTCACGATTGCGATCGTGAACTCCTCCCTTAGCTCGTCGACCAGCTCTTCGATCTTCGCCGTCGAAATTGGGTCGAGAGCTGAGGCCGGCTCGTCCAACAGGATTACGTCCGGCCTGAGCGCTACCGTTCGTGCGATGCAGAGGCGCTGCTGCTGGCCACCGGACAGGCTTAACCCGCTCGCCTGCAGCTTGTCCTTCACCTCCGGCCAGAGAGCAGCCTTCTGCAAGGCTGACTCCACACGCCCGTCAACCTCGGATTTCGGCAGCTTTTCATAGAGCCTAATGCCAAACGCAATGTTCTCGTAGATCGTCATCGGAAATGGTGTCGGCTTCTGGAACACCATCCCAATCCGCGAGCGAAGCAAGTTTACATCCACGTTAGGAGTAAGGATGTTCTCGCCGTTGAATAACACTTCACCCTTCGCGTACTGATTGGGGTAAAGGTCGTACATGCGGTTCAAGACGCGCAGCAAGGTCGACTTTCCGCAGCCGGAAGGACCAATGAATGCGGTCACGATCTTGTCGTAGACAGGCATATTGATATTTTTTAACGCTTTGGAATTGCCGTAATAGAATTCCAAGTCACGAATGCTGATCCTTTCCTTGCCATTCGCTTCGCCGTTTTTCTCCATCGAATTCATGAATCTACTACTCCGGAAGAGCCTAACCAGCGCGCCACAATGCTGAGAACGAGCACTGCGGCGGTTATAAGAAGGGCACCGGTCCAGGCAAGGTTTTGCCAATCCGTGTAAGGGCTTAACGCAAACTGAAAGATGACCGCGGGTAGGCTCGACATCGGTGCATTAAGGTTGGTGCTGAAAAACTGGTTGTTCAATGCGGTGAACAGAAGCGGAGCCGTTTCGCCGCTGATGCGCGCCACAGCAAGTAGAATGCCGGTGATCATTCCAGCCATGGCGGCCCGGTAAGCCACATACCGGATCACAAGAGCTCTTGGCATCCCAATAGCGCTGGCTGCTTCGCGAAGCTGGTTCGGCACCAGCAACAGCATGTTCTCGGTCGTCCGGACCACGATCGGGATCACTAGAACTGCAAGCGAGACGGCGCCTGCAATTCCTGAGAAATGGCCCATCGGGCGCACCATGATCCCATAAACGAAAAGACCCATCACAATAGAGGGTGCGCTTAAGAGGATGTCGTTGATGAACCGCACGACCGAGGTGAGGCGGGCGCTTCTCCCGTACTCCGCCATGTAGGTTCCCGCCAACAGGCCGATTGGGGTCCCGATCGCTGTGCCAAGAACGGTAAGGATGAGGCTCCCGACAATTGCGTTCCGGAGCCCGCCTCCTGCCGCGCCTGGGGGTGGGACGTCCTCTGTAAAGACCATCGCAGAGAGCGATCCAATACCCCGGTAAACGAGCGTGCCCAGAATAATGAGCAGCACCGCGATGCCAAGACTTGCTGCCAGCCAGCATAACGCCATGACAAAGGTGCTTGTCCGGCGGCGGCCGTGATATTTCGCCAGATTCTGAGCCATTATCTCCCCGCCGATCTCTGGAGACGCAGCAAAAGAAGGCGAGCCAGCGCGAGTACAATGAACGTGATGATAAAGAGAATAAGGCCTAGCGCGATGAGAGCGGAGGTGTAGATATCTTCGGTCGCCTCGGTGAACTCATTGGCGATGGTGGCTGAAATTGTCGTTCCAGGCGCAAGTAGTGAAGTGCTTAGACGGTGGGCGTTGCCGATTACAAAGGTTACTGCCATCGTCTCCCCGAGGGCGCGCCCAAGGCCAAGCATGACGCCTCCCACGAGACCTGTGCTTGTATATGGGATGATCACAGACCTTATGACCTCCCAAGTCGTGCAGCCGACGCCGTATGCGGACTCCTTAAGAAGCACTGGCACGGTTTCGAAAACGTCGCGGCTAACGGCAGTAATGAAAGGCAGAACCATGATCGCCAGGATCAATCCTGCAGTGAGAATGCCAATTCCGTAAGGTGGGCCGGCGAACAAAGTGGAAAGAATGGGAATGTCTGCGAAGGCACTTATGAGCGGCGGCTGCACATAATGCTGGAGGAAGGGGGCCAGCACGAACAATCCCCAGATGCCGTAAATAATGCTCGGGATCCCTGCAAGCAGCTCGATGGCAATGCCGATGGGCCGGCGCAAAAAGCGCGGACAAAGCTCGGTCAGAAAAATGGCCGAACCCAGGCCAACTGGAACAGCGATGAGCATCGCGATCAATGAGGTGAGGATGGTGCCTGAAACGGGAGCAACGGCCCCAAACTTCTCGGTAACTGGGTTCCAGGCTTCGGTCGTGAAAAAACTGAAGCCGAAAGTTTGAAAGGCAAGCCATGCGCCCGCAATCAGCGAGACGAAGATGGCACCGAGCACGATCAAGACACCAAGCGCGGACGCCTTCGTCAGAGATTTAAATAAAGCATCGCCACGCCCCAGTTTTTTGAGAACCCGCGCGCGGCTGTCACTGTGGATGGTACTCGATATACCGTTAAGGGTCACATCAACCAAGGTTTTAGCCTGACTAGGTTGCTGCACAAACTAAGAAATAGGACCGGCCAATGCCAGTCCTATTTCGTGAACTTTAATTGGTTTGGGCGGAATATACAGGTTTGCCGTCGGGGCCTTTGATTTCGCTCCATTTGGATTCGACCAGCTGCTTTACGCTCGAAGGCATCGCGACATAAGTAAGGTCCTCGGCCATTTTATCGCCCTTTGCATAAGCCCAGGCGAAAAACTTAAGTGCTTCCGCAGCCGCGGCCGCATCCGGCACTTGCTTCGGCATCAGGATGAAGGTTGACGCCGAAATTGGCCATGCGTCCGCGCCCGGCTGATCGGTAATGATGAGATAGAAATCTTCGCTGTGAGCCCAATCCGCATTCGCTGCAGCGGCCTGTACGGTTTTGCCATTGGCCTCGACGGCTTTGCCGTCCTTGTTGATCATCTTCGTAGTGGTCAGCTTGTTCTGCTGGGCATAGGCCGTTTCGACATAACCGATTGAGTTTTTTGCCTGCTGGACGTTGTTTGCAACGCCTTCATTGCCTTTGGCACCGATGCCGGCAGGCCATTCCACAGAGGTCGCAGACCCAACCTTCGATTGCCAGTCCGGGCTTACCTTTGCGAGGTAGTTCGTGAAGTTGAAGGTCGTACCGGATCCATCGGAACGGTGCACAACCAAGATAGCCGAGGACGGCAGCTTCACGTCAGGATTAAGCTTCTTGATCGCGGCGTCGTCCCAAGTCTTGATCTCGCCCAGGAAAATTTTAGCGAGTGTCGGGCCATCGAGCATGATTTCATTGGCTTTTATGCCGTCGAGATTCACGACCGGCACGATACTGCCCATGACCATCGGCCATTGCATGAGGTTGCCGCCAGCAACGAGCTGCTTTGGGGTCAGAGGAGCATCCGACGCTCCGAATGTGACGGTTCTCGCGGTGATCTGCTTGATACCGCCGCCCGAGCCGATCGATTGATAGTTCAGGCCGTTACCAGTCTCCTTTTTGTATGCGTCTGCCCACTTTGCATAGATAGGATATGGGAAAGTGGCGCCTGCGCCGGAAATATCGGCCGCCTTTAGCGGCGCCGCAGCCGCTACCGCGGATAAGGCAAGGCCTATCAGAAGCGGTTTCAAGGGTGACATGATGCTATTGCTCCCTAACTTGGGGTGTGATCCACACTCCATGATAACTCCGGCCGGGAGGTTAGGCCCTTGATGTAACACTAAGACGACAGCTTATGCCGATGAAACTAAAGGCAAATAAGACACGCCTATTGAGGCGGTGCTTGCTCTCTGCAAACGTTGCATAAGCAAGACCTAGTCTTTAACATAGCCTATCCTAATCTTTTCTTTAAGTGCTAGCAGATCTTGTGCTTTTATTCAAGCTTGGCCGAATGGATTTTTGACCTTTACCGCGGGTTCGGCCGCAGCAACCCTGATTGGCAAGGCGTCCCCGTTCTCGAGTTCGTTGACAATTCTATCGACCACCTCCTTGAGGGCTTTCGCGGCCTGGAGGCCCGCGCGGTCCCTCATTAGCGCGAGCGCCCCATAGATTGCGATATGTTCCTCACGGTTTTCGATTTTGAGATCGCCGAGCGTCACCGCGTCGGTTTCATTCTTGAAAGGCGAGAACTCGATCATCTGCCTGGTCTTTCTCTCTGATTTGCTTCGCTTGTGCGAAGACGGCATCCGAAATGCGGCGTTGGGTCCGGGAGAGCCATGGCATGCTGCTTTACACTTGCATCCACCGCAGGGAACGCGTCGATGCCAACTCTTTTCTCAAGCTCCGAAATGGAGACCGGTTCCCAGCCCTGGCTTCCATCATTGGGCGCGAAGTAAGCCCCGGCTCCTTTGCCGGGAATATAGACGGCCTTATAAAGATGAGTAGGCACAAGCACCCTGCCTTTGAGGCTCTGCAATTCGGTGCCCAAGAATGCGGGCCCCGTCACGACGTAGACCTCTCCTGCGGAGAGAGCCATATCGCGCACCGCCGACTCGATCCCCTCCCATAAGACTTCGTTGTTGCATGGGTCTTGCGGGATCATATTCGCAAGCGAGAACGACTCCTCCTGGGATTGCGGGGTGGACATATCGCCACTGGGTGCCATATGGCCGCGGTCGAAACCGCTGCGGCGATAATCGGCCAGCTCCGCTCTCTCTTCGGCGGGCAGGCTCAACTCCTCATGAAATGCGTTCGAGTGCAGCCTCGGAAGTGTCCGCGCGCGCTGGATACGGAGCGCGGTGAGATGTTCCGCTGACCAAAGCGGAGTTCGGGAAATTCCCGAATAGAGCACCGCAATCTCGGTGAAACATACGGGGACGGTCTGGGCTGCGAGGCTGGCCTTCTTTATTGAGGGCGGCACTGCCGAATAGAGTTGATCGGCGCACCGTGCCTGGTCCGCTTCCGCGACAGGGCATAATGAAATGAGGACCGCAAGTGCAAATGCAGTCCAAGATAAGAGTCGAGCCATAAACGCCCCCCAGCCTGTTTCCCCAAAAGAAAGCTGGAAGTGACGCTAGGTGATTCGCTTAGGCGGCAGAATTCGCTGCCGCGAATAAACAGTTGATCGTCCTTGGCTGAATTATTGGCTTGTTCAGGGGGCTTCATTCAAAAAAATGGCCGGAGCGGATCCGGCCATTTTCTAATCTGCAATTTGGAACGCTATTACTTGCAGGACTTGCCAAGACTGTCGAGGAGTGCAGCGGATTCGTCATCAAGATCGGAAGAGGTGACCTTTTCGAAATCCGGTCCGAGCTTCTTAGAGGCATCTTCCATTTTCTTGTCGAGTTCTGTCAGCGCCTTGTCGTCTTTTTTCTCGGCGGCGGCCTGATAGTCTCCTTGAAGCTTCATGATACTGCAGAACTGGGCCATCTTGGTCTTATCGCCCTTGATGCTGTCGACGACCTTCTGCACCTCGGCCTTGCTTGCTTTTGGAGGCGCCTTCTCCTGGGCGAATGCTGGGACCAGCGAAAGGGATGCGAGCACCGCAACCGCCGCTACAAACTTCGTATTCATGAAACTCTCCCTGAATCGGTTAACTGAAAGCCGGTAGACGATTACCAATCGGTAATCAAAAAACCAAAACTTGCGTTCCGGCGTTCCCACTGATTTTGGAATGGCGGCAATTTCGCGACATCCAAATGAATATTTTTTAAATGATTTAAGCCTTTGGGCGAGGAGAGCAGGCGAGCGGGACAGGTCCCGCCCGCCTTGCCAGGCTAGGAGTTAGCTTCAAGCAGATCGCCAAACAAGCCAGCGAAGTGCCTGCGGCCATGGCGTGGCGCGCCATATTGTCTGTGTCCATTCGTATAGCGAGCATAATGAACCCTGCCGCGACGGCCTCGCGTTGCATGAGCGAAACGCCGTCTTGTGGAGCGCGCGCCATGATGATGCGCTTCCAAAACTGTATTCCGCATGACGGTATGTTGATAGCCGCGGCTTGAACTGCCGTAACTCACGACCTCGAGGCAGACTGGAGCAAGCCCGTCCATGCCCAGCGCATTCTTTGCGCCCGTCGACAAATCGATAATCCGGCCCGCGACGAAGGGGCCGCGGTCATTGATCCGGACTGTAATGGCACGGCCGGTCCGCTGATTGCGCACCACGACACGCGTGCCGAAGGGCAGCGACTTGTGTGCCGCGGAAACACCCATGTGATTATAGTGTTCGCCGTTTGCTGTCCGGGACCCCGACGAATAGGTGGAGGCAATACCGCATTCGGCGAAGGCTTGCTGGCAGCCGGCAAAAGAGACAGCTGCAAACAAAACAGCCCCAGAGATACGCTTCACTTTCTTCATCACAACCTTTCCTACTGTCCTTACTAGAAGGTTGCGATGAAGACGGTAAATGTGGCATAAATTTGAATAATTCGGTGAATTACCGCTATGCGCTGCGTGCATAGCAAGCTTAATTCGTATATTTCAGGTTAATATGAGAGCGTTGTCAAAGACAGATTGGTTAATTAACCATG
>JBAUNL010000059.1:0-23050 GCA_049579205.1 Rhodomicrobium sp. | reverse complement strand
GCCCTGCCCTTCAACGGCATAAAAAAGAAGCAAGCGATGCTCTCACCGTCATCGCTTGCTTCTTTTTTTGTTGTTTTTCTGAAAGATAGTTAGCCAGTTCCTTGCAAGGCTTTTGGAGCAGTCACTGCAGCTATAGTCCCCAAGTTTTCCTGCCCTCAATGCAACCATATTCAATTTTAGGTTGTATCAAACGCGCGAATCGGCATAGATGGGTGCGCGGCCAGCGATGGTCAAAGTTTCGGTAGGTTTTGTTGTCCTTCTTCTGTTGGTAAGGCCCCAGCGCCTCCCGCTGGGGCCGCATAATCTGCGCTTCCCCTCCGCCTTGAGGCCGCGCCCCGCAGCTGAGCCGAAATGCATATTGCCGCCATTGCTGCATCGCGGTAGAACCTTCCGGCCTTAGGAAGAAATAGATCTCTCCTCAAGAAAGATTGCAGGATGGCTGACACAAGGGCAAACGCGGCCGCAACCCGTGGACAAGGAAGCGTGCATAGACCGCTATCGCCGCATCTCTCGATTTTCCGGCCTTACGTGAACATGACGATGTCCATCTTGCATCGCATCACGGGCGCGGCCAATTATTTCGGCAGCATACTTCTGGCTGCTTGGCTCGTATCGGCGGCAATGGGCGATCAACAATTCGACGCGGTCAGCTCTTTCCTCGGCTCCCCGATCGGGCTCATCATCCTTTTCGGGTACACGTGGTCCGTGATGCATCACATGCTCGGCGGCGTCCGCCATTTCATCTGGGACTTCGGGTACGGCTTTGAAATTCCAGCTATACGCGCTCTTTCATGGGGCACCCTTCTGGGCTCGCTCACGCTGACTGCGGTAATCTGGGTGTCGGCGGTTTCGCATTGGGGGGCGTGGCGATGACAAGCTACCGAACGGCGCTCAAGGATGCGCGTGGCCTGGGTTCAGCGAGGGGAGGTACGGGCCATTTCTGGCTGCAGCGGCTGACCGCCGTTTCCAACATTCTCGTAGTTGCTTTCCTCGTTTACACCGCAGTCCACTTAACCGGCGCACCGAGGGTAGATGTGAAGTCTTATTTCTCGCAGCCGATCGCCGCGATTTTCGGAGTTCTCCTTGCCATCTCGATCAGCATTCATATGCGCATCGGTATGCAAGTTATTATAGAGGACTATGTTCACGGCTTCTGGAAGGTGCCGCTCCTGCTCATGAATACATTTTTTGCCGTTCTAGTTGGGGCTGCCACCGTATTGGCAGTCATCAAGCTTTTTCTTGGGGCATGACAAATGGCCGATGCTGCGAAGCCGGGTAACAAGTTAAACGGGTCTGATGGTCTGGCTGCCGCTCGTGTAAATGGGCGGGCTTATCCCATCACGGATCACACTTTTGATGTCGTGGTTATCGGCGCCGGAGGTGCGGGGCTGCGTGCGACGCTCGGCTGTGCCGAAGCAGGCCTGAAAACGGCCTGCATTACGAAGGTCTTTCCGACAAGGTCGCATACAGTGGCGGCGCAGGGCGGTATTGCTGCGGCGCTCGGAAATATGGGGCGCGACGATTGGCGCTGGCATATGTATGACACCGTCAAGGGTTCCGATTGGCTCGGCGATCAGGATGCCATCGAATATCTATGCCGGAATGCGCCTGCAGCGGTCTATGAGCTTGAGCATTATGGAATGCCTTTTAGCCGGACCGAGGAAGGCAAGATCTATCAACGGCCCTTTGGCGGAATGACCACGGATTACGGCGAGGGCCCTCCCGCTCAGCGGACTTGTGCGGCAGCGGACCGTACGGGTCACGCCATGTTGCACACGCTTTATGGGCAGTCCCTGCGGCATTCGGCGGAGTTTTTTACCGAGTACTTTGCCCTCGACCTTATCATGGATGACGGCGTCTGCCGGGGTACCATCGCTCTTTGCTTGGAAGACGGAAGCCTTCACCGCTTCCGCGCCAAGAAAACCATCATTGCCACAGGCGGTTATGGGCGGACCTACTTCTCTTGCACGAGCGCCCATACTTGTACCGGCGACGGAAATGCACTCGTCCTGCGTGCCGGACTTCCGCTCCAGGACATGGAATTCGTGCAGTTTCATCCCACCGGCATCTACGGAGCCGGCGTTCTCATTACCGAAGGTGCGCGCGGTGAAGGCGGGTATCTCACTAACTCGGAAGGCGAACGCTTCATGGAGCGCTATGCGCCTCACGCGAAGGACCTGGCGAGCCGCGACGTAGTCTCCCGCGCGATCACCATCGAGATCAGGGAGGGCCGTGGCGTCGGACCGAAGAAAGATCATATCTACCTGCATCTCGATCACATCGATCCGGTCATCCTGGCCGAGCGACTGCCTGGCATCACTGAAAGCGCGCACATATTTGCGGGTGTGGATCTGCGCCGGCAGCCGATCCCCGTACTTCCAACCGTTCACTACAACATGGGCGGTATACCAACGAACTATCTAAGCGAAGCGCTCAATCCCCGCGGTAGCGACCTGGACGCAGTCGCACCTGGCCTTATGGCGCTTGGCGAAGCTTCCTGCGCAAGCGTTCATGGTGCGAATCGGCTTGGCTCGAATTCGTTGATTGATCTGGTGGTTTTTGGCAGAGCCGCCGGACACCGCTGCGCCGAAACAATCGAGAGCGGCCAATCCCAACCTGACCTGCCCCAAGGCGCAGGCGAGGAAGCGGTCGATCGCCTTGACCGTCTGCGTTTCGCGGAAGGAAGCACGCCGACGGCAGAATTGCGGTCACGGATGCAGCATGCGATGCAAAACAATTGCGCTGTTTTCCGGAATGCTCACGTGCTCCAGGAAGGATGCCAGCTCATTCAAACTGTTTGGGAGGGTTCGCGCGACATTCGCGTCACTGACAGGTCTTTGATCTGGAATACGGATCTTGTCGAAACGCTAGAGTTCGACAACATGATCGCACTGGCGGCGGTAACGATAAGGAGCGCTCTTGCAAGGCAGGAGAGCCGCGGAGCACACGCCCGCGAGGACTTTCCGAGCCGGGACGACGCCAACTGGATGAAACACACTCTGGCCTATGCCGATGTGGACAAGAAAACAGTACGGCTGGATTACCGGCCCGTTCATGCGCGAACACTGACCAATGATGTTCAGTATATTGAGCCGAAGGCCAGGGTTTATTAGTACGGTCCTTTGAAGGCCAGGCCTTGTCCCATGCCGTACGAGAACTCCGTCTCCATCATCATAGAAATACCCTTTTCGCGTTTTGAGAAATCTCAGGACATGTCTCTGGGGCTACTTGCGGCGACAAGGCAATGCCTTAAAATCGAGTAAGTAGCTAAGGGCGCCGAACCGGAGCGAACGAGGCCGCAAGAGGGTCTATGGCCGAGAATAGAGGTTTTATGCGCTTACCCTTGAGAGGCCCGGCCGGCGGCTTCAAGTCTTTCCGGCCGCGGCCGCTTAGCTTTTTGCAGCAGGCAGCGAAAAGGAGACGCCGGTTTCCGCTGTTTCCTCTGCGAAACCGTGCAAAGGTCTATGGCCGCATTGGCAATCTGGAGGTGCGCCTCGCGCGATCCGCGGCCGATGTGAAGAAGGCGCAGCGTCTGCGGTATGAGGTCTTCTATCGCGAGATGAACGCCGTGCCCGATGCAAGGACACTGATCAAGAAGCGCGACGAAGACGATTACGACCTCATCTGCGACCATCTTCTTGTGATTGACAAGACAGTTGAGCGGCCAGGCAAGCGGCGGCCCTGGCCGAAGCGCTCCAAGGTCGTGGGAACTTACCGGGTTCTTCTCCAGGATGTTGCGGAGAAAAATCAGGGCTTTTACACGCAGGGCGAATACGACATCGGTCCCCTTATCGCCCGCAAGCGCACCAAATATTATTTTGTGGAACTCGGCCGCTCATGCGTGCTTAAGCCTTACCGCAATCGCCGCACGGTCGAGCTTTTGTGGCAAGGACTGTGGACTTATGTGCGTGAGCATCGGGTGGACGTTATGCTCGGATGCGCAAGCTTCCCTGGCACCGATCCCAAGGAACACGCGCTTGCGCTAAGTTTCTTGCACCATTTCGCGCGCGCGCCAGAAGATTGGCTCGTATCCGCGCATCCGGCGCTCAAGGTTGATATGAACATGCTGCCGAAGGATCAGGTGAATGCGAAAGAGGCAATGAAAGTCATGCCGCCTCTGATCAAAGGATATCTGAGGGTCGGAGCCTATATCGGCGACGGAGCTGTTATAGATAAGCAATTTGGAACCACCGATGTCCTGGTCATTTTGCCGGTCGAAGCAATCGACACACGCTATTTCTCTCATTTTGGAGCGCCCGACGAGGTGTTACCCCATGCGCACAGGCGCAGCCGGCAAAGCCGGCAAGGGTCACCGGTGTCATAGTGCGGACAAAGCTTGCCGATGAAGACCTTTTCATCTCTGGCGGCAGTGATGGCGTTGTGGCTGGCCGTGAGCTTTTTGTTCTGGCTGGCCTATAGGGTTTTTCGCCGCCGCGACGGAAGCAAGCAACTGCGCCTGACAGGCGGCGCGATCACCCTCATTGATGAAGGCGCTGCCCTGTTTTCAGCACTCAGAGCGCGCGCTTCGGCGAGTGCTAGCGCCGAGGGCTCTTATTTCAAAGGCGCCTCCGAAGATGCGATAAAGGGTGACGTTCGCGCTCTCCTAAACCGCATTGAAGCAAAGAGCCCGTATTTCGACCGTGTTAATGCAGCCAGGAAGCGAATCCAGAAAACATTCCAGCAATTAGACTTTGCACCGCTATCCGAGATCCTGCAAATCCGGCGGGATTTCTGGGCTGCGTCAGAGATCTTCTTGATCGAGGACATTCAGGCGTTAGGCCCGGAACTCTCGGAGCCTGAAAGCCTGAGCAAATTCTTGGCCGAAGCGGAAGCGCTATTATTCAAAGACGAAACAACACTGGCGGAGGCGCCAGGGAACCAGGACCCGGTCGAGCTGCGGCTCACTTTGGCGCTTGAAGAGGCGATTGCATTTCAAGACCGTGTCAAACAGCAAATCGAGGAGGAGCAGGAGAAAGGCCGCTTCCCTTCGGCAGGCGAAATCATTGCCGTGCCGCTCGGCCTCATCAAGGGTGCCGCGATCACATTGCGCGAAGCACGCTATCTCATTGGCGACGTTGCCGTTACCGCTCAAAGTCTTGCTCGGACTATGAGACTGAAAGGTCTAAAGGGCGCTGCGGAAGAGCTGCGACGCTTTGGCGAGGATATGCCGGGCCGTTTTGCGACGGCTTTCGAGAGAGCGGGCGGGGCGGCCAGGCATGGCGGACAGAACCTGAAGCGGCATTACGAGTTCGTTCTGGAAGCGCAGGAGCTTCGCACCCGCTATGCCGAACTTCTCTCCCGCGCCCCTCACTTGTCGGAGAAGGGAAAGCAATTCCTTGCCCGGCTTGAGTTCGAGAGGCGTGCTGAGCAATTCCGTGAAACTTCCAACAGCGTTCTTAATCGTGCCCGGCAAGCGCTTGTGGTGACGATTGCTTATACGATCGCAGGACTGCAATACATACAAGCGAAGGTCACTCCGGCTGAGCACAAGCAGCTCGTGCTGCGCCCGGCGCAGGCAGCCGAGCAGCCACTTCAGGGTGAAGCCGCGGCCCCGCGAGAACCCCCGCTCAGAATAATGCTCCTTCCAGCATCTGCCTATCCCAGCACGAATTCTGGCGCGGGCATCAATGGAGCGAAGGGACGCAAACGGAATGCTGCCTCGGCCAGACCAACATCAAGGTCAGGGCCTGAGGACGTTATTATCGCGGACGCCCCGCCACCAGCGCAGAGGGGCCGTTTGCGTGATCTTCTGCAGGGCGGCAATACGGCTGGTGCCGCAGAGACTGCTGCGAGCACGAAACCTAAGAACACGCGCCAAGATAAGCCACGCTATACGTACAAGGACGGATTGGAGAAGACTTCGTTCAAGGAACTGCTCGCCGAGACCAGCACAGAGCAAGGGGAAGGTGCAGAGGAGGACAACCCGCGGGCCAGAGAGAAGACTGCGAAGCGCCAAACCGGCCGCGTGCCTGCCTCTTCCTTGCTTGCGAGGCTTTCCAGCCTCAAATCGGAGGAAGAAGTTATATCTGAAGTCCCCGCAGCCGCGAAGTCAGATGCGGATACCTCGAAAGGCTGGCGGCTGCCTGGCTGGGGCAAACGAAAATAGGCCGGAGCGATGTTCCTCAACTTCTTTTATGAGCTGAAGCAGGCCGGAATTCCTGTGAGCGTCAAAGAGTATCTTACCTTCCTAAACGCGGTCGACGCTGGGATCGCGAGCAAGCAAATCGAGGATTTTTATTATCTTTCCCGAGCTTCGCTGGTAAAGGACGAGCGCTATCTCGACAAGTTCGACCGCGTTTTCGGTCATGCGTTCAAGGGTCTCGAAAGTGTGTCCGAGGGGATCAGCGCCGATATTCCAGAAGAGTGGCTGCGTGCCCTTGGCGAGCGTCTCTTCAGTGACGAAGAAAAGGCCCAGATCGAAGCCTTAGGCGGCTGGGAAAAAATTATGGAGGAGCTGAGGAAGCGGCTTGCCGAGCAACAGGGCCGCCACCAAGGCGGCTCCAAATGGATTGGAACGGGTGGGACTTCTCCGTTCGGCGCCTACGGGTACAACCCCGAAGGGATCCGCATCGGCCAGGATAAAAACCGGAACTTCCGCGCCGTAAAAGTTTGGGACCGGCGCGACTACAAAGACCTCGATGGAGAGGTGGAACTCGGCACGCGAAACATAAAATTGGCGCTGCGCCGGCTGCGCCGCTTTGCGCGCCATGGAGAAGCCGAAGAACTCGACCTCGACAACACCATCAAAGGTACCGCCCACAGGGGTTATCTCGATATCGCCTTCAGGCCCGAGCGGCGAAACGCGATCAAGGTCCTGCTTTTCTTCGATATAGGGGGGTCGATGGATTACCACATCCGCGAGTGCGAGGAACTGTTTTCAGCCGCGCGCTCCGAATTCAAGCATATGGACTATTATTATTTCCACAATTGCCTCTACGAGAGCGTGTGGCGGAAGAACGAACGCCGCTGGGAAGAGCGCCTATCAGCTTATGAGGTCCTGAACACTTACCCGGCGGACTACAAGGTGATCTTTGTCGGCGACGCCTCGATGAGCCCTTATGAGATTCTGATTCCCGGAGGCTCCGTCGAGCATTGGAATGAGGAGACCGGCGAAGTCTGGATTCGCCGGATGCTGAACGTGTATCGGCATGCCATATGGCTCAACCCAATGGTTGAACGCTACTGGGACCACACGCCATCAGTCAAACTCATCCAGCAATTAATGGGCAGCCGTATGTATCCCTTAACGCTGAACGGGATCGACGCGGCCATCAGCGAGCTTTTGCGTTAGAGTGGTGACACTTTCGGCGCGACTCTAGGCAGAAGAATTTTTAACACCCTGAAAGGCCACCTTCAGAATTTCATAGGACTTCGCGCCGCGCGGCGTGTTCACCTCGACCGAGTCACCCGCCTTCTTACCAATGAGCGCGCGCGCTATAGGCGACCCAATGGAGATCTTTCCCTTGCGGACATCCGCTTCGAAGTCCCCAACGATCTGATACTTGACCTTTTCCTCAGTGTCCTCATCGACAAGGGTCACGGTGGCGCCGAACTTGACAGTGTTACCGGAAAGTCTTGAAATATCAATGATCTCGGCACGCGACAGCTTGTCTTCCAGATCCGCGACCTTTGCCTCATTCATGCCTTGCGCCTCTTTCGCAGCGTGATATTCGGCATTCTCCGAGAGGTCGCCATGTGTCCGGGCTTCCGCGATCGCTTTGATGATGCGTTGACGCTCGACAGTCCTCAGATGTCTGAGTTCCGCCTCAAGCGCTGCATGTCCTTCGGCGGTCATCGGGACTTTATCGATCATACCTAGTTCTCCCAGCCCAGCTTAGGATGCTGGCGCTCTTTCTGCTAATCATTAAAGCGGAATCACAATAGCGGCACGCGCCTGGGGCCTCTCGGCACCGGCTCGCAGATTCTAAGCAATATATTTCTGGAGGGGCTGAACTTCAAGAATACCGGCGCGCATTGCGGCGATGGCATTCGTGACCGCGAGCGCGCCAGCGATGGTAGTATAATAAGGTATTTTGTACATGAGTGCCGTACGCCGAATTGTGGAACTGTCCGCGAGAGCTTTCGCTCCCTCGGTTGTGTTGAAGACAAGATCCACCTCACGATTTTTCATAAAATCGACAATGTTGGGGCGGCCCTCCAAGACCTTGTTTACCTTGACGCATTCGATTCCGTTCGCTTCAAGGTGACGCAAAGTCCCTCGCGTCGCAAGAACCTTGAAGCCCATCGACGCAAGTTCCCTCACGGGTTGAACGATCCGTTCCTTATCGGCCTCCTTCACAGAGACGAACAAGGTGCCGGAGGCCGGCACACGGCTGCCGCTCGCCAGCTGGCTCTTCGCGAAGGCGACTGCGTAACTTTTGTCGATGCCCATGACTTCGCCCGTGGAACGCATCTCCGGACCGAGAATGGGGTCGATCTCGGGAAACCGCTCAAATGGGAAGACAGCTTCCTTGACGCCGACATGGCCGAGCTCGTGCCATGTGAGGTCAAATTCGCTCAATTTTTGCCCGGCCATCACGCGAGCCGCAATCGAAGCGACGGGCTTGCCTATAACCTTGGACACGAAAGGTACCGTCCGGCTTGCCCGCGGATTGACCTCAAGGACATAGACATCTTTGCCCTTGATCGCGTACTGAACATTCATCAAACCGACGACGTTCAGCGCCCTGGCGATATCGGAGGTTTGCCGCTCCAGCTCACGCAAAGTCTCAGGGCAGAGAGAATGCGGCGGGAGCGAGCACGCGCTATCGCCCGAGTGGACACCCGCCTCTTCGATATGCTCCATCACGCCCGCGATGAAGACGTCATCCCCGTCGGAGATCGCATCTACGTCGACCTCTATTGCGTCGTGCACATAGGAATCCAGCAAGAGCGCATTCTTGCTCAGGACGGCATTCACCTGTGCATGCCTGTTCCCGGCGAAGCGATGTTGAAGGTCCGGGGGAACGAAAGCGGCAAGGGTTGTCTCAAAATATTCCTTGAGCGACAATTGATCCGGCAAAATTGCCATGGCGCGTCCGCCGAGCACATAGGAGGGGCGGACGACGATGGGAAAGCCGATCTCTTCGCTTGCACCCAGCGCCTGCTCGATGGAATAGGCGATGCCATTCTTGGGCTGCCGCAGGCTGAGCTTCTCGACGAGTGCCTTGAAGCGGTCGCGGTCCTCCGCAAGGTCAATCGCGTCCGGAGATGTGCCAAGGATCGGTACATCTTTCGCATCGAGGGCTTGCGCAAGCTTTAGAGGCGTTTGGCCGCCGAACTGAACGATGACCCCTTTAAGCTTGCCGTTGGAGGCTTCCTTTTCGATGATTCCGAGCACGTCTTCGGGCGTGAGAGGCTCGAAATAGAGCCTATCGGACGTGTCATAATCGGTAGAGACGGTTTCCGGGTTGCAGTTGACCATGATGGTTTCGTATCCCGCCTTTGACAGGGAGAAAGCAGCATGACAGCAGCAATAGTCGAACTCGATTCCCTGTCCGATGCGGTTGGGACCACTGCCGAGAATTATGATTTTCTCGCGGTCTGTTGGGTTGGCCTCGCAGACTACCCCGGCGCCGAGAGGGTTCTCGTAAGTCGAATACATATAGGCCGTAGGCGAAGGAAATTCGGCAGCGCAGGTATCAATGCGCTTATAGACGGGAAACACGCCAAGTCCATGCCGGCCGTCCGTTACTTCCGCCTCCGTGAGGCCCGCAAGATTGGCGAGCCTCGCATCGGAAAAGCCAATTGCCTTCAAATCGCGGAAAGCGCGGCGCGTATTCGGAAGGCCATGAAGACGAACCTTGGCCTCCACATCCACAATGGCCTGCAACCTCGCCACAAACCAAGGGTCGATGCGGCAAGAGGAATAGATTTGCTCATGGTCCACGCCTAACCGGAGGGCCTGTGCCACCTTCAAGATCCTGTCCGGTGAGGGCGTACCGAGCGCGGCGCGGATTACGTTCTTATCGTCCCCCTGGCCAAGACCTTCGAACACGTAATCGTCGAGGCCTGTCAGACCGGTTTCCATTGAACGGAGAGCTTTCTGCAGGCTTTCTTCAAAGGTCCGCCCCACCGCCATGACCTCGCCTACGGACTTCATTGAAGTGGTGAGAGTGGTCGGGGCGGCGGGGAATTTCTCGAAGGCGAAACGCGGGATCTTGGTTACGACGTAATCGATGGAGGGCTCGAAGGAGGCGGGTGTCGCGCCTTTCGTGATATCGTTGTCGAGCTCATCCAGCGTATAGCCTACCGCAAGCTTTGCGGCGACCTTGGCGATTGGAAAGCCGGTGGCTTTTGAGGCCAGCGCGGATGAGCGTGACACGCGCGGGTTCATCTCGATTACTACAAGCTTGCCGTCCGCCGGGTTGATCGCAAATTGCACGTTCGACCCGCCGGTCTCTACGCCGACCTCGCGCAGGACAGCGATCGAGGCGTTTCGCATGAGTTGATATTCGCGGTCAGTCAGCGTCAGAGCCGGCGCAACGGTAATGCTGTCGCCGGTATGCACCCCCATTGGGTCGACATTTTCGATTGAGCAGACGATGATGCAGTTGTCCTTGGTATCGCGGACAACCTCCATCTCATACTCTTTCCAGCCCAAAACAGATTCTTCGATGAGAATTTGGCTGGCTGGCGACGCTTCCAATCCGCGCTCGGCGATGTCCATGAATTCTTCGCGGTTATAGGCGATGCCACCGCCCGTGCCCCCAAGCGTGAATGAAGGCCGGATTATCGCCGGCAGCTGCACATAGTCCAAGGCGCTCACAGCCTCACCCAGGGTCTTGGCGAACATGGACCTGGGGGTGGCCAAGCCAATTTTATGCATAGCCTCCCGGAAGAGCTGGCGGTCTTCGGCCTTGTCAATGGCGTGCGCTTTCGCGCCAATCATCTCGATGCCGAAACGCTCGAGGGTTCCGTCGCGAAAGAGCTTCAGAGACGTATTAAGCGCCGTCTGGCCGCCCATTGTAGGGAGGAGCGCCATCCGCTCGCCGGGATGCTCCCGGCGTTCGCGTTCGATAACCTTGCCGACGATTTCCGGTGTGATCGGTTCGATATAGGTCGAATCCGCCAAATCCGGGTCTGTCATGATCGTAGCCGGATTTGAGTTTATGAGGACTGTCCGAAATCCCTCAGCCTTCAGCGCTTTACAGGCCTGGGTGCCAGAATAATCAAACTCGCTGGCCTGCCCGATCACGATGGGGCCAGCCCCAATGATGAGGATGGAATCAATATCGGTACGTTTGGGCATTATGTCAGCGCTCGGTTTCGAGGCCTTATAAAGGAAGCTGCAGGGGTTTCAACAACAGCTTGAGGAAAAGCGGAGGCCACGCAATAAACATTAGGTTCTGAAAGGCAGCACATTCCCTTTTGTGGTTCACGCGATAGGGCTTTACCAGGGGAATCTGATAGAATGCCTCGTGTGCGCCTAGGTCGCGGCGGCGAGCTTTAAGGTTGGCAGGAGAATTGAATGCAAGGTTCAATGCGGAAAGTTGCGGTAATTGGCGGGGTGCGGACGCCCTTTTGCCGCGGCAACACGGGCTATGACGACCTGACGAACCTTGATTTGATGACTGCGGCGCTGAATGGCCTCATCGAAAAATTTAGGCTTGAAGGCGAGCATATCGATGAGGTGGTAGGCGGCGCGGTCGTCACCCACGCGAGGGATTTCAACCTCACCCGCGAAGCGGTAATCGGCACGAAACTGAGGGAAGATACCCCGGGGGTCACACTCTCACAGGCCTGCGGTACAAGCCTGCAAGCCGCGCTCGGGAGCGCGGCGAAGATTGCAACCGGGCAGATCGAGGCCGCGATCGCCACCGGTTCCGACACCGTTTCCGATCCACCTATTGAGCTCAAACGCCAATTCGCCAAGCGCCTCGCGAGGGTCAGCGCCGAGAAGAGCATGACTAAGAAGGCCGGCACTTTCTTCAACGGCTTCTCTCTTGGTGATCTTTCAGTCAGCCCCCCCGCCAATGCCGAACCACGCACCGGGCTTTCCATGGGGCAGCACTGTGAGCTAATGGCGAAGGAGTGGAATATTTCCCGGGCAGATCAGGATCAGCTTGCCTATGAAAGCCACAAGAAAGCCGCCGCCGCTTACGATTCGGGCTTTCTCGATAATCTTCTAGTGCCAACCTCCGGCGTTTTCCGCGATAACAATCTTCGTGCGGACATCAGTCTCGACAAGATCGCGCAACTGCGCCCGGCCTTCGACCGGGAGAATGGGACGCTGACCGCAGCGAATTCCACGCCGCTCACGGATGGTGCATCTGCCGTGCTGCTGACATCGGAGGAGTGGGCTTCGGCGCATGGCATGAAGCCGATGGCCTACCTGACTTACGGGCAGCATTACGGCATCAACTTTGTTGACGAGGCGAAGGGCCTGCTTATGGCGCCAACCATCGCAGTGTCGAGGATGCTCGACCGGGCTGGCCTTACCCTGCAGGACTTCGACTTCTACGAGATCCACGAGGCTTTCGCCGCTCAGGTTCTTTGCACTCTCAAGGCTTGGGAAGACCCGCAATATTGCAAGGACATGCTCGGCAAGGACAAGCCGCTCGGCTCCATAAACAGGTCGAAACTGAATGTAAAAGGTTCGAGCTTGGCATACGGACACCCCTTCGCCGCGACCGGCGCGCGCATTGTTGGCATGCTCGCAAAAATCCTGGAAGAGAATGGCGGAGGCCGTGGTCTGATTTCAATCTGCACGGCAGGCGGCATGGGCGTCTGCGCAATTATGGAGCGCCCGCGAGAGGCGGATGCCGGCGCGAGGGTCGCCGAGCCCGTTTTCGAAGTCCTACCTGAGCCGCAGAACCCGCCTCCTGCGGCAGAAACGCCATCCGGGTGGACCACCGCGAACGGCAGCTCCTAGCTTTGTGCTAGATCAAGCCGTGAGCACGCGCCAGGGCTTCCAGGGGCTGCAATGGCCGCGGACCGACGTGGGAGATGACTTCCGACGCCGCCAGGCTTCCAAGACGGCCGCATCGCTCCAAGGGTTGGCCATTAGCGAGACCGAAGAGGAAGCCGGCCGCGTACAGATCCCCCGCCCCGGTGGCATCCACTAGTCTCTCGACCGGAACTGCAGAAACGGTGATGGCCTGGTCACCCTCTAGAATGACGGCGCCTTTCTCGCTGCGAGTGATGGCGGCAATCGAACAAATCTCCCTGATGGTTGCGCAAGCTTCCTCGAAACTTGCGCCTGGGTACAGCGACAGTAGCTCTCTCTCATTGGCGAACACGATGTCCACCCTGTCACGAATGAAGCCGAGAAAGCCTTCGCGATGGCGATCCACGCAGAACGGGTCGGAGAGCGTAAATGCAACCTTGGTCCCGCTATCATGCGCGATATCAGCCGCCTTATGGAATGATGCGCGCGCGTCCGGTGGATCGAAGAGGTAACCTTCGAGATAGAGGATATCGCTGCCTTGGATTGCTGCGATGTCAAGGTCTGCTTCGCCGAATTCCGCGGCCGCACCAAGGTTCGTATTCATGGTGCGCTCGCCATCGGGCGTGACAAGGATCAGGCAGCGGCCCGTGGCGGACTCGCTACGTTGAGCGCCATAGCTGAATGTCACGCCAATGGACCGGATGTCATGGGCGAACACATTCGCAAATTCATCGCGGCCAACCTTGCCCATGAAGCCAACGCGCCCGCCGAACGAGGCGATCCCGGCGCAGGTGTTCGCGCCAGATCCCCCGGAGGTTTCGACCGCCGGGCCCATCTTCTCGTAGAGGGCGGTCGCTTCCTCGGGTGAGGTCAGCCTCATCGTGCCCTTTACCAGAGAAAACTGTTTCAGAAGCGCTTCATCGGAAGGCGCGATAATGTCGACAAGCGCGTGACCAATGCCGGTCACCTGCAGCGGCTTAGTCATGGAGTTCTTTCTTTGTCTTGAGATTGCGATCCGCCTTCTCAGGCGCAGGTGTTTTGGGCTCGAAACGGCATAGGTCTGCGATCACACAATGCCAGCACTCAGGCTTGCGTGCCTTGCATACATAGCGGCCGTGCAGGATGAGCCAGTGATGCACACTCTGAAGATATTCGGGTGGTGTAACCCGCAAAAGACCAAGCTCCACCTCCAAAGGTGTCTTTCCAGGCGCCAGCCCCGTGCGGTTCGCGACGCGAAAGATATGCGTATCGACCGCGACGGTAGGCTGGCCGAATGCGACATTCAGCACGACGTTCGCCGATTTCCTGCCGACCCCCGGCAATTCTTCAAGCGCTCCCCGGTCTTGCGGCACTTGGCCGCCGTGCTTCTCTACAAGGGCCTTCGAGATCGCGATCACATTCTTGGCCTTGGTGTTGAAAAAACCAAGGGACTTGACCGCGTCGCGAACTTTCTCCTCGCCAAGGGCAAGCATCTTCTGCGGGGTGTCCGCTTTCGCGAACAGGCTTTTCGTCGCCTTGTTCACGCCCACATCCGTGGCCTGCGCGGAAAGGACCACTGCGATCAAAAGCGTGAATGGGTTTATATACTGAAGCTCGGTCTTGGGGTCCGGCGTCGCCGCGGCGAACCTTGCGAAGATTTCCCGCGCCTTTTCCGCGGGGAGGGCTGCGGGCGTCTTTGCTCCTGCTTTCCCCTTCCCTTCGGCAGGTGTTCTGCGGCTCTTCACCGGATTTTGCTTCGCGGCGGCGGCACTAACCGGCTTTCCCATGGTTTCAGCGCTTGTTAGAGTGAGTTGATGGAAGACGTCTCGGCCGAAAACCCGGAGAGGGGAAGTGAAAGCCACGAACCGGGTTTGCGGTTCACGGCGACTTTGCTGCCTCATCGCTCCCTTTCGCGCAAGGGTTTTGCGATCCTTATGTGCGCGGTTGGCGCGGTGAGCTTCGCGGGCGGCATGGTGTTTGTAGCCATGGGAGCGTGGCCGGTTACGGGCTTTTTTGGCCTCGACGCGCTTCTGATTTATCTCGCATTCCGCTTGAACTACAGGGCAGCAGGCTTATCGGAGAAGGTGGATTTGCTGGCCCAAGAACTAAGGATCACGCGCAGGCACCCTTCGGGGAAATCCGAGAGCTGGAGCTTCAACCCCTATTGGGTTCGTTTCGAATATAAGCGCCACGAAAACAGAGCTGACGAGCTTTCACTTACAAGCCACGGCCGTAAGCTTATCATTGGAGCCTTTCTGTCTAATCCGGAAAAGGCAAGCTTTGCGGCCGCTCTCGACGCTGCTCTTGCGCGCCAAAACAGCTACCCAGCCACGCATTTAAGCGGGATGTGAATCCCGGCCTGTTCAAGCGCGTCTGCTTTGTCATGTTTGAGTGTGGGCGCACCGAAGAAGAGCGCGTAGCCATTCAAGAAAAATAGGATGCCGAGAAGGCCAACAGCGCCGCTGCCAAAGAGCAGTATCCGGGTGCCGGTAATAATGGACGCGGACGCGAGTACGATCGCAATCTGCAGCATCGCCAGCGAATAATCGTAGAAGGGGTGTTGCGCGAGCGCCTGGTTCCGCTCATTCTCACAGCTTTCCGCGAGCGCGAGCAGTTCCTTCTTGCCATTCCTGGCGTTGCTTTCGAGGCGGCCTATCTCCTTGTCATACTCTGCTTTATCCGCTTGAATGCGGTTTCGCACCGCCTCTGGCATATTCGGCAAGGACTGGACTCTAAGGTCGAGATCGTTTGAGGCCACCTTAAGCTGCGACTGCCGGATAGTCTTGGCCTGGTAGAAGGCGTATTGATCGTTGACCTGGAACCCGGCTTGCTGGGCTGTCTTCATGGCGTCGTTGCTGCCGGTTGCGGCTATAGCGAGCAGGACTGCCAGCACGGAGATATAGATCGCGACCCACTTATCGCGTTTGCGTTCGGAAGTTTCATCGAACGCATCCGCAGGAGTACCACTCACTACGCCGATCTTTCGCTCTTCCTTTGCATGGGAGTGGCTGGGTTCAGACGCGGCCGGTTCCGTAGTTTGGCCAAGCGCTCGTCGAACGGCCTGGGCAGCCGCTGCCGCGCGCTGCACAGTTTTCGGCTTCGGTTTTCTTTGACTATTCTTTTTCATTCCCTCTACGCGCCTTATGCCTTGAGCGTGACCTTGTCTTGAACGGATCCATCCGGATTCAGATGGTAAACATAAGGTTCGCCCGTTGGAAGGTTTAGCTCGACTATTTCTTTAGGAGATAAACGGTCGAGATCCATGATCAGGGCCCTGAGGGAATTGCCGTGCGCCGCGACCAGGACATTCTTTCCGGCCTTAAGCTGCGGAAGAATATGCGCTTGGTAATAGGGCAGGACGCGCACCTTGGTATCTTTCAGACTCTCGCCGCCGGGCGGTGCCACGTCGTAGGAGCGGCGCCAAATGTGAACTTGCTGCTCGCCCCAACGGGCTCTCGCGTCGTCCTTGTTCAGGCCGGCAAGATCCCCGTAATCGCGTTCGTTGAGCGCCTGATCTCTGATCGTCTCAAGTCCCTGCTGCCCAAGCTCTTCAAGAATAAGCGATAGAGTTTGCTGTGCGCGTATTAATGCACTTGTGAAGGCGATGTCGAAGACAAAGCCCTTCTCTTTCAGAAGCTTTCCCGCCTGCCGAGCCTCCGCGATCCCCGTTTCGGTGAGGCCGACGTCCCTCCAACCCGTGAAAAGGTTGAGCTTGTTCCATTCGCTTTCGCCGTGGCGGACGAGCAGAAGTACGTTTTCCATGCCTTTATCCCAAACTTAAGCAGTTTCTCGGCCTACTCTATTCGGCGCCCTGCATCTCACCGTACATATCCGGCTCGACGATTGGATCTGCAGAACGCCTTTCCTCGAACAGGAACCCGCCCGACTGACGTGCCCAGAGGCTTGCATAAAGTCCGCCCTGGCGGAGCAGATCGTGGTGGCCGCCATCTTCAACGACGCGCCCCTTATCCATGATGATGAGCCGGTCCATCGCCGAGATCGTCGAAAGCCGGTGGGCGATCGCGATCACGGTCTTATTCGCCATCAAATTATAGAGCTGCTCCTGAATCGCTGCCTCAACCTCGGAGTCAAGCGCGGACGTTGCTTCATCCAGGATCAAGATGGGCGCATCTTTCAAGAGCACGCGCGCAATCGCGATCCTTTGCCGCTGTCCACCTGAAAGTTTGACGCCGCGCTCACCGACTTGCGCCTCATAGCCGCGCCTGCCCTTAAAATCTTCAAGGTCAAGGACGAACTCATGCGCGTGAGCTTTCTTTGCGGCCGAGATCACATCTTCATCCGAGGCGTCCGGCTTCCCATAGCGGATATTATCGCGGACGGACCTGTGCAAGAGCGACGTATCCTGCGTCACAAGGCCGATCTGGGCGCGCAAGCTGTCCTGGGTGACCTTGGCGATATCCTGGCCATCGATCAAAATCCGTCCTGCCTCCAGATCGTGGAAGCGCAATAGGATGTTGACGAGCGTCGACTTTCCGGCCCCGGACGGGCCGATCAACCCGACCTTCTCGCCCGGCTTTATCGTGAGCAAGAGGTTCTCCAGCAGACCGCTATCCCGGCCATAGTGAAAGCGGACCTTGTCGTAGCGGATCTCGCCGCGAGTCACGCAAAGAGGCTTGCAGCCAGGCGCATCGACAACGGTCCATGGCTTCGAGATCGTTTCCATGCCCTCCTGAACTGTGCCGACATTTTCAAAAATGCCGGTTATGACCCACATGATCCAGCCGGCCATATTGTTGATCCGGATTACGAGACCGGTCGTGACGGCAATGGCGCCAAGCGAGATAGCGTCTCGGCTCCAAAGCCACAATGAAAGGCCCGTGGTTCCCGTTATGAGCATCCCCGTTAAAATCCACTGGATCATCTCAAGGCCGGTAATCAGCCGGAGCTGTATCTTCAGCTTCTGCAGATGATCGGAGATCGCCTCCTTGGCGTAGGCGTCTTCGCCCTCCGTATGAGCAAAGAGCTTGACCGTAAGGATATTCGTGTAGCTGTCCACGATCCGGCCCGTAAGCAGCGAACGTGCCTCTGAAACGATCGTTGCCCGCTTGATAAGCCGCGGCACGAAGTACCAGACCATGCCCAAAAAGCCGGCAAGCCAGATCAGCAGAGGAATGAGAAGCCTGGCGTCAAGCTCGAAAAAGATTACCGCAGCACTGGTCCAATAAATGGCAACGAACCATAGCGCGTCGACGATCTCGACGACCGTTTGCCTCATCGCCCCGCCCGTCTGCATGATTTTGTTGGCGATGCGGCCCGCGAAATCGTTCTGAAAGAAGGCAAGGCTCTGGCGCAGGATGTAACGGTGCTGCTGCCAGCGCACCATGTTCATCACATTGGAATTAGCTGTCTGATTGATAAGCAAGGCGTGCACGCCAAATGCAAGCGGCCTTGCCACCATCGCCACGAAAGCCATCCATAGCAGCGTGCTCCCATGGTGCTCGAAAAACGCGGCCGGATTTGCCGCCTCCTTGGCCAAATCAACGATCTTGCCGACGAACGCGAAAAGGGAAACCTCGATCAGCGCGCCGATAAGGCCAAAAGCCATGATCAGGGCGTAGACCCACCAGACGCGCCGCAGGTAATGCACGTAAAAAGCGCCGAGCTTGTCCGGGGCCTGGACAAGCGGAACATCTTTATAGGGGTCAATAAGTCTTTCGAACCAGGAAAGCATGGCTTCGCTCGCGTGATGGTTTGGGAAATGCGCGGCGAAGCGAAGCGGATGACTTCGGATATGCGCGCGCCTAATTACCGGAAGCGGTAACCGTCATCGGCATTGAACTCCTGATGGTTTGCTCGGGTTTGTATCATGCCGTTCCCTGATCGGGAAGAGAGGAATTGATGACGGCAGAAATGAGGTTCGGGGCGCTGGGAGGGACGCAGAAGGCTGGGTCAAAGAGTAGCACCTCTGTGCTTCGCACTTGCGAAAAGTTACCAAATGGTTGATACGAGCCGGATTTCGCGGGTTGTTTACTCTGACGTCAGAAAGGCGCGATCCAAGGCTAAGCAAAATGCTATCTTCTTAATTCGCCTTGAGTAAAAGCTATGGCGCAGGTGTTCAAAACCCGGTATTTTGGTAGTTTCCTCTGCAGCCTGTTGCCCAAAAGCAGCAGATGTAATCGAAGCTACCTGCTAAACTTATGGTGAGTCGTCCCTATCGAAAACAGCGTTGAAGCATTGACGAAAGTCTCATGCTAGCCAGAACAATTATTCCTCTCGAGCAAACTCCAGCGATCCGAATGCCAGATTTGGGATGCCGGGTGGAGTTGCGGCGCTCCCCCCGTGCAAGGCGGTTCTCGCTCAAGGTCAGCCATACCGAGCGCGCGGCCATTCTTACACTTCCGAACCGCGGACGGGTCGAGGATGCCACCGCGTTTCTGCGAAGACATGCGGACTGGCTCAGGAGACAGCTTGAAAGGTTGCCCGAACCTGTCCCTTTTGCGGACGGCACCATATTGCCTCTGAGGGGTGCGCTGCACCGGCTCAAGTTTATTGGACTTCAACGTTGTAGCGGCGTCGTCTCGATCGAGAAGCCCGAGCCCTGTGAATCTGGGATCATTGCGTTTCCATGGTCGCCGGGCTGGAGCGGCCTTCGGTGCCACGAGCCAAATGCGGCGCTTCCTCAGATCAGCGTCACCGGCGATAGGGATCACGCCCCGCGCCGTCTTTCCGACTGGCTTCGTGCTGAGGTACGCAAAGACATAAGCGATAGCGTATCAAAACACGCAAAAACGCTTGAATGTGCCCCCAAACGGATCGCAATTCGCGATCAAGCGACACGATGGGGGTCCTGTTCAACCAGCGGTACCTTATCTTTCTCATGGCGGCTCATCTTTGCGCCGCCATTTATTTTAGATTACGTGGCAGCGCATGAAGTTGCTCATCTGCGCGAAATGAACCATGGACCCAGGTTCTGGCGACTCGTCCGGGATGCTGTTCCATATATGCAAAAAGCCCGTGGCTGGCTTAGGGTCCATGGCGCCGAGTTGCACCGGTTTGGAAATGACTTTTAAGTTGTAAATTTTTCGCCTTCTCTCTGGCTTTAAAACGTTTTTTTGGGCACAATACTGGCTCCACTTTGGAAAACATGAATTATCGTGGACCAGAAAAGACGCTTCCCTGAATTCTACGTAACGGCGCCGCAACCCTGTCCTTATCTGCCCGGCCGGCACGAGCGGAAGATCTTCACGCATCTGTCACCGGAAAAGCCTCGCGCGCTTGTTGACAATCTGCTCAAGGGCGGGTTCAGGCGCAGCCAAAACATCGCCTACATGCCGTACTGCGATCATTGCGCAGCTTGCGTGCCCGTCCGCATTATTGTCAATGAATTCGAGCCGAAGCGCACGCTTGCCAAGACATGGAGAGCCAATTCCGACGTCGAAGCGAGACGGATGGTGAGCCGGCCAACTATAGAGCAGTTCTCACTTTTCCGGGCCTATATCGAAGCGCGGCATGGCGACGGGGGAATGGCCGATATGTCGCTCGCCGACTATTCGCTTATGGTACAGGACACCGCGGTCGATACCTTCGTGACGGAATACCGCCTCAGACGCAAGGATCACCCGCTCGTTGCCGCCGTTCTCTGCGATCGCCTCAGCGACGGTGTTTCGCTGGTCTATAGCTTCTTCGAGCCGGATCTTCCGAACAGAAGCCTCGGCAATTACCTGATTATGGAGCAGATCGCCTTCGCGCGGTCCCGTGGCATTCCTTATGTCTATCTCGGTTACTGGATCGCAGGCTCTCGCAAAATGGCCTACAAGACCCGCTTCACACCCCAGGAACATCTGACTCCGGCCGGCTGGGTGCGCAAGTCTTGATGGGGCCTTTTACGCCCGGCCGTTAATTCCGGACTCAACTTGTAGGGGCGTCAGATTCTGAGCGTTTCCCAGGCGCTGCTCACTACTGCGTAAGCCCTGCCTGAAGGGGTTCAGCCGAGGCCTGCTCCAGCTTCGAGAACATGTGCTGCCATTTCGCCGAGGTATTGGCGAGAATGGTTTCCATCGAAGCTTTGAGTTCCTCAAGCATCGCGCATCGCCCAGGCTCGGTCGCGGCCTTGGCCGCTTCCAGCGATTGCACCTTCGTCAATAGTTCCTTATTGGCGCTATCGATAGAGGCCGTCGTCTCGTCTTTCACGAACGGCGTCGCCTTCGCGATATATTCGGCCTCGGGCCAGTTGTTCAAGGCACGAAGCTTTTGCAGCTTTTCCTGGAAAAGTTTGCTGTTGCCATCATGAAGAGCGCTTATGGAAGCGCTTGCGCCGGCCACAACTTGGCGGAATGCGCTAGCGTTGCAGCCTGCCGATTGCGCGAATGAGGAAGAATATCCGGCGAGGGAGCATAGAAGAACCAAAGTTCTCAATTTCATAAGAAGTAAAGTCCTTGCGCGCAGATTACGAAGCCGTAATATGTCCGTTCTGTCGCAAAAGTGTGGCGCGGATTGCTGTTCGCCGAGCTATCAACAAGTGGGACCGCCCGGCCCGAAGGCCGTTTTCATTACGGCTGGTAGGCGAACCTGTAGGCGGCGCCGATCCCGAACTGGAACTGGTCCGCTGATCCTTTGAAACGCACGAGCGGACTATCCGCAGCATCTCCGGCGAGCCTTTGCCAATCGGCGAAGGCACGGACGGAAAGATTCTCATTGACGTCATACCGCGCGGTTGCATCGACACCGGCCGAGTTGAGACCGCCGGAGGCATGAAATGGTGGAAGGCCGGAAAGTACCGATTCGGAACCGCTGATAGAGTAAAAGGTGGACACGTATTGCGTGTCGGCAAATTGCAGCCGCGGCCCGGCCGTGAACTCCCATCGCTGGTCGAGATGGAATATGTAATCCGCCATTAGATTGGCTACGAAGCCGTCGGCTCCGGTAACCCCCTGCAGCAGTTCGACCCGGGTCCGCAGGAAGGGCGCTGGGTAATATTCCGCAAAAACTCCTCCTTCCAGCGTGTAGTCAATGTTGTGTAGGCCATGAAGCGCGCTGTTGTCGTCGCTTCTATTGCGATTCCACAGGAAATCGCCGGCAAGCCCAGCCCGGAAGTTCGGGGTTTGGTAGAGAGTAAAACTGAAGGCATCGGTGGGAAGCGTCAGCCACTCCCGAGTGCCCGCGTGGTAGATGTCGATGATCGGCCTGAAGGCGAAGCTGTAATTGCTCGATCCCGGGAAAACCGGTGCAGCGCCGCCGTACCCGCCCAATGTTACGATCCAATAGTTGCCCGGCGCGTCCTTATAAGATGCCGGACTGGAGTCCAGCATGTCCGCTGCCCTGGCGCAGCCTGCGGTCAGGCCGAGACAAGCAACAACGGATGCGATTTTTCTGTATGAAAACATATTCCCCACCGGCGATGCCAACCCAGGTTGACAATGCCTGAGTCATCTCGGGTTTGCCTGCTTTTTTTGATCTACTACTCGCAGGAAGGGGCGGAGAGTTGCATTTTAGCACCTAAGTCAGGTGCTATGGCTCGATCGCGAATTTGTAACTGATGCCGGCGCCCACGATAAATTGCTCGGAGCTGCCACGGATGCTCACACGGGGGCTGTCTGCGGCGTCGCCCATGAGCTGGTCGTAATCGACGTAGAATCGGCCGGAAATTTCCTTGCTCCAATCATATTTTCCCGTGAACTCGGCTCCGGCGTAGAGAACGCCGCCCTCGGCCCTGAAGGGAACGTAAGTGCCAGTTTTTTTGGCGTTCTCGGTGGAAAAATAGGCCGAAGCATAGTCATCGCTGACGATCTGCGCGCGTGGCCCCAGCGTCAAGGTCAAGTCCGGTGCCGCTCGCCATATATAATCCGCTGAAAGATTGGCCGCCAAACCCGTGTTTCCGGTGATGCCCTGCAGTACCTCCACACGCGTACGGACGTTTGCGAGTGGGTAATATTCGGCAAACACGCCGCCCTGAAGATCCACATCCGCTTTTCCAAGGCGGAGGTCTATGTCCTCGCCATGGTAGCGGCTTTGAAGAGTGATGCTGGCCGCGGGCCCCGCGCGGAAATTCGAGGTTTCGTACAGGTTGACATCGATTGCGTCATTTGGAAAAGACAGCCACTGCCTGTCGCCGGGGCCGGTGTAATAAAATATCGGCTTGAAACTCATGACGTAGCTGTTCGAGCCTTCATAAGCAGGCGCAAGCACGCCATAGCCGCCCAGCTCAACGATATAGGCTGAAGG
>JBAUNL010000058.1:0-5034 GCA_049579205.1 Rhodomicrobium sp. | reverse complement strand
TCTTGCCGAAACTCGATTTCAGTGCGTTGGAGCCCGGCGCGAAAGCAACCACGGCGATCAGGCAAACGGTCACGGACCTCAATCTTGCCAAGCAAGGCATTCGCGTGCGTCTGACGGGGCCGGTCGTTCTCAACGATGACCAATTCAAGACGCTGAGGCAAGGCGCGATACTGAACCACGTACTCACGGTCTGTGCGGTGCTCGTCATTTCATGGCTGGCCCTATACTCGGCTCGCATCATTTTCGCGGTTTTCTTCAGCGTGCTGGCGGGATTCGCGATCACGGCTGGAGCCGGGCTCGCCATGGTGCATGCGCTGAACCCTATCTCACTCGCCTTTTTCGTACTGTTTGTGGGGATCGGGGTCGACTTCGCCTTGCAGTATAGCGTCAGCTATCGCGCCGAGCGCTATGCGCAGCGCGATCTCATGCGCGCTCTTTTGTCGGCCGCCTCCAATACAGGTGCCCGGGTAACCCTTGCCGCCCTCGCTACGGCCGCGGGTTTCATGTCATTTTTGCCGACAGCCTATCGCGGACTTGCGGAACTTGGTGAGATAGCGGGCGCCGGTATGCTCATTGCTCTTATCATGAGCCTGACCGTGCTTCCTGCTCTTCTCAGGATTCTGAGGCCGCCGCCAGAGCCTCGCCCGCTCGGCTATGCCTTTCTTTTGCCGGTCGACCATTTTCTTGAGCGTCATCGCGTCTCAATCGTGATCACGACCATCGCGGTTGTGCTTGGGGCAAGCCCCCTCCTCTATTGGCTGCAGTTCGACTTCAACCCGATGGACCTGCGCAACCCTAAAGCTGAATCGGTCACGACTTATCTGGATCTCAGCAAGGACCCCGAAACGGTTGGGCTGACAGCAGAAATCCTGGCACCCTCTCTGGAGAAAGCTGACGAGATAGCCAAGAGGATAATCACACTTCCCGAAGTTTCTCGCGCCATGACGCTCAGCAGTTTCATCCCCCCAGGACAGGATCAAAAACTGCAGATGATCAAAAAGTCCGCAGATGAGCTTAGAGGCATCTTAAACCCGCCCAACATCCTTCCGGCGCCGGGCGACGCTGATATTGTGAGAAGCATAAAGACAGCAGCGAACGCTCTGATGCAAGTCGCAAATGCGGGGCCGCAGGTGCGCTCGGAACTTACAAATGTATTTATCCCACCGCTCATCGTCACACTAAATGATTTACGGCAGAGTCTGAACCCGGAACGGATCACCTTGGCAAATCTGCCTCGCGATCTCGCCGCAGAATGGGAGAGCCCGAATGGTGAAGCGCGCGCGTCCGTTGTTCCAAAAGGCGATCCAAACAATAATGCGGTCCTACGCCGGTTCGTTAGCGCGGTATTGAGCGTTGAGCCGCATGCCACAGGCGCAGCGGTAGATATCATAAAAGCGGCTGAGACGATTCTTCGATCCTTCGCTGAAGCTGCGTTCTGGGCGCTTCTCTCCATTGCAATCCTAGTTTGGCTCTTTCTCCGCCGTTTGACCGATGTCGCGGTGACCCTTTTTCCGCTGTTACTGGCTGCAGTTGTCACCTTGGAGCTTTGCGTTATTTTTGGAATAAAACTTAACTACGCAAATATCATAGCTCTCCCCTTGCTTCTTGGCTTGGGCGTCGCATTCAAAATTTACTACACTGTGGCTTGGCGGCAGGGGCAGAGCGACTTGCTTGCGTCACCTCTAACCCGCGCGGTCTTTTTCAGCGGTTTGACCAGCGCATCGGCGTTCGTCAGCTTGTGGCTATCGGACGATCCCGCGACCTCGAGCATGGGGCAATTGCTCACTCTATCGCTGGGCTGCTCGATGGCCGCGGCAATACTCTTTCAGCCGCTGCTATTGGGTCCGCCCCGCAAAGTAGCGACGACCCCAACTCTTAGAGACCCGTCGCTCGAGGCGGATGAAAGGACGAAGGATGCTCAAAGCGCTTAGTTTAATCCTTATAGAAAATCAACCAGCCTTGCGACCGGTGCTTTCGAGCGTCGTGCTGGCGTTCCCCTCGCAGGACCGGCGGTGCGGCGCGGATGGCTGCTTGCAACGCTGTGCTCTGCCGCAATACTCTGCCGCAATACTCTGCGGCAATGCGTCCATCAGATTGATCACTTAAGCTGGCGCGCGCTCCTTCGGCTTTTCGATCTTCTCCCCAAGTTGCTTTTTCTTGATGAGCTCCTTGAGTGCCCACTTTACTAGCGTCCGCGCAGGCCTTTTCCTGAAAGCGCTATAAGCCTTTGTTTGATCGCATCGCGTTACCCGAAAACCGCTCACACTTTTCGGCGCGATGCTTTAGAACTGATTTCTTAAGGCGATCAGAGCGTTGTTCTTCGAGCGGCAGAGGAGCTGTTTAGTATGATGAAACTTGTTCGGGCAGGCAAAGCTTTTCCCAATCGGTTTTTTGTCGCCATCAGCCTTCTGTTGTGCCTTTCCGCTGATGGCGCTTCGGCCGCGCAAACGCCCAAGCCCGCGAGGACGGCCGATTGTGATTCCGCCCCGTACAAAAACAAGCCCCCCTGCGCGCCTGAGAGTCCGACAGGGCGGGTCACCGTTTTTTGGCCGAAACTCCGCATGAGCAATGCTGTTACTCGGACGTTCAATTCCAAAATCGAGGTGTGGATCGACAAGGCCAAGGTTGGCATGGTCATGGGCAACACGCCGCTGACAGTTAGCCTTCCGAATGGCCCGCACAAGCTCGAGTTAAAACCGTACGACGATTATCTCGAGAATATAAGACCAACGAGGGAGACGCAGATCACGGTTTCTGCGCAAAAACCGCTTTATTTTCAAGTTGTCGATCAAGGATTTGTGGTTACCGCCAGCGAACTTGATGCTCCTACAGCTCAAGCTGTGCTCGCCGGCAACGAACCCAAAAACGAGCGCAACGCCTCTACGTCTCAAGCTGCGCCCTCCGGTAACGAACCCAAAGACGAACGCAATGCCTTTACGTCTCTAGCTGCGGTCTTCGGCAAGGAAGACAAACCTAACGCCACCCCATCTCTACCGCCGCCCGCTGGCAATAATATGAAAACACCAAGCGAGCTGGGAACAATTTATCTTTATTGGCCAAGACCCGCGCTGGGCTTTGGCTTCTTAGAGAAGCTTGCTACGGATTTACCGGTCTATCTGGACGGAAATCGCATTGGCGCTGTTAAACTCGGCGAATATCTGGCGATCAAGGTTCCTTCCGGCGAACATGCCCTGGGCCTGGATGTAGGCTTGTCAAATGGCCGGCTGCTCAAGCAAGATTTCGTTCTTGGGGCAGGCTCAACGCGCCATTTTCACGTCCAAAACCAAGATACGTTTAGATTGTTAGAGGATTCCCCCGAAGAAGCCGCTGATTATGCCAAGGGACTGACGCAGCGACAAGTGTCCGTACAGTGACGTCTACGCTCTCTCTCGCCTTAGTACGGCGAGCCGTCTTTGTGCGCGAACATCCATTTGCCGTCTGTCCCTAAGATAGCCTGTATGTCGTCTTTGGGATAATGTACTCGGTCGCCAACAGTCCGGTCACCAATTTCCAGATAGACGGCTTCCTGCTGAGTTCGGTTGATCAGCTTATGGGCCGGGCCATCCGCAGGAAATCCGGAACACATGCCTGGGCGTAAAACAATCTCAGTGTCACCCAGAACCAGCGTTGGTTTGCCATAAACAATGTAGATGAACTCGTCTTGCTTGGTATGCCGGTGAAACAGGGCGGACTCTGCACCTGGCATCAATGTTGTTAAGTTTACACCGAAATTTTTTAGTCCGAAGGTATCGCCCAGCGGGCGCTTAATACGCCCCGCCATGCGACTAAGAAATGGTTCCGGATAATTCGACGGCTTGGTTCTGGGCGGTGCGATGCTCGCATCTATTGCGGCGCACGAGTTTGCATCTGTCATAAACAGCAATCCTTTACAGCGAAGCCGACATTGCACTCGCGGCGAGATTCGTCGCGCGGGGACGCGGTAACAATGAGCTACTTCGATACCAAATTGAACACCTCAGCCTAGGAAAAAGTCACCGCTTTCGATTCCGGAGTTCTCGATGTGATTGCCACAATGCCAGCGGCGACGACGCTCGCGCATGCACTCGCAAGAATTGGCATCGTGTAACTGTGGCTGATGTCGAAGGCGAAGCCTGCCGCAGCCGGGCCGATCAGAGTACCGAACGCCACGCTCGTATAGAGGATGCCGATAATGCCGCTGATATTAGCTCCGCCGAAATCGTCCATGACCACTGCAGGAAGAAGGGCGACCCATCCGCCATAGAAAACCCCAAAAGCCAACGCAAAGGCGGCCAGGGACCAAAATCCGGACGAGAATATCCAGATGAAGAGGGCGGCGGCCATTCCTGCGAACATCGCCGGGAGAGCAAGACGCCGGCCAACCCAATCCGCGAGGCTCCCCAGAAAAAAACGCCCGACGGTGCTGCCGGCCCCGATCGCGCCTAAGAGCAGGACCGCCGAAGACTGCGGGATGCCGTGACCTGTCGCATAGGGAATAAGGTGTACGAATGGCACGAACACGCCAAAGGAGCAAACCAAGCAAGCGGCATAGAGTCCGATGAATTGACTGGTTTGAATGGCTTCCATGAGCGGCACCCCTCCCTCAACGGGTTTGGCGCCGCAGCAAAACTTGCCGCCGTCGGCGCCGAGCCCGCGATCGCGGGGATCGTTGACGATCAGTAGCGCCATTCCGCCACCTATCGTGGTGGCAAGTACGCCGAGGAGAAGGTAGGCTTCACGCCAGCCGAATACCTCAATCAGAAAAGATGCGAAGGGCGGCACGGCCAAAGTGCCAACTCCAATTCCGCTAACTGCGAGGCCCGATGCAAAACCCCGGCGCCTGACGAACCAGCGCTGCACCGCACCAATCGCAGGAACGTAAGCTAAGCCCACCCCCAACCCGACGCCAAGGCCATAGGCTGCGTAAACCTGGACTTGCCCCGTTTTCGTGGAGAGGTTCGGTGTTGGGATCACGGTAGCTGAGCGGCTGGCGTAGTGTCATCCTCCTTGTTGATCCAGTTCCTTTGTTCGGCCGCTGTGGAGGCCGTTCCTTCG
>JBAUNL010000057.1:0-4943 GCA_049579205.1 Rhodomicrobium sp. | reverse complement strand
CGTGCGCCGCTCTTAACCTTCAACTCCTTGCGCAGAAAATCGAAAAAGACTTATAGCTGCGCGCATGTGCCTGCGCCTCGGGTAGTAAAGAAAAAACCATCGATATCTATCCGTCGCTAGCGCTCCCAGGAAACGCCGCTATGAACCGAAAGCCGGCATCATCGATCGAGCGAATTTCAAGACCCGCTTCTTCCGGTTCCGGCCTGAAGCGCCATTAGAGATGTAAAGATCTATCTATTTCCGTGACCTTGTTCGATCCAGCCACTTGGAGTCTACAGGTATCGCAATGGCGTTGGCCATGCGCTGAAAAATAAAAAGGCAAAGACAACACAGGGCCAGCATGACTGCGCCGGCATCGAAGGCGACGCTTGAACTCCCAAATGACGCCGCGATTGAACCGGCAGCCAATGGAGCAATGACAACGATGAGATAGAAGAGCGTGAAGAACAAGCCCATGCCAATCGCTCGGTCGGGCGATGCCAAGACGTAAGACGGCAAGCTCATTATCGGTCCCGCAGGAAGCCCGCCGATCAAACCAAGGAGAATGAAGACCGGTACCACCGCCTTGGCGCTCGAAGCGAGGAGAAGAACAGCGCCAAAGGCAGCACATCCGAAAAAGATTATCGCGTTTCTTCTTCCGCTTCGGTCCGCGAGATACCCGCCGAGAGGCACCGAGACGACGGTGAGAAAAAGCACGATACTCGTTGCTGAGCTCGCTTCGATCACATTCCAACCCCGTTCGGCGAGCAAGGCCGGGGCAAAGCCGAAGATCATGCCGATGCTGGCATTAAGGAGACCCCACATGGCTCCGGCGACCGCGACAGCTTCTAGCACCTTAACTGACGGAGCGACCTTCGAAATGGTTGAGGCATCTTGCGCGGGCGGTCCTCGATAAAAAATAGCCAGCGCGATGAAAGCTAAAGCCGCAAGCGCGGCCACGAAAAGAAACGCGCCGGAAAGGGTGAAAGCAACCCCGATCGCGGGAAGAGTGAGCAACGCAAGAGCGATCCCGAAGGGCCACGAGTTTACAAAAATTCCCATTGCGGTTGCGATCTCGTAGCCCGAAAACCAGTCGGTGACCATCTTTGACATGATGACGTTCAAGAGCACGCCGCCGGTCCCTGAAAGAAGTCGGCCCAGAAGCTGCGCATTCCAGGATTGTAGAGCAGCAGCCATGAGAGCCCCGCCGGCGATCATCAAGGCAAGTCCAATCAGCACCATTCTCTTCTCGCCATAGCGTCTGCCGATCGCCGCTCCCGGGAGGGCAAGCGCGATACCGGGCGCGAGATAGAGGCCAATGAAAAGTCCCAGCCCTCCGAGGCTGATACCGAAGTCTCTCAAAATCAGTGGAGAAAGGGCGGCGACGCTTTGAAATTGAAATGCCATCACCGTGCGGACGCCAAATAGCAAACCAAGAACGCTCCAACGGCCGCTCATAATGCGCCCCCGCGCGAAACCCCGAATGTATTGAATTGCTCTAAGACAAGTTTGCGCTTCTGAATAGCTGGGCCTTCTTCCAAGCAGGTCCGCTTCACCCCGGAAACCGAACGAAATCGTAGATCCCATTGACTTCCGGTTTCGGCCTGACTCGGCTGTTACAACCGACGCCGTGCGGCCGCTATCAGCGCTTAATGGCGAAGAGTGTATACGCTAGCCGCTGGAGGGGATTGTTGCTCTGTATGATGCAGCGCTTTTTGCACAAACGAGAGCGCCCTTTTGGTGTCTTCGACCTCGGGGTGGTTCGGAGAATACTGACGGAGCCGCGTGCCGAGCGAGCGCGCGAAAAGTGGCTCAGCTTCGCCAAAGCGCCCCTGCTGCGCATAGAGCACCCCGAGATTATAAAGAGCGGCAGCAAAAAAAGGTTGGTAGGCATCAAGGTTCTTCTCGCCCAGCGCTATGGCCACAATGAAAAGCCGCTCGGCTTCGTCAGCCTGGCCGCTTTCGCCATAGGCAGACGCTAATTCATTGGTCGCCGTCCCGATCCAACTGCTGTCTGGCCATTGCACTTTTTTCCCGGCTTCGAGAGCCCGGTTGAAGAGGACGATAGCTTCGGGGTAGCGCTTCTGAGCCTCGTAAACCTGTCCGAGTTTATAGCTCGTCCAAGCAAGGCCCGGATCGGATGGGTCGAAGCTTTGCTCAGCGATTGCGCTCGCTTGCGTGAGCAAATGCTCGGTTTGATCCAAGCGGCCCTGCCGGCCGTAGATGGCGGCCAATGTATTTAACGTTTCAAACAAGCCCTTTCGGTCGCGGCCGGCATCACCAGCAAAAACTGTCAGAGATCTCAGCGCGGCTTTCTCTGCTTCTTGGTAGCGCCCTTGCCCCACATAACAAATCGCAAGATCGCGTAGCAGCCGGGCGACCAATGGGCTGTTAGGATCCGCGTTTTCGAAGATAGCGATCGCGCGCTTGAAATAGGTCTCGGCCTCATCCGCGCGGCCTTGGCCTGCGCGGCAAACTGCAAGCCGTTGCGCGACCGCTCCGAACTTGTCGGTGCTGACTTCGGGGACGGTGGCGGCATTCGCAAAAGCGCGCTCAAAGAGAGGAGCGGCCTCATCGCATTTTCCTTGGCCGGCATAAAGCAAAGCGAGATTATTCAGTCCCACCACCAGGTTTTTAAGCTGGGATGGCAAGTTCATTTCGGAGACGCTGATCCATCGCTTGATCTGGACCTCAGCCTCTTGATTGCGCTCCTCGCGGTAATAGAACGAGGCGAGGCTGTCAGCGAGCCCGATGATGGCAGGGTGGTTTGCTCCAAAGGCCCTTTCGGTTATGGCGAGTGCCTTCAGATAGGCCAGTTCCGCTTCGTCCTTGAGCCCCGCAGCTTCGTAAAGTGCACCGAGCCGCTCCAGCAATTCGGCTACCGACGGGTCAATTGGCCCGCGATGCCACTCCGCAGTTGCAAGAGCATGTTGCGTAAGCTTGATTGCCTCCAACGGGCTTCCAGGCAATCCGGCGGCCATCAGCAAGCCGATGGCATCCGGCATGGCGCGGCGCGAGGCAACTGCGCCCCCAGATAGGAATGAAAATCCGAGGATCAGGGCAGCTGCTGTGCCGCTAACCGGCCGGATCAAACGGAATGATTCATAAATCGCCAGCCTCACCTCGGCCGTCCTTAATGGTATTCGAGCGCTTGCAAAAAAACTAATAGGACATGCAATCTTAAATTGCAATAAATTAGCTGCAAACCTCAGCGTGCAAGTCCGGGTTTATGTGTAATATTTAAGGGGAACAGAAGACACCCTTTGACGCTCGTTTTGACGCGGGCCGGCCCACGTCACAAATCTGAAGTCTTAGCCCAGCCATTCGCGGCAGTTTTTCCAAGGGCAGAAGATGAGAATGTCCCGCAGGGCCTGCCGTGGTCCGGACTGTGCCGGCGGGGATCTCTTCGCAAGCCCGCCCCTAAGCTTTCTAATCTATGAGGGGGCGGTTCTGCGCAGGGATAGGTTGGTAGGCAGTCCTCTTCCCGCGCTGCGATGAGGATAAGCCTGGGACGTGCAAAAGACGGATACTTGCTGCTTTCGAGCGCCTCGGCCATGCGGGTGTGCTTTGCGATCCCGAGGTTATACGAATGGTGAGGGCGTTTTTAAAAGTGAGGAGCATTGATCTAATCGCTTGATCCGCGATCCCCCTTCTAAGAACCCCGGAGGGCATAACCAAGTAGACCGCCGACGGCTCTCTTCGAAGGAAGAGGAGCCCTCCATTGCGCCAAATCAATTCCGCTTCTGTCTCGATTGCTGACCAGGCTTTTTCGGCCGGGAATGTCTGTTCCCGGCCTTCTTGAGACGAAACCGATCGTTCGCAACGAACGCTTCGGAAAAATTATCTAGCTAGATATGCTGATCTCAGCTCGGGGTCGACAGGAGACGTTCTCGGCTAGAACCGCCAGGCCCGCAATCGAGGGAAAAGCGGAATTGAAGCTAATATCAGAGGCTTAGTCAGAGCCGGCCCAACCTGAGCACCGCTAGCTGTGCTTTTTGGTCTGTTAGATCAAGGCCTAGTTGCCGAGCCAATCTCACCACCTTCCACCGCTTCGATAGGGAAACCGCCGAAGGGGCGAATCCCCGGCTGGTTGATCTTGCTAAGCGGCGACCTCAAGAAAAGGAGTGAGCTGGAGGTCCGGAAATGGCTTCGAAAGAATTGCCTCGATTTTAGAGTCCGAAAAGCAAAGGTATTTCAGGATAGTCTGGACCACCTTTGTGGGATAATCACTTGGAAGGTCCTCGCGCAGCAATCTCAGCGTTCCTATGAGAAGCAGGCCCCCGGTGACTTCGTAGGCCATCTCGAGGTTACCGGGGAGTATGCCGGCCTGAATGCAAGCGTCGAGTGCGTGCCGAAGATCGGCTCCAACACCTGATCGGTTGCCCTCTCCCGAAAGCACGGTGCGAAGAATAAACCATCCCCACGTCTTGTCCTCCTTGCTGAGCCTAAGGCAAGCAAGAAGCTCCAAAGCGAATGCCTCGGCGCGATCCGAGGTGGAAGTGGCCAGCCGGCGGTAGATTTCTCTGGCGAAGTCGCGTGACGCGTCAATTACCGCTGCAACGATGGCGTCCTTCGAAGTGAAGTGGTTATAGAAAGAGCCATAGCCGACCTCTGCAACTTCCGTAATATCCTGAATGACCAGGCCTTCGAGGCCGCGCTTGGCGATGATCTCATAGGTGGCCTTCATCAGGCGGCGCCGGGTGTCTTCCCGGCGCTTTTCCGAGCGGCTTTTGGGAGAGCGATCGGTCGAATCCCCGGCGCTGGCGTCAGCGGGGCTGCGCTTCTGCAAAATGAATCTCCTTCTTCTAGATGGGGATGAGCCCAACATGTAGCACATTTCGGGCCATCCTGAACTCTCGAAGATCAGGTAATGGCTTTTTCCAAATTGGAGAAGACTGAGGTGGCCCCGGTTGTTCGGACAGAATTTCCGCTTCGATAAGTGGAACGTCTGCCGGGGTTAAGCC
>JBAUNL010000056.1:0-4421 GCA_049579205.1 Rhodomicrobium sp. | reverse complement strand
AGCTTCTTGCGTAGCTTGCAAATGAAGACGTCTATGATCTTGAGTTCCGGTTCGTCGGCCCCACCATATAGATGATTTAAGAACACTTCCTTTGTCAGAGTTGTCCCTTTCCGCAAAGAGAGCAGCTCCAGCATCTGATACTCTTTGTTCGTCACATGGATGCGTTCGCTGTCGACCTCGACAGTCTTTGTGTCGAGATTGACGCGCAGCCTGCCGGTTTGGATTATTGACTGCGCATGTCCCTTCGAACGGCGGATGATCGCGTGAACGCGCGCGACGAGCTCAGCTTTATGAAAAGGCTTCGTCAAAAAATCGTCGGCGCCGAATCCAAGGCCGCGAACCTTTTCGTCCACGCCGCCCAGACCGGAAAGAATAAGAACAGGCGTCTTGATCTTGCTGACGCGGAGAGATCGTAAAACCTCGTATCCGCTAATATCCGGTAAGCCAAGATCCAACAATATAATATCGTAGTCGTAGATCTTGCCCAGATCGACGCCTTCCTCCCCATAACCGGTTTGGAAAACATTAAAACCTGCTGACAGAAGCATGAGCTCAATGCTTTGAGCTGTCGCGCTGTCATCTTCGATGAGAAGCACCCGCATATAATCCCTCGCCCGCGCTCGCGTTGTTCGCCGACACCGGTGGCATAATGGCCACGCTGCTGCATGAAGCTTAACTTGAAGACGCCCTCTTAACACGAAAAAGTTAAGAACACTTAAGCTTACTTCGCGGAGGAACCGCGGTTTTCTTGCACTATTAGCAGCTATTCCTGGTTTCCCTCGTAGCCCTATTTAGGTGGATTCCGGGTAGCCTGAGAAGAAGTAGGCGCCGGTCCTGCCGGCGATTATCCGCGTTGGGCCTAAACCGCGCTCTGAGCGTTCCCTTGACGAGCCGCTGGCAGGACTTAATAAGGGAAGGCTTGCCAGCTGGCCCTTTGTTTTGCTTGTTCCACTTCGCTGGCCCTAACCGGTCGACTGAGCAAGTTGCATCGCAGTATGCCGGTGTTTTCCCCGCACCCATTGCCAGTAAACGGCAGGGAAAACTTACAGCGGTCGAAGTGGTGCGCGAACGGGTCAACGATCCATGAGAGCCCCATCGCAATTGCCGACAGTTGCAGTGTGACGCCGAGATTGACGCCCGCCATAGTCAAAAAGCCATTGCGCGCCCCTTGGCTCAGACTGGTACTAACAATTAGCGCGACATTTGGTCCTGGCGTTGCGATGAGCAACGCGGAGGCAAGCACGAACAAAAGATAGAGTTCCGGGGTCATTCGAGCTTTCCCAGAGATACCCAACTGGACAGTAGCGCACTGCTGCAACTCTGTCGCTCACCGGAGGCGACTCATGAAAACGAAAGCACGTCCAAAAATTTTGCGGTTAAACTCTCCGCTGATTTATGAGTTGGAGTAGGAGCATCAAGTTCAGTCACCCGAAATCCCTCACTATCGGGACCGGGGGCTGAAAATCCCAGGCTTCTAGGCTTAGTTACACTGCCCACCAAGCAAAGAGGTTGTGGACAGCTCCAACCGCAGCCTTGACGATAGCTAGAGCTAGCCGCATTACCGTAAGCCATCTTCATAACTAAGAATTCGATGCCGCTTCAGTCCCGCGTGCGGCAGGGCTGGATGCATGAAACGAAAAAGCAACCTTATCGAAATCCCGCCTGAAGCTTTGGCCGGGAGGCCAATCTTCGCCGATCGTCCCGGCGACGAAATTATTGAAGAAATCCAGGACTTCATCAGGGAAACCTACGCTCCCCATCTGTGGAGGGGCCACACGCATACTAGGCCGGCGAAAGACGAACCTTTCCTCTATCTTGGTGATTACCAGCTTTTGAAGGGCCGCGAAGCGCCATGCCCGTGCTGCTGCCCCGTCCAACCCAAATATTGGAGGAAAGGGGTCATAGTCTGGTTTCCGCGCGAAAAAGTAATAAGGCTGGTAGGTGGAGATTGCTTCAAAAGCATGGTGGGCGCCGATGCTCATATGGCAGCGGTACGGAAATTAGAGGAAGAAAGGCGGCATAAAGCCAACATCGCAATCATCTTGAGAAACGCTGACAAGCTGCCTGGAATGATTAGCGAGATCGAAAAGTCGCTGCTGGTCGCACAGGCAATCGACAGGTTCCACTCAGAACTCCACACGGGCGAAATCGGAAAATTCGTCAAAGGATTGCGGCGCCACGCCATGGACGGAGAGCTTTACATTGAAAATCCGAATGGGACGAAGCGGAGACATGCGGTCATCCAGGGGTATGCGATTTTGAGCCCTGCGGCGGGCCCGCGCACAGCCGATCGCCTTCTCCAAGCTTGCGCAGCTCTCAAGAAACTAAACCTTGGAGGCGATCCGAAAGAGCATGTGAAGGGACTCGATTCCGGCGCCGCGTCAGCAATCGCCAAAACCATCACAGATAGCATTGGCGCTGCGAAGGAAACCTTCACCAACATAGAAGCTATGCGCAGCTTCGCAAGCGAGATGACGCTCACGACATGGCGAACTTGGGGCAGGGATCCGGGTTGTCCATATCCTATTCACGTTGACAAGTCTTACCGTGCCTTCTTTATCGGGAAAGCTCAGCCGGGATCCCTTATCAAGCTTGATGAAGCTTTCGATGAGTCCCTTGGCAATATTTCTCCAATTCGATAAAGCTGCCTGAGCCGCCCGGCGCTTCACAATACCGGCCCGCCTCCGACGACCCGCTCGTTAAGTTATTTTCGACAGGTTTTTGACCGCCTCATCAGTAGTTAGGTAGCGCCAACCGTTTCGCCGGACATCGCGAGCGGTGAAGTCATCGCAGTTGAAACCTTCTGGCAAGTCCTTGGTTTTAAGACGCCTCGCAAGCTCCTGTGCTGACCGGAGCCCTTCATCGGCCAATAGTCCATAGCAGCGCCTGGCGTGGGATTCGAGGTAAGTGCACCATGCAGCGGCTCCAAGGGCGGCGGTCTTTGTTAGCCCGCATCGTCAGCGCCGCAGTAATTCGTGTTCGAAGCCTCCTACGGCAGATAGGTCTCCTCATGATCCACCCTAAACGATCGCTCCCATTCTGAAATATGTCCTAGGCAGCCCATCATCCTTGCCGGTCCAAAATCCTGAGATCACGGAGCACGTTGCCGAGGCGCACGCACTTAAAGCTTCTTAGCAAATGCTCCCACGGATGAAGGAGGGCCGAAAACAAGCTGTAGGGTCCTGGAATTAGGCTACCTGTCCCATCGGGCCGAATATAGATCTGTAAGCCAACGCGGTTTGGTAACAGGCTTCGTGGTCCGACCCCTGGATCGCGGTCTTTGGAGAAATTGATGCCAGGAACTTCTCCTGGCTTCGTATCAAGCCCTTCAATAGAGGCAACGACATAAGCCGCGTTGAAGGTAACGAAACCCGCGATAGGCTTTTCGGGCTTAGCAGCATTAATCAGAGCGGCAACCTGATACTGTGCCAGCCCTCTCGCCAAAGACTGGCCAGCGGTAATTAGAGGCACCCCTAGCTCTCTTGCCAGTCGATAGGCCGTTTTGACCGCCTTCGCAGCGGCTTTGACTGCGGGGGTTTGGATTCCGACGAGCAGTGCACCTACGGTAACAATGTCCGTCATCACGCCAAGTGGTTCGTGAAGAATCACCGGCAATCGAAACAGCCGGTTAACGAGAAGCAAGGCAACCGCTTTTCCGTCCTCCGCTATGAGAGCCAGGGCAATAGCATAATAGCCAGGTCCGGTTAAGGGCGGCATCGCCACCCGGTAGGTCGCGGCCAATTGGCTCATATCGGTCGGCGAGGTGAAGCCGGGAACTCTGGGAAAGGTCGAAGCCCGGTCCACAAATTGACCGGCCGCCGGCACATCCGAAATGGAGGCAGCTTCTGCAGCCCATCCGATCAGAAGTTTCAAGTCATCGACAATAATTGACCGCGAATCTGATGGCAGAGCCGTGAAAAAAGTCAGTCTCTCGTCGTTCGCAGACAGAGCGGCCTGTCGTGGCGCACGGCCCATCAATGATCCGATCGCCCCTAGAAATAGCGACACCAGCTGTTTAGGTGTACCTGGCAAAAAAAACCGCTCCAAGGGATTGAGGGAGCGGTTTTCATCGGTATCTGCTGCAGCTGAAGACACCTGATAGCCATACAACGCATGGGCGCTTGGATTATTCCGCCTCAGGGACGGAAGCGGGTTGGTTGCTTCGATGGGGGGCCCGCATCCACTGTTCGCGGCAATCTCCGCGAACAGCCCACAACGCAAACCCTCGCGAGAATGGAACGTTACGCGCGCGCAAGCCCAAATGCGGACCAGGTTGCGGGAAATGCCGTGCCGGTTGGCGAGCCCATGCAGGCTCTCACCCGCCTGGTATTCCTGAACAACCTGCCGCTTGAACTCGATCGAATATCTGTGCTGTGTGGCCATGGGCTTTCTCCTTGAAAGCCCGGTCCAGATAGTCTGAT
>JBAUNL010000055.1:0-5021 GCA_049579205.1 Rhodomicrobium sp. | reverse complement strand
TCAATCGAACCCGCAGATCCTTCGAATAAGCCATCGCTGCCCCCGTCTTGAACAAGGGCAGACTCAACTGCTTCGGCCTCTTTGTGAATCCCTTCCGATTCAATTAATTCGGGAACCGCTCTAGAGAACTGCCGAAGCCGCAGGCTAACGGGCAGGGCCAAGGCAAGGAGGATCGGCGCCGTGAGCTTCAAGCGCAATTGCTCGCGCTCGGCAGCGATACGCCAGACAAAGCCCCGGCCGTTACTGCAACGACGTCATGGAACACATACGATAAGATAAAATAGATGCAGTGCTGGAGAACATGAAAGCCATCGTAACCAAGGCCATTTTCTTTAACATCGATCAAAACGAGGCGGCCGCCGTGTGGATGGCCTCCATCGTACGCAGCGGCTACGCTTTACGCTTACGCTGATCTCCTTCGCATCGCAGGCGTCCTAGCCTTTAGTGCGGCCTACCATTTCAGCCTGGATGTCCGGAAAACCATTTGCCGGGGGCGTTCCTGGAAGAAATCGGCCTCCAGGACCATGCTTTCGGATTTCCTTAAGGCTTGGAGGAACTTGCCTTCCGGCTCAATGAATAGGATATTCCCGTTGAGATCGGCCGCCCGTGCGCACTTGAATTTTTGTACCGCGCCTTGGCCGAATTTGGCCCGTACGGTGGATTGGCCGAAGCCATTGCACGAGAATTGGCCGCGTTCGATTTCAAGCATAATCGCTAGCTCGCCGCGGCGTTTTCTTAAAAGGAGGCTGGGCCTGCTTCCCCCATTATAGGGGAAGCCGAAAGCCAGCTCCGTTTCGCTTTCAAGTGCGGCGTATTGAATCGTCTCGCCGCGCATCTGGTCTTTGCTTTCCGAATATTTCCAGGAACTCGCCGGTTCTTGCGGAGGCGCTTCCCCGCGGAGCGCTTTCAGCGCAGCTATGGCCTCCGCCTCAGCCTGTGGGAGTTGCCGGCGCGGAGGCGAGCCCAGGGCGAAGCCCAGGATGGCCAAAGCCAGCACGATCAAAAACCACCTCATGAAAATCCCCCTCCCTCAATATATTTTGAGGGTTGTATATTACCGAACATGACCAGTCGAGGGGCCAAACGCAGCTATGCTTACGTAGTTAATTTCCTTCCTGCGAGCGTCTTGGCATTCATGAAAGCACGCTCCACAAGTGGGCAAAGGCTGGCAAGATCGGCTATATCGAGCTGGACGGCGGACATCGCCGTTACGACGTCAACACCTTCGTGAGGAGGCATGAAGCCAAACAGCAAGCCGTCCACGCTAAGGATGCGCCGTTATCGTGAGCGCAGGAAAATCGGGGCAATCGCCCTGCCGCCTCAGGATATCGAGCGGTCAATGGTGCGGGCGCTCGTCGACTTCGGCTGGCTCGATCATGATCTGATGCATGATCCGAACGCGATTAATGAGGCGATGATGAACCTCGCATGCGAGGCCTTATATCTTGGCTTGCGGGGTGAGAAGGTGAACCCGGCGCTATCCTCAATGACGGCGTAACATTATGCGCCCCAAGCTCGAAGACATGGCAGCTTCTGCATCCTGGAACGCAAAAGGTCGCGCCCTCTTGCTGGCATAATTTACCGGCATCCTATTCTGGGGCATAGGAGCGACTTACATGCACCCAAGACGTTTCCTCCATGAAACACGCGGCGCCTCGGTGTTTGAATACGCGGTGCTTGTTGGCATCATTGCGCTTGTTGCGATTAGCGGCGCAGCGATCTTCGGAAATGACCTTAGTATCTTATACAACAGCGATGGCATGGAAGCTGCTAAAGTCACCAGCACGGCGGCAACTCATTAGTTCAGAGGCTTCACTCCCTCAGCGGCCCGCGCCCCATGCCCGAAGACATGGCGGCTCGGCAACGCGCCTTTTCAGGTGCAAAAGTCGCGCTCACTTATTTCCCGCTGCATTCTCGCCAGCGTCTTCTTCCCGGAATTGGCCCGAAGCCTCCTATCACCGATAGTCTGCTCCTAAGCTATTGCTGTCATTTTATAAAAGTCTGATGGCAGTCCATGACCCAATGAAGAAGGACGGGTTGAAAAGCCCGCATTTCCCAGTTGGGTCGATTCCGGAAGTGCCGGTTTCTTCGCGTTGAAGTGCGCGCCGAGGCTGCTTTCGGATCCGAATGCGGTCATCAATTATCAATTGACTGAATGATTCAATCAGTTATTCTTTGGGCCGATCGCCAAAGTCGACATGGCAGTCGCACACGTAAAGGAGAAGGTTGTAGTGTGATGAGAACGAGGCCCGAAGATCGCCTGTCCGGCTTGGTCGATGCGGCGGCGCGCGTCTTTGCGCTCAAGGGTTTTCGCCGTGCCCAGATGGCTGATATCGCAAGCGAATTGGGCGTCTCGCAGGGCCTGCTCTACCGCTACGTGGAGAGCAAAGAAGCGCTTTTCTATCTCGTGATCGACCGCGGCTCAGATGCGAGCCCTCCGGAGGAGCCGGCCAAGCTGCCCATTCTCACGCCCGAGGCCGGCGCTATTGCTAGGCGGGTGGCAGAGCGCTTGCGCAAGGAAGCCGCGATGCCGGCACTCTCCAAAGCGCTTGAGCGTCCTCAGGCCAGCGACGCTTCCGCCGAGCTCGAGTCCGTCGTGCGTGCGCTATACGCCATCCTCTATCGTTCGGCGCAGCTGATCACGATCCTTGACCGCTCCGCCCCCGATCTTCCCGAGCTGGTAGCGCTTTTCTACGGGCGTGTGCGCGGCGGTCTTGTGGCGCGGCTCGCCCGCCTTATCGAAATGCGCGCGGAGGCAGGCCAGTACCGGTCCGTGCCGCATCCCGGCGTAGCTGCGCGGCTGATGGTGGAAACCATTACATGGTTCGCATGCCACCGCCGCGGCGATCCCGCTTCGCAAGACATCGGCGACAAGAGCGCCGAGGAAACGACGGTCGATTTCATTGTGCATTCGCTTGTTGCCGAGTCAACTCGCGCACGGCTCAAAAAGCCAAAACCACCCTCCAAACAGCACTAGGACGTTTCACAATGTTTCAAGCGACAAGGCGAGACGATTTCCTGAAGCCTCTGCAGCCTGACCGGATCGCCTACGTCGATGCCGTGCGGGTCGTCTTGATCCTGCTTGTCGTTGCCCATCATTCGGTCGAGCCTTATGTCACGGCCCATCCGCCAGAGATCCCACTGCCTGATGCGCCGTTCGTGAGGGCGGGCGTGTTCCTTTGGGTGAATGCGGCCTTCTTCATGGGCCTCTTCTTCTTCCTTGCGGGCTATTTCACGCCAGGCGCGTTCGGCCGGAAGGGCGCGCCATCCTTTCTTGCCGACCGCGGCCTCCGTTTGGGCGTGCCGCTCGTGCTCGGCACCGTGGCAATAGTGCCGCTCGCAGGCTGGTCTCATATCGCCCTCGATCCTAAAATGCCGCCGCTCAGCTACTGGACCTATCTGACGCAGGACTTCTTCGGGCGAGGATCGAAGCCCGCCTTCTGGCCCGAGGGCGAGCGCTGGCCCGCTTTCAACTTCGGTCACCTCTGGTTTCTTGAGCATCTTCTGGTCTATGCCCTGCTCTATGCGGCGGTTCGCGCCGCCGTTCCAAAGGATCGCGGATTGGCGGCTCCCAACCCGCCCACGCATGCCGCCATCGCCGCCTATGCCGTGCTTCTGGCGGCAGCCACCTTCGTTATCCGCATTTGGTACCCGCAGAACCGCTGGATTGGATTCCTAGGCTTCATCCAGATGGAGCCTGCGCATATTCCGCAATATGCCAGCCTGTTTGTGATCGGTGTCTTCGCCGGTCCGCGCCGCTGGCTCGAAACCATGCCGGCGGGGCGTGGCCTTGTATGGCTGGCGATTGGCTCCGGCCTTGCGGCCGTCGCTTACATTATCGCCGGCCGCGGCGCGGCAAACGGCGCCAGCGCGGCCGGAGCTACCAGCTTGGGCGACTGGAGGGTATGTACCTATGAAGCCTTCTTGTGTACCGGGCTGTGCGTTGGCCTACCCGTGCTGTCCCGCGAACTAGCGCTCGGGACGGGCCGGTTGTGGCAGGTGCTGGCGAGCAACGTCTATGCGGTCTACGTCTTCCATTTCCCAATTGTCCTGCTCCTGCAGTGGGCCTTGATGGAGGCGCCAGCGCCGAAATGGGCGCGTTTGGTTGCGACTGTGATCGGCGCGATCCTTGGCTCCTTCGCGTTCACCAACTGGGTGATCCTGCGCGTGCCCTATGCGCGGCGCATATTCTAAGCTCCATCCCGCGGATATGAGAAACCTAGGCGGTGCAAGAGCCGTCCGGTCGCCCAAATCCGCCCGCCGCGCGAATCCCGGCGGGATCGAGCGCAATTTGCTGAACTCCCGTTTCAAAATCCGCAACTTGGCCCAGTCCGCCCGAATCCGGTGATTTTCGCGCGTCGTCGGCAATCAGATCCGAAAGCAGGCATCGCCACTTAAGTATTTTCCGAGAACTGCCACTTCCGTAAACGGCCTTAAGCCGAGATGGCTCGCATTCTTTTGAGCCCTGTTAATTCGACTGCAATTGGCCACAAGTCGGCCGTCACCCTTTCGGCGGCTTTCGGATCGAAGCGGGCGCGCGCGGCTAAGTCTTGTCCACCATCGATGTCAGAAAAGCAAAACCAGAAGGACAGCTCCGCCTTGCGCGCGTTAAGCCGGAATGATGCACACCATCATTTGGAAAAGGTGCGCATGATCAGCGGAATCCGCAGTATCGCCAGCGATGGTGACCGGGGCTTTTTTGGTGTCGGCGATTCTGCCAGGATCGGCCAAGGATTGGGCTGACAAGACTGTCGTGCTCGCCAGCTACGAGCGCCAGGTCAAGGATGAGCGCATAAGCGCCCGCGCTATGCGAAGGGCTGGAGAGCTGCTCAAGAAGATCGACGGGCGCGGCGGTGATTAAAAGGGGCCCTTTTTCATTCCCGTGCCTTCACAGTGCCTATACTGGTTCGGATGAGAACAAAGTAAAGAGTGCTAAACCTTTGATTTTATTGGTGAGCCCAGATGGATTCGAACCATCGACCCTCTGATTAAAAGTCCGTATTTCTAGCCTTTCATAAGCC
>JBAUNL010000054.1:0-8318 GCA_049579205.1 Rhodomicrobium sp. | reverse complement strand
GGTCACTTTGGTCGCGTATCTAAATTGCGTGGAACACGTCAGGGAGGTTCCGAAGAACGTACGTCACAGCAGTGACGGTAACCACTCCAATCAGAAATAAGAGTGCCGCATATTGGATTGCAGAAACGCCTTGGTCGGATCGAGCTTCAGGCCACGCATAGGCAGACCTTGCTGCATTGGAAAGACTGCGCATGAGCTGCTCCCGCTCAATTAGTAGGTTCGTTTATGGAGAGACCACTTCTTAGCAGAAACAAGGTTCAAAAACTGTTTAGGCGGAAACGAAATACTTATGGTGACGGTTATGTTTTCCAGGTTGGACGACCCAAGTTAGGTGGCGCCGATCTACGTTACCTTTAAACTGCCGAGCTTAAATGGGTGAAATCGATGAGCAAGGAAGTATATTTTCTGGGCGCGTGCGCTCTGCTTGGCGGCAGCTTTTATGCGTTTGGACTGCCAACCCTCGCAGGCTTGTTGTGGTTCATCGGAGGCGCATTTGCAAGTCGGTCGGGTTTATTGAACCATAGTGCAGCCGGTTTTAAACTTGGTTGTTGTTCAGAAAAAAAGGGTCGGATGGGTCTAGGCGTGAACGTCGCGGGCCTGGACGCTTATGGTCTTGAGCGGCCACGCACCACAACTTGCCATTTCTTATAGTTGTTGCACCGCCTTCTACTTACTATTTATGAGAAAAATCACGTTTTCGGAGAAAATAGGCATGAGTAAAAAGCCTTCCGGCAATTCGGCCGCTCGAATTTCCGAACCAGTGCGCGGCGGCCAAGGCCGCGTCAAAGACCCTTCGATGGATAGGCGTTTAGCAGAAAACAGGACAGGTCCTACGGGGCAGGGCCGTGTGGCAAACGCAGACAAAGACCGGCGCTTGGCAGTCAATCGTGATGGGCCTAGCGGGCAGGGCAAAGTATCAAATCCGAAGAAGGATAAGCGCCTGGCAAAAAACCGCGCCGGGCCTACAGGCCAAGGCAGGGTGAAAAATCCGAGAGAAGACAAGCGCCTCGCGGCAAACCGCGAACGCCCTACCGGGCAAGGCCGAGTGCTGGACCCGGCGCGTGACAGGCGCCTTCGCGAAAACCGGATTGGCTAACGGCTCATCCCTCGACAGTCTCTGCGCTTCTTTGTGGATGCGTTTACTCGACGAATAGCTGATATGGCAAGCAAGGTGAGTGCCTAAGCTTGCAAGGCGGTCCTGCTTCAGAGACTGATGGGCAATGCGACCCAAGCGACCCTAACGACCCCTTTCGAGGTAGTTCATGAAAAAGGGTTGAAGGGGTCTAAAGGGTCGCGGTAGCGAAATCGGCTAAGGCCAGCGGCGTCTCGCAGGCTCCCGGCTCGCTGGTCGTCTCCAGCGGGACACCCTACCCGTGTGGAGCTGGCGGCAGGAAGCCCGGTGAATTAGCTATTCTAATTCAGGATGAGCGCGAACCCGGTCAATTTTCTCACTTCCCTTGCGGCTCTTGATCCAGAGCGTAGCTTCTTTTTCCGACGGGAACGAGTAGGGAAGAACAAGAGGAGGAATGAGACCAGTGAGTGGCACCACTACTTCATAGCTTCCGTCGCTTGCAAGGCGCATAAACGGCTGTAACTTTTTCATAAAAAAAGTTTAGCACAAAAGAAGCATCATGTCCGCCAGTGGATGCAGGTAGCGCCGAAGTCAGCCATAACTTGCAGAAATGCGTACGACTTGCGGGACACGCCTGGAATGTGCCGCAAATGAAGCGCGGCCTTAAGGGCAGCGTGCGGCTCAGCGCCCCAACCGACGGTCCAAACGCAATGAATAGTGATTTTAAAGTGATTTCGGTCAGCCGGGGCGGCGTGGTCGGTCTCGCCGAGCTGCTAAATGCGGAAATGAAGCAGCGCCTTTCGCTAGCCCAGCTCGGAGCCCTGGAGAGGGTCATAGAGCGCGCAAGGCGTGAGGCTGGACGGCACAGCGAGGAGCTGGACGGTTTCAAAATCTATGCGTATTGCACTGTAGACGGCAGCCTGATGTGGGGTGTGAATGCGCCCGGGACCGGCTTTTGCGTGGTGAGAGGCGTCGTATAATAGCATCCCGAAGAGTAAAGGAGGTTGGTCTTTGCCTCCCGCTCCATGGTGCGTTGTCGTAGATTGTGCCCGTGACGCCACGGCGCGTGCAAGCGGTGCCAGCTTCCGCACTCGCTTGCCTTCGTCGCGGGATAAAATAGCTGCTTTAAATACGTGCTATCCATCCGCCGCTTGTCATGCCGCAACCCCTCCCGCGAAGGCATCGCCGCTAATCGTGGCGAAAGGCGGTTCGGTTTTGCGAGTTACGGTCACTTCACACTGAGCTGGCAGCCCCGGGGGCCAATGCGGACAGCACCTAGAATTGGGTGCGAGTTGTAACATCAGTATGCCCGTGCTTTTTTTGCAACCTCAGCGAGAAAGGTGAAAAGAACCCCGTGAAAGGGTGTTGCTAGAGGCTCATACTCGCTGTAGTTGTAGTTCCAACGAGGCGTTGGAGTAACGCGACCTTGTAACTTAGCCGGTTCGCAAGATCGATTGCTCAACTCATTGGAGGGCATACTCTTTTTCCTTGTTGATGATCCCTGCGATCCATGCCCAAGGATTGCTTAGATCATTTCCCTCTCAAGTGCCCAGGCCGGACCCCTTCCCCACCCGGGTCCGGCTACCCTCCTTCGAACGATCCATTTTTTCGTTCAGTAGGATCGAACATCACAATCCGCCACAACATTCCTGGCTCGGCAGCTTCACCTTAATGGCAAAAAGTAGCTGCCACCTCATTTATCGCTCACCATTGCCCACGAGCACGAAGGGCGCCCAGATGCTTGGATGATCCCAGCCGTTGCCTTGGCTGATAAGCGAGGAGATGGACTGGCGCAGCGCTTCGGCGCGGCCGATCTTTGGTTCGGCCTTCATGGCCTTGATTGCCCCGGTCGTGATCGCCACGGCGGCTTCGGAATTTACCTCCCAATGCGAAACCAATAGCGACCGCGCGCCCGCATAGAAAAATGCGCGTGCGAGACCTGAAACCGCCACCCTTTTATTGGTCGCCCACTCGCTTACGCGCAGGTTGAATGGAACGCTATTAGGCACGCATCTTCTTCGCCGGGAATAAATCACCCCGAGCTGGTTCGCGACCTCCTGAATTGTCAGCTCGCCGCGTACCTGACGTTCGCCTGGGGTGTAGTTCGCGCGACACGCGCCGCGATGCGCGCATTGAGCGCCAACTGAAGCGCGATGAAGCCAAGCATTGGGGGGCACATTACGAAGGCCGAGCAAAAGAAGCTTAACCGGGAATTGAACAAAAACAGCCGCGATATCGCGGCCCGGAACAGAAAGATGAACACAGTATTTCATTAATGCCCCCTGCGTGTGGAGAGCTAACGCTGTCTAGAAAATTACGGAAAAAGGATTGTCGTCCATGGAAACTGCCCGCGACATGAGAGCTGCAACCGGACCGGCCAGTGACGCCGCTGATCGAGGCCGCAGCGAGGTCGAGGAACTTCGGCAACGGGTGAAGGACCTCACCGACAAATACGAAAGCCAGGCGAAAGGTAAGCTGCGGCAGGCAACAGAGACGCTTTGGGAGCATATGATCGACGACATCGAACAACAAATCCGCGATAGACCCCTACAGGCTACGCTGCTTGCAGCCGGGGTTGGCTTTTTAATTGGCGCCCTTCTCAGCCGTAGCTGAAGAGGTAATGATAAGGCTTTGAGCGAGAGGCTGAGGGAGATTGCTGCTCCCGCACAAAAGCCTCAAACCAAGCAGAGCTTCAACAAGCCCATGCAAATGCTCAACGTTGCGGCCTTGGACGCAATCACGCGGCGCTTAGGTATCTAAGTCTCCTCACGGGCGGCGTAAATCAAATTCCTCTGGTCACACACCCTAATCGCACCTTCACTCCCGACAAGTCCCTTTCAACAAGCCGTTAGCCAAAGGCTGGGGGAGTTGTTCAGCCAGCGGCGCCGGAAACGGCAAGCCTGGCTTTTTTGGTGAAGCAATTGGACTGAAAGCATAAGGAAACCATAGCGGGCAAATTGCTCCACTTTCGGCATAAACCATTGATAATAAACAAAAAAGATGCTCCCCTAGGGAGCGCCATTTGCAAACACAAGCTATTACTTTGGCTGAGTTTTTTGCCAATAGACGGAAATCTGCCTACAGTTTTGCCTACACTCGCGATGCGGCCCGCAGATTCGCCTCTTTCGGCGAATCAATAGACACTCCTGTCAACTCAAGCTTGGGGTTTACATGAAGAGTTGGTACGAAAAGGTGTGCGACGCACACAGAACTAGAAGAGAGCGCGTCGAGAAGCAGCAGGTTAAAGATTATGAGCTGATGACGCGCATCGTTTCATACCTGAAATGACGATGCGTCTATCAGGGACAAGCAGACCATAAAGAGGCAAGGCTCCGACATTTTCGTCTATCAGAACGGCGTCGAGTTCTATCGTGTCGAGGTGCAGGCGGGTCATATTTTCGTGCACACCCCTGGTGGATCTATGAGCTTCGAAGAGGACGAGCTTGAGCGGATGTTCGTCACATGGCCGAAATCCACCCCGATCTTGAAGCGAAGGCCAAGAAGAGCGCGGCATAGCTTCTTGTCGCACTCTTAGTCCGCATGCATGCCTTCCTGAAAAATCCCCTTGTTTCTGAATATATTGCCAAGCGGATGCCTGGCTATCTCGATCAGAAAGTGAGAGAGAAGAAGATCCCGGCGCCCGCCGCTCGAAAGGCGCTCGATGCCTTCGCTTCCCGGAAGCCGATCGAGGTCAAGCGCTGAAAAGCAAGGGTGTTGCAATAATGCAGCCATACCGCCCTTTCAGGCGTAAGCTCACAGACTTGCGACACGTGCCCGCCGTGCGGTCATCCGCCGGTGGCCAACATGCTTGCCAGGGTCAGACCATAGATTCTAGTGTGGCCAACCATGCGTAAGTCCCCCTTCGCGAGCCCCCGCCTTCGAGGCTTACAACGCTTGCGTTGCCGGCAAGAAGGCTTCGATACCTGATCTGAGAGCAGCGCTAAATTTGGACGGAGGGCCGGTAGCTTCTCAAGCCGTCGACGTGGGAGGTGTACAACGCAAGGTCCATGGCCGCTGGGAGCTGCAAGCGCAGAATGGAAAGGGGCGGCTTCTGCCCATATCCATATTTGTGACGGCTCCGATGCCTGTCGTTATCGCCGTGTTCAAAAGGGATTGAGATCTTGGACTCCTTCTGAGCATGAGGTGAGAATGATCACTTACCGCTCCGAGGCGAGCACTCGGGAGATGAGATTCGGGATATAATGGCATGGCAGCCCCGATGCGGGATGTCCGTTGATATATTCGACAGTATCGCCGATCTGGACCCTCATATTGTTCGGCACGAGAACTGTGGGCCTGCGATCTCCAATGGGGATGGGTTGTACGCGCACGCGCTGCTGCGTGAGATAATCTGGGCTGATGGTTCCGTGTGTCCTGCGTTGGGTAAGCTGAATCATGGCCAGCGCCTCTCCCCTGCTCAGGAAGCCAATCACCCGGCCGGTCTTACGTTCTCCGGTGCCCGCACGCAGATCGCAGGTTTCCTTGGGCAGTTGGTGGGGCAGGGCAGATAGAGAGGCGTTCGATGGCGGCGCTGACGGGGTCTCAAACTTAGCCGAAGCGGATCGGGCAGTGTCCGGGAACCCTGGCGGAAAGTCTGGAGCAGGTACCAGACCACAGTTTCCAGGGGCAAGTCTGAGGCATGGGTTATACAAAGAGGAAATGCTTGGGGGTACTGGGGGTGGCGAAGCTGTGCTAACCATCGCTGGAGGAAGTTCGGTTACGCTTGGAAACTGAAGAGCCGCTATTGTCTTTGGGGCTCGGATAAAGAGTGTTCGAGTTGAGTAGGAAATCCAAACACGCCGGGGCATCAAATAAGTCTGGCCGATAAGAACGTCACCATCGAAGACCGAGGCGCGCATCAATTGCAGAGGCGTATCCCGGAATGTTTCTCCCCCGATGATCAGAGTTCTAAACCTATGCAAGGGCTGCTTCACTTTAGTTCCACCGATACCAGAGACTTCGTGCATTGGATCGGCTTTCAATGTCGCTTCTGTAACCCCGCTTTTGAGTGCACCCCGCTTTGAGATCGAGAAGTGTGTTGCTCCCGTGTCGAGGAGAGCTGAGAGCTTGCGATCATCAAGGTCTACCGGCATTACGATGTTGTGTGCAGCAGTGATTTTGACCGCTAGGGACGTGTAAGGTTCGGTCCAGGGCGGCGTGACGCTTGAGCAGCCTCGCACCTTGTAGAGGATCATTGATCTGCCGGCGAGGTCGAGATCAACATCATACTCGCTCAGCACATCGCTGCCAATAAGGCCGCCGAGGGGATTTGGGCTTAAGTTGCTCGCCGCAAGAGAGATTTTCGGTACGGTGCGCGTGGCGTAGTGCTTGCCAGCAAATTCGAAACTGCGCAGCAATACATTGTCTACAATCGTCGTGCCCGTCGTCCCGAATGCTCTTGTACGGCGGTGAGGGTCTCGTGTCAGGCGGAAATGGACAGCAGTTTCGGGCGTAACCAGCGTTTGAGAGCCCGTATCCACACCCATCGCGACGGAAGAGTCGCCGATTCTTGCGACAACGGCCACCAAGCCGTTGTGGTAGAAGAGCGGCAGTTCTGCAACTTTCTCTACCAAACAGTTGCTGGCGTTGCTTGCAGCGATGGTTGATAGCCAAACTAACCCAACGATACTGGACAGGCGTGAAACAGATGCCACGTTTTTGCCCCGCGCTGGCTGGATGTACACAGTGCTGTGAAGTGCCGCAGATCGCTTGCCTGGCGTCCGGGTCTAACCTTGGGAGTATACAATACTTCAGGCTTAGCATCGACCCCCAGGGAACCATTTGGAACCGGAAGGATCAAAGTAAGAGAACTGAATATTCCCTCACCCACGGTCACGGCGAGGACAGCGCCTGTCTTATGTTATGACCGTGAAGGGAGTAGATGTCGAGGAGCCGATCAAAGGTGATGCCTTGGCGCTGCAGCTTGAGAGTGTCTGCGTATCCCTCTAGCCGATTGGAGAACCAGCCAAACCATGGTCCAAGATTGCCCTGCTCCCCGCTATCGAACGTATCGAGGCAGAGCTTAAAGTTCTTTTCCGACAAGGTAGACCAAACTCCGTAGCGTCTCTATGACCGATTTCAGAGTTTCAAAAAGAGGTAATCCATCCATCAATGCTGCTCCGGCGCCTGTTTGACGCTTGAGTTGATCAAAGAGGGGAAAGGTGTCGGAGGTGAATGCCGGCAATTCCCGCAGGTTTCCTGTTGAAGGGTATGTCAAGAATGTTGGGTTTTCGGGGGTACGGTTCTTCTTCGGACCAAGAAGAACCCAATAGGATTGCTTCACTAAAGCCGGATACAGCTCGACAACGGTTGTGGGGTCCGCCGCTAATTTGATTAGAAGCTCTTCAATGTGCATGTATTTTTCCAAGCTAACAAGATGCACACGGAACTCCATCGGCGACGCTTCGGGACGCCAAAAAAGCGAAAACTGACCCGCCTTTTCCCGCCTGGACGCCCTCACGGCTCCCTTGTAGCATTGAATTGTAAGCAATCCAGATGAGACCGTAACCCTTTTGCGCCCGGTAGGCCCGAGTGAGCTTCGGCTGATGCAGGAGAGCGGATGCGGGCTTTTCCTCCGCGACTTCCTGAGCAATCTATATTTTACCCGGTCCTATCGGAAGATTACGCTGGCAAAATCGCGCGTGACTGGAACGCGCCCGCTGAAGGCGTCGGCTTCGTCCACACGTTTCCGGGTCCATCGAGACTTCTTGGATAGATCATATCTTCATCGTCATAGCCCTCTTCCGAAAATGCTCCAGAGACGCCTTTACCTCCTCAGGCACGAGCATCGGCAACAGCTCCGAAGGATCATTCAGTTCCGAAACAGGCGTGAGTTTTATTTGCCCTCGCAGAAGGGGCTCCAAATGCTCATGATCGTCGACGAATTTGAAAGGGGGGACATTGGTTCTTACGAGCAAGCAAGCGGCAGAAGGACATCTACTATCCTATTGAGGCTGAAGCTACCGCAATCTTGGTTTCGGTGGGGAACAGCGCCTGCTCCAACCATTCCCTCAAGACGCCAAAGTTGCCGCGCCGGAGCGGGCACCACCCCCGGAAGGTCATCCGTAATGTTCTGATGGTTTTGCCGCTAAGATATGGTTAAGCAAGTCAATTTATACTTCGCTTTGCGCCTTCTTGGAATAACTCCTTCAAACGGCTTCTAATTGCTGACTTAGAAGGACTATGAAAGACTAGAATCATTGCGCAGTAGATGCACACAGCTACAAATCCCCAGCAAGGAATACAA
>JBAUNL010000053.1:0-34996 GCA_049579205.1 Rhodomicrobium sp. | reverse complement strand
CCCAATCCCCCTGATGCGGGCGGCAATTTCTCATTTTAGGGAGCAGAAACACCCTAAACAGTGGAGGAGCCGTGTTCGATCACCACTGTTTTGGCCTGGATTTTTCATTTTTTTGCGATCCGCTTTTCGCTGCTTAGCTTTGGCTTCTTCCTCAGAACTTTCTCTACTGTTCCCAGTGATGGTTCACAAGTTTGCGCGCGGTGCGAAGGCTGCGGCGAGCCTCGTCCCGACGCCTTTCCCAAAAAGCCCACCAACGGCAAGGTCAAGTGCCTCTGCTGCATCGCCTCTTCAACGTCTCGAAGGGGATATTGCCCTTGCTGCAAGAGCAACAATGTCGCACTCCACGCCCACCATCCGCTGGGCCAAAGACTGCAGGCCGCGCTTGGACCTAAGATTGCGCACTGGACCGTTGACATCTGCCTAGGGTGCCACGGCGTAATCTCTACCTATCTCCTGCCTTTCATGCATCGCCAGAGGCTTCTTCTAGATGGCAACCCCAGAACCTCGGCGATGCTCATTATCGAAGTTCTGGTTGCCTACGACCTATTCTCATACAAGACGACTCATGCTGAAGCATTGCGGGAGATGGTCTTGGAGCTGAATCGCGATGCCCGCTCGCCAAAAAGACGCCAAGGCGGCCGCCGCCGTAAACCTGACGTGGGTGGAGCAAGCGCTTCGCTGCTATATGGTACCAACCAGCGGCCCGTCCTTCTCGCAAGGCGATGAGCGGGAAGACGATGAGGATGACGCTTACGCCGATAATGAGGTTGCGCAGGCCATTCGACAGCGCAGCCAACCTTATGGCGGGTATTGCCTGATCCTCGATACCGAAACCTACTCCTTCAAAGGCGCTCAGCGCGCCCGCTTCGGCGCCTATCAGATTAGAGGCATCACAGTTGGGGATCGCGAAGTTCTGCACGAGCAAGGTGGCCTCGACGATAACGCCTTTCGCCTAGCCCTTGATACGCCCTATGCTCGCGGGCTGTTTTACAATCCGGATTGGGTGCCCGAGGCTGAAGTGCAGGAGCTAAAGGCGTATATCCGTTCCGAAAATAAGAAAGCGCAAATCGATCCCTGGACCGGCAACCCTCTCCCGAAGCTTGAAAAGCTTCTGAGCCTTCAGGATTTTGTTCAAAAGGTGCTCTATCCCTGGGCCGAAGCGTGTGGCGAGGACCTGCTCATCCTCGGCCACAATCTTGGCTTCGATCTTGGCGCGCTTTGCTTCGATCAAGGCTTAGCGAGCAAAAAGCTTTGGTATGGCGGCTTCACCATGAAGTTGTGTGATTGCCCGCCCAAGATCAAGCAAACAAAAAAGGGTGAGAGCGAGGACAGGCTAAGCTGTTTTCAGCACCCCCCCATTCAGGTGAAGCCCCTTGGCGGCAAAAAACGCATGTTTGGTTGGCGCACAGAGGGCACGACCGAGACCATCGATGGTGAGAGGGTCCCTCGCAAAAAGAAGATCAAAGCCAACTTCCTGGACACCGCCCAATTCGCGCGAGCGCTACTTGGTCCGATCAATACCAGCCTTGAACATCTCACTTGGGAAGTACTGAAGACGGAGACAAAGAAATCTTCAGGTTTTGAGGATTACGATGGACCAATCAATCGGGACTACATCGCCTATTGCGTGAACGATGTGCAAGCCACCTTCGAGGTGTGGGCAGAGCTGCGGGCACTCTATCGCAAGCACGGCATCTCAACACCACCCTGGCAAATTTATAGCGAAGCCTCGCTTGGTAAAGGCTATTATGCGGAGTTTGGGGTCCCTCGTTTTCTCACGCCAGAAGCCCAGGCCTTTGTCCCGAATTGGTTTATTGGGCAGCATCTGCAAAGCTATTATGGCGGCCGCTCAGAGGTGCGCATCCGCAAGGAAATCCGTGAAGTCATTCACACCGATTTCAAGAGCCAATATCCGAGTGTGAACGCTTTGCTCGGCTTGCAGGAACTGCTCCTTGCCAAGGACATTGAAATTACCCCTGGCAAAGAGAGAACTCCACTCGCCGAATACATTCTGCACGAGCACCTCAAAGGCCGGCGCTGGGACCAGGGGCAAAGGCAGACGGATTATGATTTTGCCCACATCTGGGTGTTGGCAGACCGTTTTGAGGAGAAATACGAGCCATTAGTGCGCTTTGTTGAGCAGGTATCCGGCAAAGACGCCAATGACCCAAAAATGTGGAAGAGGCTGGTGGCCATCGCTCTGGAAGCGCCCGCCACCGAAACGCTACTGATGCCTGAGCTGCGGACGTTCCTCGATGAAATTACGCTTGAAAGGTTACAAGACCCAGCCACCTGGAGAAATCCGCTAATGCGCTCAATTGTGCGGATCGTCCCCAACAACGACATCCTGCCGGTCCGCGCCGAATATGAAGAGGATGGCGACAGCACCAACATCGGGATCAATATCGTGGAGAGCGGTCTGCCGGTCTGGCATACGCTCTGCGATGCCATTGCCTCAAAGCTGGTGACGGGAAAAGCACCAACGATCGATGACGCCATCATGATCGGGGCCAATGGGGAGGTAGAGACGACGCCGTTCCCACTCTTCGGTGAAGAACGCTATCTGGTCGACCTAAAGAGGGATGACCTGTTCACCCGCTTGATCGATCTTCGCACGGAAATGCAAAAGCGGGGAGAGAAAGAGCTGGAACAAGCGACAAAGCTGCTTGCCAACGCCACCAGCTACGGCGTCCTCGCCCAATTCGACATCGACCGGCGTACAGGAGACTATAAGACAAGGTACGATGAGTACGGCAACAAAACGCGCCGCGGCAAACCCGGCTTTCCCGTCGATATCTATACCAACTCCCAACTGCCCGATCCTATCACCGTCAGCCGTCTGGAAACGCCCGGGGATTATTTTGCCGGCCCCATTGCCACGCATATCAGCGCGGGCGGACGGCTGCTTCTTGCCATGGCAGAAAAGTTCGCCAGCGACCGCGGCATCAGCCACGTCTTTTGCGACACCGACAGTATGTGCTTTGCCAAGCCAGAAGGCATGAAATGGGATGAATTCAAACGGCTGGTCCAAGAGGTCGTTGATGAATTCGTGCCGCTCTATCCCTATAGGTGCAAAGTCGACGATAAGGGCAAGCCGCTGTCTCTTTTGCAATTTGAGGAGGAGAATTACCGCGACGGCGAGGAAGAGAAAGGCTTCGAGCCGCTCTATGCGCTCACCGTCTCGGCCAAACGCTATGCACTCTTCAACCGCCTGCAATTCGAGCAGGTCTTTGGCCGATTGCCCAGCAAGGCCGAACCTAAGTTTTATCCTCGGTTTCGAAAAATCTCAGCGCATGGCACGGGACAAATAACCGAGCCCGCCACCTATCAGCCGTCGACACCGGAGCCTTCGGGGGAGCGGGTGTGGAAAACCGATGCACAGGGCAAGTTGAAGAGCGAACCGCTCAGCAATCGCGCAGTCGCCGATCGGCTACTCACCGACATTTGGCGCAAGGCCATCATGGCCATTGATGCGGAGGTTAATCTTGACCTGTTCGATCCGCAGCTGGATGTGCCCGTGATGTCGGACGTCACACTCGGCTCGCGCGGCATGTGGCAGCGTTATGGGAGCCTTCCCGAAAAGCGGCCTTTCATGTTCTTCTCCATGCTGCCGCATCCGCGCGTTTCCCAGACCGGTGTTGACCTGGAAGGACTAAAAGAGATCGCAAACACAACGCTCTATGGCAAGCGCGCGAAGAGCTATGAAGACATCAAAGCGACGTTGCACCGAGCCGACACCCATGAGCCTTTCAACCTCGAAGATTGGCAGGGAATGGTTCGCCTGCGCACGCTCAACGACGTGTTCGCCGTTTATTTCGATCGCGAGGAATGGAAATCGTTCCCGCCTGATGGTGTCGGCCCACTGGAAAGACGGCGGCTCATCATTGCCAGCCATATTCCGATCGGCAAAGAGACCGATCAGATCAAAGATGAGGAAAACGAGGAGACCGAAGGCGAGTTCGCAGAGGAGACCAAGCCGGACCCGGCGCTGCAACGGGCGGCGGTTTTTAATAGCGATATTCTGAGCGCGTCTAGTATGGCAAGGCTCGGAATAAGCCTTGCAGAGCTGAGCCGCAAGACCGGATTCACGCAGGACCAGCTATCGGATTGGAAAGCGGGACGGAGTATGCCGGATACTGGGCAGAGGAGGAGGTTGATAGCCTCGCTACATCATTTGAAGCAGTGCCACGGACGATGGTTGAACACTTGACCCACTTTGCCTTATCGTAACGTTTTAGCTTCGAATCAAGTGCTACATCCGACTTAGCGCCGAAGCTTGGCCGGTTCAGCTAGGATGGCTTCCCGTGAAAGGTGACATTAAGATTCCCAACAGGTTTGAGTCGCTGCTCAGCCTGTTTGGTGAGGTTAGGCCGCTAATACTTCCTGTAGAACAGGACATAAAGGCGTTCATCAGGCTTCGCGATCGTGCAGATCACCAAAACGGGGGTCTTCTTTGCTTTTTGCTGGGCTCCACTGGCGTAGGTAAGACTACCTCCACCTACTCGGTTGTCAGCAATATGCCGGACCTTTTTGCCAAAGTTGTACCGATTCCTGATGACGTTGACATTAGGGACGTCGTTAGCTGGATAAAGAAAAACATACTGATATCTGAAGAGAGCAAGACCACATTGCTCCTGTTTGACGGGCGTGAGGCGTCCGACGACGACGTGGGGATTAAGCAATTCTTATCTAGTCTTAATCAATATCTAAGAAAAAGGCCAAATATCTTATTTTGTTGGCCTACTACAGATGCAGAGTGGCACAAAAAGATTCGAGATACCGCGTTTAAAATAGGGGGTAACAATCTTTGTCCGCCTGACAGCGATTATGAAATTCAAGGCCTGCAAAGGCAAGAGTGGCCCAAGGCTCTTGAACGCCTGCTTTTGCAATTTGGGAAGACGATCGAGGACGTTGGTCTATCTCAGTCTTATGTACAAGATTTGGCCCAGGCAGAACCCACAATTGGTGAATATCTAAGCAACATAAATTCCACTATAGCAGACAGAATCTCGAAAAAGAGACAGGCAAAGTCTTTGCCGAATATTTTGTTCGTCATTACATCGAGTGCTGACGTAACCGGCGAGGCCAATCGCATTAGACGCGCAGGGAAGCAAGTATTAGCGGCTGAGCCTTTATTAGGCTACTCTCCAAGATCAGAAGCAGGCAAGTGGTGGACAGATAGGAACAAGCACCCCGAATATCACCTCGGTTATATGATTTCCTTGTTCAATGCGAATCTTGTGACCTGCACAGCGAGTTCCGTCGTTTATTCATGCTTGCATGGTCCTCGCAACGATTTATATCAGGCGGCTGTTGATGCTGGAGCAATTCCAAATCTTGGAAGCGCTAGTCAAGCAGTAAAGGCGACTGAACTATACAAGTTCCTTAGTGGCACTAACGTCAAAGAATTCACGACAGGAACAAGGGGCAGGCCGAACGATAGCACTGTTGACGCCTATGCAGCAATTCAAAATCTCTCGGCCAAGCGTCATAAGGCAATTAACGAAGCTATATGTCAGCTGGTCAGCCGTTATCTGGATGAGGCAATTCCACACGAGTTCGAAAAATTCGAAGTATCAATGGACAGAGACTTAATAGTAGATGCTATTCTCAAGGTCAGATCTGAGCTGTACCACGTAGAGTTCCACCACTTGAGCGAAGCCCAGTGCCGAGCCTCCAAGATTTCCTCATACGTTATGGATAAGCTCCGCTCGTACGCAATCTACTATAACATCATCCCTCGTTAGCTATCGTGTTAATTCGGTCGGTCCGAAATATTAGAACGTGCGCTGTGCCCCATGGAGCTTTTTGATGACAATTACAAGCGCTTTGCTGCGCTTCACGCTAAAATGCTGGTGAAAGCTGCTAGCGATCTCTGCATGTGAGCTACCCGCGGCGGATAACAACTGATGACCCTCCCTTTTAGGAAGAATCCTAAAACGGCGTTATCGGCGGCGCTAATATGGGAAGGTCCCGAATTGCCCCCCCGATCGCAACTACGAGCTGCCGCGCCGCCTTGGAAAAGAACACATCGTCAGGGCGCTCGATCAAATCTGGAGCAGGGGTTGTATATTCCCACGCTACACTTGGGGATTCGAACAGCTCTTGCACCATAGGCAATTTGTGACCACCACCGGTCAGCAGAATTTCCACTGCCGTATCTGAGCCATCAAGCTGCGGCCAATTCTGAGCACACATCACCGCAGTATATAACGTCTTGTAAAATTCATTCCTCAAGCTGCTTGAAAAATCTACTACATGGCTGTCAAATAGAAATTCCTCCCGCGAAATTGTGAGATAGCCATCGTTCAATTCAATTGAAATTTGTCCATCAGTGAATAAGTCTTCTTTGTTTCTGCGCTCGTTTACACGCAGCCGATTGGCAATTCCCCGTCCTGCTGCAGAATCTTCAAGGACGCCGGCCTTGAGGAGTATCAAGCGGCGAAGTTGCATATCGAGATAGTCACCTGCATCGTGCAAAATATTGGAACTCCCTTCAACTTCGCCAATCACGTCGTCATCTTCGTCGAAGCCGGTTATAAATGCCGCAAAATCGCAAGTACCTCCCCCAATATCAGCGACTGCAACTACTCTGCGACCTGTAGCGCGGATCGAACTAGAAGCGACGGCGGTCGCCTCTAACACTGTCGCACTCCCTTGAGCTGTGAGAGCAAAGATAGAAGCATCGGAAGCGCTGGAAGTCGCTGATAGATTCCTCAATGCTGAGGCAGCCGAACTGAGTGAAAGACCGCCTTTGGCCGATAGTTTGGAGCCAAGCTTGGTGGCAAGGGTTACTGCATCACCAACAAGGGTCCTTAATGTGCGCTCATAGTTCCCGGTCTCAGCATCGAGCGGTACGATATGCGTGAAATCTTGGTTTATAGAAAGATTGTTTCGATCGACCGAGGCAACCATCGCACATTTGGATAAAGCAGTGCCGAAATCAATACAGCAAATCCACTCTTGCTCATTCATGTGAAGTGCCCCCTCCTCTTTAAACAATATCGACCTCACCCGGAACCACCACAAATTTCGCTGCTGAAGGCCCACGGATAATGGGGGCTTTGCGAATTTTCACCTGCGTTCCTGGCTTCGTAAGTTCCGCTGATCTGTGGGCAACCGGATCGAAAGGTACCTTCGCGCCAGCTTCACCCAATACGGAAAGCTCCCGTCGTCGTGCGGCATGACGGACAGATTGTATCAGAACGTTGGTTGCGCCGACCACCCGACTAACTTGAGGCTTGAGATCAGCAGCGGATGTCGCTTGGAGTTTGTCCAGCGCGTCCAAAAGTGTGGGCATGTCCTGCAGAGCTTGCCCAAGAGCTTCATCCGCTTCGTTCCATGCGGCCTGCTGCAGGTGATCGATCCTAAATACCTTTTTTAAAGAATAACCTTGCTGCTTCGCGTGTCTGTCAAGCGCGTTAAGAACGGCATACAGAGCGCCCAACCCCATCTGACCCTTCGGTTTCGAAGAGCTGATCTCTGCTTGAGCCCACTCCCAACCCTTATCGGTTAGCCTGCGCTTTATGGGCCTCCCAGCATCGGTTCTTATAAGACCTAGTTCTTGAAGTTTGGCCCTGTGTTTGGTCGTGAAGCTCAGCCCATATTTATTTTTAATTTCCGCACCTTCCTTCAACGGCCGCCCTTCCGCCATCAGAATCAGAAGAGCCCCTCGCTCAACGGGACTAAGGCTCAAATCAGCCATGCCGTGCTCGCTGTGAAGAAGATCGAGCTACACCTTTACGCCACTCGATGTTGCTCTAGCAACTACGCTAGCTTAGCAATTGGTACACAACACCAATCAACTTGCGGCTGTCGCGTTGTCCGCGCGCTGACGATTGTTAGCGCTTTTGCGAGGTTCCGGGAGCCCAGCGAACTTGAATGGCACAAATCACGACGGCGGCCACAACCAGCTGCAGGTTCTGGCAGAACGGGGCATGAATAGTTGAATTGACGGACAATGAATTGAGGGAAGATGAGACAAAGACGCCCATTTCTTAAGCAGCGGCCAACCTTGTACTTTGACGAAAATATACCCGCTGCAACAATCGCGTATTTTAAGGGAGCGACGCGTTGGAGATCAAGGTTCAAATTCGTGAGCGCACTAGAACTTGGCCATATGGGGCGTGCAGATAGGCATCATTTTCATTTCTGTCAAAAACGCCAATTTACGTTGGTATCCTTGGACTCTGATTTCGAAGACGACCGAGATTTTCCCTTTATGGGGCGGATGGCGGGGGTGATCATTGTCAAGGCATCCAAGGGAACGCCGGATGCGGTGCGGTGCGCTTTGGAGCAAGTTCTTTCGTTCCTAATTCAAGTACCATTTCCCAAGGGTTTCCTCATCCATACAAAGCTTATCTGCAGCGCTGAAGGCTGCGAAATTCGAGGGCGAGATTTGGACAATAAGGAATTGCGTCGCATATACGCAGCCGCGGGAAGCACAACCATAAGAGAAGTTTTGGAAACCTTTAACTACTTCCGTCGTGCGCAAAGTTAATGTGCTCGGCCGGAATCGGGATAGTGACTTCAGTCCGCGATGGCTTCCGTTAAGAGCAATACGCAGCAGCAGAAAGCCTATCATCGTCCGGCGTCCGGCGGGTGTTATTGTAATGCCCCCCCTCTAAATGGAGGAGGGTCTTGCACGGTCGCCAAGCGGTGCCGTGGCCTGATATCCAGCCATCTTCCGATTGCAGGTGAAATTGTAGCTCTTGGATGTGCACGCAGAAGATGTGCGGGTTGTCACATCTGGATTGCGGCACGTTTCAGTTCAGATGTGACTGATAGGCCGGAAAAGGCCGGTAACGGACCTCAACGACACCCCTTGATATGCCAGATCTCGGAGGTGAAGCGGACCTCGGTTACGAGCCCGGATTCGTGGCCAAAAGTCGTGGTTTTGGAGGAGCTGGCTAGGTCAGCCTGACCTCGCCAAACCGGTCAGCGAACATGGCAGCCTATCCCGATCCTAGCCTCCCTTGGCGCCTGGGGTCATCGACGGAATCGCGGGATTCGTTTCTGCACCGGAGGTTCATTGAAATCTGGGAATAGCGTGGGGGCGGGTTTGGTAGCGTGCACTAAGCTAGCGTCGCGTAAGCCGAAAATAGAGTTGCGACAAGCCGTTGGGCAACTCCTCGATCCGGTGAATGGGGATAGTGTTCGTTCGCCCGAAAATGAGAGACCCCGCGCCAAGCCCGGCTGGGTCAAGGACGATGCCGAAAACGTCAACTCCGTTGGCGCGAAGCGCTAGAACGGCGCGGCGAGCATCTTCTATCAAGTCTCGCGAGTCGGCAACGTCAATATCGGACGGGGAACCGTCTGTGAGCACGAGCATGATCTTTCGCAACGCCTTGAGCGGGGCCAATTCTGCTCCCGTATGGCGAAGTGCTGCGCCAAGCCGAGTCGACAGTCCGGGCTGTAGGCCGGCAAGCCTAGCTTTTGCCGCGCGATCAAACTGCTGAGCGAAATCCTTAACCCGGACAAAGCGCACATTGTGACGCCCTTCGGACGAGAAGGCATACAGAGCGAAGGCATCGCCTGCGGTTTCCACGGCAGACGCCAGCACTGCCACCGCAAGCTTCTCGACTTCAACGATAGTTGTCCCGGCAACGGGAGCCGGATCGCGGGTGGACTCCGAAACATCGATCAAAACTGAAACGGCGGGGCCGCTTCGCTGAGGAGCATTCACCCGAAAAATGCGATCATCAATGGGAAACTGTCCTACGCGCATGTCGATCGCCACGTCGATCATTGCGTCCAGGTCGAAGTCAGAGCCGGACGGCTGACCGCGTAGCCTTTCAAGGCGCCCCACTTTTGCGCCGCGTATAAAGCGCTCGATCCTGCTTCGAAGGTTTCTCTGCTGGTCGATTGCATTCTCAATTCTGCCGGCATCTCCTGAGGGGGAAGGCACCTCTCGCACGGTGGTCCAGGCAGACCTCTCCGTTTGCGCTGCATGATCCCATTCGGGATAGGTGGCAACAGCTACGCCCTGATTGCTGCTCTTGCCTCGTGCTCGCCCAGTTTCTTCGTTCCCACTTTCTGGATTTTCATCCTTAGCCCCATGTGTTTGATCCGCTTGAGCCCTAGCCGCCTCGACTTCAATACACTCATCGGGCTGCCGCATCTGAGTCTCCGGCGGAAACTCCCATAGACCCAGGCCATCATCGCGGTACATAGGTTCAACGGCGTAGGTCTTGGCATTGAACTGGAGGCGCATTTGCCCGAGATCATTTCCCAGTAGGCCTCCTATGCGGCGGGAATTGTTAGGGTTCTTAATATCGTCAATCCCTTGGAAGAGAGTCCGGCCCTTTTCGACGAATTCGTCATTGTCCTCATAAGACGGATCAAGTAGCGCTCGCGATAGGCGGGCCAGGAGCGCCGGTGCCGTTGATATGCCGGACGCGGTTGCTACATGGAATGGTGCCCATAGCCGTCGCAGGCCCGGAAAGCGCTGCATCGCGATTGTTTCGATCCGAGCATCCTCAATGAGCCCAACGAGCACAATTTGAAGCGGTTTAAGAGAACCAATCGGAAAACGGCCTTTGCCAAGCGCCAGATGTGCGGTGGCGTGCGCAACTGTCGCGCTGAACAATGTTCCAGCCTGCTCTGAGGGCACGCCGGGAAATACCTCTGGAATGCACACTACTCCCTCGGTGATGGTCGAGCGGCGCATGCGCTCGCTGCCAGTACGCCGAGAATCAGCCGGTCGAATCGGCGGGGAAGTGCCCCAGAGCGCAGACGCGAAGCTTCGCATACGCTGGCGCAAGTCGCTGAAGGAGAGTCCACCGGCTAGGCGATCCAGAACAAGCTGTGCGGAAGGATCCTCTAATGTAAAGAAGACGAGGCGTAGCTGTGCGGAGGCGGCGGAGCGAAGGCCCGCGGCGACGAAGTTTTCGAAGCCTTCGGATCCGCCTGCTGCAGCGATCTTTACCGCATTTGCAGCCAGCGCCGTGACGCACTGAGGCGCTTCCCGCGCCAACCTCAACCAGGCGCGCCACCAAGGGCACGAATGGCCTTGAGAGAGAGGCTCAAACAAGGGCCGCAACGCTAGGCATGCGTGCAGTACCTCGCGGGTTCCAGAAGCTCCGGCATGGCGGCAGATTTGAGCGCAGACTCGCGCGGTTTTGGAGAGTGCCTCGGCTCCAATCGCTTCGACGGAATCGACCGTGAGTTGCCAGAACGCGAGCAAGGTTGCGGGGCCGGCGTTGACATCGGCGAGGCCCAGCACCGCTTGCGACCAATCCTGTAGCTCTTCGTTTGAAGCCGCACCGCTTAGGCTCGTGAGCGCCTTCCGAAACGGGATGCAGAGTACTTCCCGCTGCCGGATATAATTCGTTAATTGGCTGACGGCGTCGCGGTCCGGGGCGATGACACCCCCTTCCCGTCCCAAAGTCTCCATCCTAGAGGCACGCATCGACTGCCAAACTCAGCGCTTGACGCACCTCGAGGTCATCCGTGATGGGCACTAGTATTCCAGCGCGCACGGCTGCCCTAACGCTTAGACCATCCGCCACAAGGCGGGCCGTATGAATGAGCATCCGGGTGGAAGCACCCTCGTCCAGACCGCGCCCTCGAAGGTTTCGCGACCGATGGCCGATGTCGACAAGCTTCGCCGCGAGCGAGGCTTCCACCCGTGCTTCGCGGGCGATGATCTCGGTTTCAATTTCAGGGCTCGGGTAACCGAAGTCGATTGCAACGAAGCGTTGCTTGGTCGACTCTTTCAGATCTTTGACAGCACTCTGGTAGCCCGGATTGTAAGAGATTGTCAGCTGGAAATCGGGGTGTGCATGAATGAGTTCGTCATGTTTTTCCAATGGCAGGATGCGGCGCTCGTCGGTTAGGGGATGTATAATCACGGTCGTGTCCTGCCGAGCCTCCACGACCTCGTCCAGGTAGCAGATCGCGCCATGACGCACGGCATTCGTGAGCGGTCCATCTTGCCAAAACGTACCTTCTGGCCCGAGCAAATAACGTCCCGCCAAATCGACTGCAGTCATATCCTCATGCGCTGCCACCGTTATTAGCGGGCGGCCCAACAAAAAGGCAACATGTTCAACGAAGCGAGTTTTCCCACATCCGGCCGGCCCCTTCAGCATAACGGGGAGGCGGCTCCGGTAGGCTGCCTCAAAGACAAGGATTTCATCCCCGACCGGACGGTAGAAGGGTTCCTTGGTAATTCGATAAGCCTCAAGGGACATAGATTACTCCGCTATAACGCATGCACCCGCAGGCGCCGGTCCTATCTGATGAGAGATTTTTCAGGTTTGGCGGAGCTGCCAACTCAAGTCCCGACGATGCTGTCGAGGTCAGCAACATTGGAACGCCAGGCCCAATTTCGCGCAAGCAAAAAAAGAAGGAGTTCGTAGACCGGAACGCGGGTTTATGGCCGGTTACTTCGGATCAGGGCCGAGGAGTTCGTGAGACGAGACGATCGCCGCCGCTATACTGCTCACCGAAACGCGCCGGTCCATCGCTTGATGGCGGATGAAGCTATAGGCTTGATCGCCGTCGATTTGACGTGTGGACATGAGTATGGATTTGGCACGCTCAACGGTTCGCATCGAACGGAGGTTGTCGTCAAGCCGATCGAGCTTGCTGCGCAGGCGCTGCTCATATCGAAATTGGCTCCTTGCGACGACAAGACTTGCAAGTACGGCATTCACAGTGAAGGGCCGGGCTAAAACGGCGTCTGGGGTAGCTTTGGCTAGGGCCTCTGGGTCGATTGAGGTGAGCGGCGGAAGAATGATAACAAGTGCCGATTTTGCGTCCCCGGGGACCCAGGGCAAAGAGCGGGCCAGGTCCGCGGCGTAGTCGCAATAGATAACTTCTGTTTCGAAGGACAGCATGGGTGGCGCTGGCCACACATGTCGCACCTGCACTCCGAGCCGCTGCAGTTCAAGGATCAGAAAATTGCCCTGGTCATCCCGCTCAGTCACGACGGAAACCTTAATCCCCCTAAGCGCATTCGGCTCGCTAGGACGGCCCGGTACTTTTTCCGAGAGTGCGCCGCGTGGCGATTTGCGCGGGTTGAAACGCACCTCTTTTTGTTTGTCCAGCATCAAGCCCGTCCAACGCAAATAAGGAACGGATCGGCCTGCACGGGGGCGGGAGATTGCCGGATAAGATCGAATTGACCGTCGCGATTCGCTCGTCCAATGCGGGTCCAAAGATCGGTGTGGCCAGTGAACGGGTTGATGCGAACGGCGCCTTGAGGTGCCTCGAACGAGGACCCGAGCACGATTGATCTCAAAACATCCGTCTGCATGGAGTTCGCATTCGCAAGCGCCTGGGCAAACATAAAGACCTGGAAATACGCGGCCTCGGCACAGGCGTTCGTCGACTCTGATTCGCCAAAACGTTTCTTATATCGAGCGACGAATGCTGTGTTCAGGTCGCCGCCAATGCCTTCGAAGTATGGGGCAGCAGTTATGTGGCCTTCGCCAACATCGAATCCCATATCAAGAATTTCCGCTTCGGTTGTAGTCAGGCTCGCGATGGGGATACTCGCCGGATCAAGACCGGCATCCGCGTATGCCTGATATAGGTAGGCTGTGCAGTGACCCACAACCGTAGAGAATATCACACTGGCTCCAGCATCTCGAATGTCTCTGATGACCGGAATGAAATCAGAACGCGGGGCACGCAGGTCAACATAACGCTCAGCAACAATTGAACCACCATTGGCAATCAGGAACTCGCGCACGGTCTGATTAAGGACCCGGGGGTAGAGGTAATCCGAACCTATCAGATAAAAGCGGCGTCCAAACTTCTCCATGAGAAAACGACACAACTCAACGCAGTTCTGATTGGGAGATGCGCCAGTATAAATGATATTGGGAGAGCATTCGAAGCCCTCGTAAAGGGTTGGGTACCAGAGCATGCCGTCCAGTCGCTCGACCACCGGCATTACTGCCCTGCGGCTCGAAGACGTGTAGCATCCGAAGATTATCGTGACCCCGTCCTCGATCATCAAGCGCTTGGCGAGATATCCAAATGTGGCGGAGTCCGATGCGGGGTCATGAATAACAGGACACAACTCCCGGCCATTGATTCCACCGGCGGCATTGATTTCCTCAATCGCAAGTAGCGTCCCGCGAAGCTGGGTCTGTTCTATGACCGAGGTACAACCGCTCTGAGAAAAAAGAACTCCCACACGCCAGGGCGCGGTCGTGACTACGCGGCTAACAGACAAGTTTGCATCTCCTGAGCGATAGTGCCTACAGGACGCGAAATTATATGCAAAATGCGTGCCGAACGCCATGAGCTTGTGCGCGCAGCTAGAAATCCAGCCGCTAACGATCTCCGCGCCGTCGCTGATGCACCCAGCTTATCTTAGCAGAGGTAAAATTTGCTCTCTATTCTTGAAGTTAGTCCAAGCAGTACCGATCCAATCTCATTTGCTCTTGAACCTTGTGTTTTAGTATGATTTATTGATGATGTTGCGTTCTCTTCAGAGAGGATGCCCAGACGAATCATCAAGAGCGATGATTCCGCGTAGATCGCTTCGGAAATTGAAGCAGATCGTCAAGGCCTAGTCGACGACAGCAGTGTCGACGCAGCAAATCTCCAGGGACATCGGCCACTACGTGGCCTTCGTTGCGCTCGCCTCTGGCGAGTTCGTCGAGTTTCACCGTGCGAGCAGTTGTTCGCCAAGCCAAAACAATTGGAGCGTATAGCCATGACTATCAACCGCCGTACATTCCTCAAAGCTGGCGTCGTTGGGGGTGCCGCAACTCTAGCAAGCCCGTTTGCCTTGCGCCATTCGGCCTTTGCAGCCGATACCATCGACGTCGGTGTTCTGTTTTCGCTGACTGGCGGATTATCCATCATCGAGAAATCCCTATCTGACGCCACCCTGATGGCCATCTCCGAAATCAATGCCAAGGGTGGCGTGATGGGAAAACAGGTTCGTGCCATCTCCGAAGACGGCGCCTCCGACCCGAAGATCTACAACGAAAAAGCTTCAAAACTTGTCATTCAGGACAAGCTGCCCACCGTGTTCGGTTCTTACACCTCCGCAAGCCGCAAGGCCGTGCTTCCAGTCTTTGAGAAGCGCAATGCGATGTACTTCTATCCCACCTACTATGAAGGATACGAGTGTTCCCGCAATGTGGTCTACACCGGCGCCGTTCCCAATCAGCAGCTCTCGAACTTCATTCCCTGGATCATCAAAACGCTCGGCAAGAAGACATTCTTCATCGTCGGGTCGAACTACATTTATCCGCGCGAAATGGCTAAGGTCTGCAAGATCTTGATCGAGAAGGGCGGCGCCAAATGGGTCGCCGACGAATATCTTGAACTCGGCGATTCCGAATGGGGTTCGATGGTCAACAAGATCAAGAACTCTGGGTGTGATGTGGTTCTATCAAACGTCGTCGGCGACTCGGTGGTGGCCTTCTACCGCGAATACAAAAATCAGGGATTGACCCACGATCAGCTGCCTATTTGCGCAACCGTCACCTCGGAAATCGAAATCGCCGCGATGGGCGCAACATATGCCGCCGGCAGCTATACCTCATTCCCCTACTTTCAGGCCATCGATACTCCCGAAAACAAAGACTTCATCACGCGCTATCGCGCTTACGTGAAGGACCCCAAAGCCGTTACGCACCATGCACTGTGCTGTTCCTACTTCCAAGTTTACCTGTGGAAGCAGGCCGTCGAGAAGGCGAAGGATACCTCAGCGAATGCGGTGCGTGAAGCCGTGAGGGGCCAGACCTTTGACTCGCCAGGCGGCCCCGTGAAGGTCGAGCCCGAGAACCTGCATACTTGGCTCACGCCCCGGATTGCACAGTGGCAAGGCGATGGACAAGGCAAGATCGTCGACGCTTACCCTGAGCCGATCTTTCCGCTCCCCTATGCGGCCTACGGCGAGACCAAGGATAATCTTTTTTGCACGCCCAAAGGCGTCGATCCTCGAAAGCTGAAGACTTAGCACCTCGGAGGGATAAACCCCGAGGCGGATGGCTTGGGAAACACGACCGCATGATCGAAATCATCTTCATCGGACTAAGCCTTGCTTCCATCTTATTACTGGTTGCGATGGGGCTCGCCATTACTTATGGCGCAATGGGTGTCATCAACATGGCCCATGGCGAGATGGTCATGATCGGTGCTTACACCACCGTTATGGCCGGCATTTGGCTTAATCTCGGTTTGCTCGCATCGATCCCGTTCGCTTTTGCGGTTACCGCTCTTCTCGGTATTGCAATTGAGCGGGTGATTATTCGCCGGCTCTATCGCCGCTTGCTCGACACGTTGCTCGCAACCTGGGGCGTCGCAATCCTGATCCAGCAGGCGGTGAGGCTAGAATTGGGCCTGCCATTTTTTGGGCTTCATATCCAAGGGCTTGGGCCTGGCCTACAAAACGTGCACGTGCCTTCCTGGCTCACAGGTTCCATCAATATTCTTGGCGCCGATGTCAACGCGTATCGAGGATTTATCATCATCGTTACTCTCATCCTCGCCGCGATCACTTGGTTCGTCATGTATCGCCTGCCGATTGGGACGCAGGTTCGCGCCATCATGCGGAATCCCAGCATGGCGGCAGCCTGCGGAATCAATGTTGGCCGCGTCAATGCGATAACTTTCGCCTATGGCAGCGGCCTTGCTGGCATCGCCGGGGTAATGATGTCCGGTTTCAAGACGGTCTTCCCCGACATGGGAACGCCCTTCGTCGTCGATGGCTTCCTCGTTGTCGTCGCTGGGGGCACTGCAAGCCTCGTAGGGACCGCTGCCTCTGCTGGCATTCTTGGGCAGCTCGATGGTTGGGTCGCGAGCGTGACCAACGATATTTTGGCCCGCGCGGCCGTATTCGGCGTCGTCATCTTGATCATCATCTTTAAGCCCACGGGCCTGTTCTCGTATAGAGGGCGATGACCATGCTGAACAGGCGCAATCTCGATATTGCCGTCTATGCCGTCTTCATCGCGGCAATCATGGTCATGCCGCAGTTTCTCGACGAATTCTGGCTGAATAGAATCGCAAAATTCCTTGTTTACGGCATGCTCGGCGTGGCGGTCGCGCTCTCCTGGGGCTACGCAGGCATACTCAATTTGGGCCAAGGCCTGTTCTTTGGCCTCGGAGCCTACATGATGGCGATGTCACTCAAGCTCGCTAGCAATACGAGCATGCAACAAGGGTCAGACACGCCCGTACCTGATTTTATGGTTTGGAACGCAGAACCGGGTGCCAAGACGGATTTGTGCTGCATCACCAAGGTTTCGTTCCTCTGGATCCCCTTCCAGTCCCAGTGGTTCGGGCTTGCAATGGCTATAATCGTGCCGGTGGTAGTAGCTGCACTCCTCGGAACCATCCTGTTTCGCAAGCGCATTTCGGGCGTGTTCGTCTCTATCATCATGCTTGCGCTCGTTCTTCTCGTCCGCCTCGTCATCATAGACGCCCAGCCTCTGACGAACGGCTTCAACGGGCTTACGGACCTTGGCTTTTTCACAATCGGTGACATCGTTTTCGACAATTACAGCCAGCTCATGTACTACGTGGTGGCCATCGCTCTTGCACTGGTCTTGGTACTGACGCGTCTTCTTGTAGAAACGCGCGCCGGGCTCATCTTGCAGGCCACCCGGGATGACGGGGAGCGCGTTCGATTTCTCGGTTTTGATGTACCCGTCTATCAAACCCTCTTCTTCTGTGTGTCAGCTGCTATAGCTGGCCTCGCCGGTCTTCTCTACGTGAACGTCGCCCAGTTCGCCTCTCCAACTTTCATGGACCTGGCCTTTTCAATCACCATGGTCGTATGGGCCGCCGTTGGCGGACGAGGATCACTAATCGGTGCTTGCATCGGCGCGATCCTCATTAATATGGCCGAAGCCCGAATGAGCGAGACCCCCGCGCTCGTCGAAAGCTGGAAGGCCATCATTGGCCTTATGTTTGTGCTTGTGGTGCTCTTTCTTCCGCGGGGTCTTGCGGGACTTGGAGGCGATCTTGCGGACCGCCTGATTCAGTCGCGGGCAGGCCGGAAATCCGCGGGGGAGTTCGCATCCAGCGACGTCTCCATCGCCAAGGAGGGCAATGTGTGATGGCGGCGAAAGCGGCTCTGACACTTGATGGCCTTGGTGTCGAGTTCTTCGGGTTAAAGGCGGTCGATTGCGTGTCGATGGTCGTGGAGGATGGCGAATTGCGTGTGCTCCTCGGTGCTAATGGTGCGGGGAAGACGACGCTGATGGACCTGGTCTCGGGCAAGACGCGCAGCACAACTGGCCGCGTTTACCTTTTCGACACAGAAATCACAAACTGGGCCGAGCACTCAATTGCGCGCGCTGGGGTGGGACGGAAATTCCAGATCCCCCGCGTCTTCAAGGAACTGACGGTCCGCAACAACCTGGAGGTTGCAATTTGCCAACACCGCGGCGTTCTGCCGAACCTCGGCCTTGGCTTCTCGAAACACCTGAACAGACGAATAGATGAGGTTCTCGAGCTGACGGGGCTCGAGGGCGAAGAAGCAAAGGTTTCCGGCGATCTGAGCCACGGTCAGACACAGTGGCTGGAACTCGCTCTTCTGATTGTCCAAAACCCGAAGGTGCTTCTTCTAGATGAGCCAACGGCCGGCATGACGCAAAGTGAGACGCTCAAGACAGCGCGTATCATCCGCGACCTGAAAGGACTTCACACGATCATCGTCGTCGAGCACGACATGGCGTTTGTCCGGGAAATTGCAGAGCGGATCACGGTCATGCATCTCGGCAAGATACTGGCGGAAGGGACAATCACCGCGATTGAAAATGACCCCAATGTACGTGCCGCCTACCTTGGGTCCCAAGGAATCCACTGATGCTGACGCTTACCGACATCAACAGCTTTTACGGACGCAGCCACGTTTTGCACGGGGTTTCGCTCCAGGTACCAGCTCGGCAGGTGACTGCGCTGCTCGGGCGAAACGGCACAGGCAAAACGACACTCCTCAAGTCGTTAATGGGCCTTACCGACCGGATGACAGGTGAAATCCACCTCAGGGATCGCGAACTTGCGCGGGAGCCTTCGTATGTGCGCGCCCGCGCTGGCATCGCCTACGTGCCCCAGGGCCGTGAAATTATCCCTGACTTCTCAATCCGTGAAAACATACTCATGGGCACCTTTGCCCGCGCAGACGGCAAGCGCATCATTCCTGACCTGGTTGGCGTTCTATTTCCCTATCTCACGGCGAATATGGACCGGCCGGGCGGACTCCTTTCGGGCGGTCAGCAGCAACAACTCGCCATAGCACGGGCGCTTGCCGCTGACCCAAGCGTCCTGCTTCTTGACGAACCGACCGAAGGCATCCAGCCGAGCGTGGTCGAGGAGATCGAGCAAGTCGTCTCGCGGCTAATCAGGGACGCGGGTTTGACCGTAGTTCTTGTTGAACAAAATTTAGCCTTCGCCCGCCGGGCGGGGCATCGGTTCGCCATAATGGAGAAAGGCCGAGTCGTAGCAGCAGGGCATATGAGCGAACTTACCGGCGATCTCATTCATCGTCACCTCGCGGTGTAGCGTCGTGACGCTAGAACATAGTTTCAGAAGCCCAATGGAGGTATAAAATGCTACATGGTGACATTTCCAGCAGCAAAGACGCCGTTGGCGTGGCTGTGGTCAACTACAAGATGCCGCGTCTGCACACCAAAAATGAAGTGCTGGCCAACGCCCGCAAGATTGCCGAGATGGTTGTTGGCATGAAGGTTGGATTGCCGGGAATGGACCTTGTGATCTTCCCCGAATACTCCACGCATGGGATCATGTACGACTCGAACGAGATGTACGGTACGGCATCCACGGTGCCCGGCGAAGAGACTGAGATATTCGCGGAAGCTTGTCGCAAAGCGAAGACTTGGGGTGTGTTCTCGCTAACGGGTGAGCGCCACGAGGAGCATCCCTACAAGGCTCCCTATAATACTCTTATCCTGATGAACGACATCGGCGAGGTTGTTCAGAAGTATCGCAAAATCATGCCCTGGGTTCCCATTGAAGGCTGGTACCCGGGCAACTGCACTTACGTTTCCGACGGGCCTAAAGGTCTCAAAGTCAGCCTTATCATTTGCGACGACGGTAACTACCCAGAAATCTGGCGAGATTGCGCAATGAAGGGCGCCGAGTTGATCGTGCGCTGCCAGGGATACATGTATCCCGCGAAGGAACAGCAGGTCATCATGGCGAAGGCCATGGCATGGGCGAACAATACCTATGTCGCCGTAGCCAACGCAGCAGGATTCGACGGTGTGTATTCCTACTTCGGGCACTCTGCCATCATCGGCTTCGACGGCCGGACTCTTGGCGAATGCGGTGAAGAAGATTACGGCATCCAATACGCAGCTCTGTCGAAGTCTCTGATCCGCGATGCCCGGAAGAATATGCAGTCCGAGAACCACCTCTTTAAGCTGCTGCATCGGGGCTACACCGGCAAAATCAACTCCCACGAAGGGGATAAGGGCGTTGCAACCTGTCCTTACGATTTCTATCAAAAGTGGATATCAGACCCTGAAGCGACACGTGAGATGGTGGAAGCCTTGACGCGTAAAACCGTCGGTACCGAGGAATGTCCCATTGATGGAATTCCAAACGCCGCGACGATGCATCGCTAGCCTCTAACGGGCTCTATGTCAAAGCGCTGGCCGGGCAATTGTCCGGCCATCTAGAGATATTCTGATGAGCAAAAAGGTCTCGATGTGTCTCACTCATGCTGAGAATAGAAAGCATCATTGGCAGTAGCTCCGATGAAGTCCTTGAAGACAAGCTCCATTACCTGGATCATTCCGGAATTATCGAATTCGTAGTCGTACAGCAGGATGATCTGGAACGCCGGCGCTTGCGAGCACGAACAGAAGCCGGCGAAGAGGTGGCGATCACACTGCCAAGGGATCAGAGGCTATACGACGGTGCTGTCCTGTATTTAGATGAGCACAGAGCAATCATAATACGATCCGGTGATCAGCGATGGCTGCGATTTTCCCCGCGTACGGCCGCGGATGCTCTCGAACTTGGATACGCTGCCGGGAATCTTCATTGGCGCGTTCGTTTCGACGGACGGGACCTCATGGTTGCGCAAAACGGACCGAAAGATACCTATCTGGCGCGCCTCCAGCATCTGATTTCTGTAGGCAGGGTGAACGTTCAGGAGGATCCCAAATAACTGCGGACCATAACGGCGGGGCCGATCTGCTTCTCGTTCTTCAGCACTCCGATGGCTTCTTCCCATCGGGCGCATTTGCTTTTTCGCAAGGGCTTGAGGCTGCATCCGCGTTGGCCGGCCGATTAGGACCATTGGAGTTCGAGCAATTCGTCGAAACTCAAATACGCTGTCGCTGGGCTTTGGCCGATCGGGTGGCGCTTTTGAGAGCTTATCGTTTTTCCACCGTTCTCGGATCTGTTATCCAGCTTGATCACGAAGTGGAGGCTTGCACGCTTGCTGAAGACCTTCGCGCAGGCTCGCGGCGGAATGGGATGGCCTTTCTTACAGCGCACACGAGGCTTTCATCGCCGGGCGCTTCCGAATATCGGCAACTCGTCCTTGAAAAGAGTACTCCAGGTCATCTTGCAGTAGTGCAGGGGCTTATCTGGCAACGACTGGGTTTGGAAGAGGAAACGGTTGCCGTCATAAGCGGCTACCAAGCTGTCGTGTCAACGGCGACGGCTGCCGTAAGACTGGGGCTGATCGGCGTCATGGATGCCCAAGCCGCCATCACCCGACTTCTCCCCGTAATTCGAGAAGTAAGCAGTGTCCCAATAGCCGATGACGAACCGCTCTCTTCCTTCATACCGCTCACTGAGATTGCTTTGGCGCTCCACCGCGCGAGTGGCCAGCGGCTGTTTTCGAATTGAGGCGACCTTATGCATAGCCTTCGTGAATGATGAAACAGAAAATCTGGTAGGAACCGCCTAATGCTACTGACACCAACAGAGATGGAACGTCTCACGATTTTCACAGCAGCGGAATTGGCGCGGAAAAGAAGAGCCAAAGGTCTCCTCCTGAACTTTCCTGAAACCGTGGCAATCATCTCCGACGAAATCCTTGAGGGTGCGCGAGCCGGGCGATCCGTTGCGGACCTTATGTCAATGGGATCGGGCATCCTTACCCAGAATGACGTCATGCCGGGAGTGGCCTCTATGCTTCCGATGCTTCAAGTTGAGGCTATGTTCAGGGACGGAACCAAACTCGTTACTGTTCACGACCCAATAAGACCCGTTCCAGGGACAAAAAGCGGCGCTTTTGAGCCCGGTGAAGTTATCGTCGAAGACGGGACAATGGAGCTCAATGACGGTCGGCCAAAAACATCCATTAAGGTCGTCAACAGAGGGGACCGGCCCGTTCAAGTCGGGAGCCATTATCATTTCTTTGAAACCAACAAAGGGCTCGACTTCGATCGCGCAGCCGCCTTTGGCATGCGATTGGACATTCCTGCGGGATGTGCCGTCCGTTTCGAGCCAGGACAGGAGAAGGTCGTTCAACTGACGGGCTTCGGGGGCCGGAAAGTAATTTCGGGTCTCAACAGCCTCACCGATGGCAGTCTTGCCGATCCATCGACCGAAGCGCGGGCCCTGGCAAATGCAAAGAGCCGTGGCTTTCAGGGTGCATAGGAGAGAGGTATCCCGAGATGGCTACAATCTCACGGCGCGACTATGCGTCAATGTATGGCCCAACGACCGGCGATGGAGTGCGCTTAGGTGACACGGCTCTCATCGCTGTCGTGGAGAAGGACTATGCCGTCTATGGTGACGAATGCTTGCACGGCGGTGGCAAGACGCTTCGCGATGGTGCTGGAATGGCGGCTGGGGTGACTAGCGCGGAAGGATCACTTGATTTCCTGTTATGCAATGTGCTCGTCATCGATGCCGTTCTTGGCATCGTCAAGGGCGATCTTGGCATTAAGGATGGCCGGATCGCCGGCATCGGGAAGGCAGGCAACCCCGCGATCATGGATGGGGTAGACCCGCGGCTGATAGTGTCGCAGGCGACAACCGTGCGTGATTGCGAGGGCATGATCGCGACCGCTGGTGCGATTGATGTCCACGTTCACTTCGATAGCGCGCAGCTTTGCGAACATGCAATCGCTTCGGGCATCACGACAATGCTCGGCGGGTCGCTTGGGCCTATCACAGTTGGGATCGATAGTGGAGGGGCCTTCAATGTAGGCAAGATGCTGCAAGCAGCGGAAGAGTGGCCCATCAACTTTGGATTTCTTGGCCGTGGTAATTCCCACAAACCAGCGACTCTAGTGGAGCAGATCGAGACGGGTTGCCTAGGATTGAAGCTTCATGAGGATTGGGGGTCGATGCCGGCTGCAATAGACACCTGCCTCACCGTTGCTGACGAGCTGGATTTCCCAGTTCAATTGCATACGGACACCTTGAATGAGTCCGGCTTTGTCGAAGACACTTTGAACGCGATCGGAAGTCGCACGATACACATGTATCATACTGAGGGCGCTGGTGGCGGACACGCCCCCGATATCATTCGGGTCGCTTCCTTTCCGTGGTGTCTGCCCTCTTCGACGAATCCTACGAATCCGTACACGGTAAACACGTTCGACGAACACCTCGATATGACGATGGTATGTCACCACCTCAATCCAGCCATTCCAGAAGACGTCGCCTTCGCGGAAAGCCGCATCCGACCTCAGACGATCGCAGCCGAAGACATTCTTCATGACATAGGGGCCATCTCGATGCTGGGCTCCGACAGTCAGGGTATGGGCCGCATAAGCGAGGTGATTTGCCGAACATGGCAACTCGCAGACAAAATGAAAGTCCAGCGCGGGCGTCTGCCAGAAGAAAAGACGCGCTTCGGCGACAATGAGCGGATCAAAAGGTACATCGCCAAATATACGATCAATTGCGCGCGGACCTTTGGCATACAGGACCACGTCGGGTCCCTCGAGGACAGCAAGATCGCGGATATCGTGATCTGGCGGCCGGCGTTCTTCGGCATCAAGCCGGAGCTTGTCATCAAGGGCGGATTCATCGCATGGGGTGTGATGGGTGACAGTGCTGCATCGCTTATGACATGCGAGCCACTCCTCCTGCGTCCTCAGTGGGGTGCTTTTGGCCGGGCCAAGCAATCGCTCTCGGCCTCATTTGTAAATCCGTTGGCGATTGAGCGGGGCTTGCAAGGCTCGCTCGATCTAAAAAAGCAGCTTCTGTCGTCGAAAGGGACGCGCTCGCTAACCAAAAAAGACATGCTGCATAACAGCGCTTGCCCCGGCATTCGCGTCGATCCACAGACTTTCGAAGTCTTCGTCGACGGCCAACTTGCGACCTGCGAACCCGCGGAAGTTTTGCCACTCAGTCAACTTTATATGTTGAGGTAAAGAAGGGCTTGATTACTACTACCGCCACTTGCCTGCTAAGCCGACCCGGCGCCGCCCGCGTTGGGGTGGGTGGCCCAGTCGGCTCAGGCAAAACGGCTCTAATCGAGAAGCTCATCACGGCGTTTCTTGACCGAGAGATCTCGATCGCGATCGTCACAAACGATCTTGTCACCACTGAAGACGCCGACAGAATACGCCGATCCGGACTGATCGATCCAAAGCGCGTTCTTGCGGTCGAGGCAGGAGCTTGCCCTCACACCGTCATCCGCGAAGACCCAACATTGAATATCGCGGCCGCGGACGAGCTCGAATATCAATTCCCAGACTTGGAGCTGATACTGATAGAGAGTGGCGGTGACAATCTCGCCTCGACCTTTTCACTCGATCTTGTGGATTGGTGGATGTTCGTCATCGACGTCGCCGGAGGCGATGACATTCCGCGCAAAAAGGGTCCCGGCGTCCTCAAATGCGATTTGCTCGTCATCAACAAGAAGGATCTAGCGGCATATGTCGGCGTGGATCTCCGAAAGATGGTATCGGAAGCGGAGGCGGTGCGGGGTGGCAAGCCAATCGTCCTAACGAATTGTCGCACCGGTGAAGGCGTCGATGACGTCGCAAGCCGCATCACGAGGGATGTTCTCTTTCGATGAAGCCATTTGCGCTCGCCGATCAGGCTGGAGCCAGAAAATCATCCCGGCTTGGGAAGGCGATATTTCAAGTTTCATTCTTTCGTGATAGCGCACGCACAAGGCTCGGGAAGCAGTTTGTCTCTTATCCGTTTCATCTCACACGCCCCTTTACGTTCGATGCGCAAATCCCGGAGTTTTTGACCATTTACCAGCAGTCCTCCGCCGGAGGCCTCTATCGCGCAGACCAACTTTCAAGCAGCTTTACAGTTGGGCCAGGGGCGGCCGTACATTTCACGACCCAATCGGCTACTCTTGTCCACGATTGCCAGGGAGAGCCAGCTCGACATCAAATCGAGGTCGACGTGCAAAAGGGTGCCTTCTTCGCTTACTCTCCCGATCCCCTTGTTCTCTTTCCCGGAGCCGTCCTTGAAGTGAAGCTTTCAATTCGCGTTGCCGAGGCGGCCGCAATCTTTGCAGGAGAGACAATCACCAATCACGATCCGTGCTATGAAAGCCAGAAGTTCGATATGCTCTTAATGGACACTGAAGTTCGCGGTGGTGAGAACCAACTTTTGTGTAGAGAACGGCTTCGTGTCTCAGGAGCCCGGTTCCTTGGAGCCCCTTTGCTGCACAGCAAATGGAAGATACTCGGCAATTATCTCTTTATCGGCGATCACCACCGTTTGCCGACCCGGGACACACTCGAATTCAGTTCATCGACTGACGTTGCTCTTGGTGTAACGGCTCTCCCTAACAATGGCGGCTGGGGGATTCGGTTTGTCGCAAGCTCAGCGAGCGCAGCGAGAAGCGTCACCGAACGCTTGTTCGAAATTTCCGTTCTGGCCGGCCTCGGAAAACTGCCGACGAAACGCCGCAAGTAACCTTGATATGTGGCTTGGTGAGATTATGCCAGGCTCGGAACGCAGTTCCGATTCGAACGCTCAGGGGCTTGGTCGTGTGAAACGTTGAATGGGAGAGCTGGGCTGGTGTGAGTCAGAAGTTCGCGTCGAGCGCACTGCTTTCAGCTAACGCCTGCATCTCACCCCAGTCACAATTCTGATTTCCGCTATTGAGGGTGGTGCGGACTGCTAATCCCGATCATGTGATGGCCGCTTTCGACCCAACAGAGACGAACACCCGCTCTCAAGGCGCGCTGGTCATGATGTCCTTGATCCACTACACAGTAGCGTCAAGCTGCGGCTGCGGAAGCGCTGCAGCTGCGCGTTGCGCGACAACGGCGATACAGCGATTGCATCCCGGCGGTGCGATGTTAAGCCCCGCAACCTATTTCGTTTGAATTAGGTCCCCGTAATAGCCTACCTTTCGGGGCCGCTTGCAGGGTGGGCCAGCAGCCCAAGCTAACTTGGCAGCACTTCCCATGTCATACCGCCGCCGTTAAAGCCTTGCTTGCGGCGTATCCCGAACTTAGCGAAACCGAAGTCAGCAAGATTGCAGTTGACGCCGTGGCCTACGCGGCGTCGTTTCATCAGCAATGGTTTTGGCGCGGCGGGGCTAAATCCCCATGGGCCGAATGAAATTGGAATTATCCTGTAAGTCGCGACGTTGCGCCCTTTGGGATCGCATCACTTACAGCGTTAAAACGGCGAGATGTTAGACTTAGAGAAAATCGGCCACCAATTTTGCATTATTTGTACCACACCAATCGGGGCGCCCACAAAAGCGGCAAGAACAAATCCGTAAAAAATAAACAGTGCTGGTATACCGACGATAACAAACATAACTTTTTCAGTAATTGTTTCATGATATTTTTTTGGAGAACGAAATTCTACAATCTTTTCTCGTATGAACTTCAAAAATTTTCTTGCTGCATAAATCCAAACAATCACCACAGCTAACGAAAGCAAGGGCGGTTCGATTAGTTCGCGGTGAGCATTCCAAAACTGAATAATTGAACCGATGCTTATGCCTAAAAGAATAAGAGCGATGGCTAGGACGCCAAGGGCCAAAGCCCCCACAACAAGCAATGTTAAGAAAGCTAATCCGCCTTCGCCCCAAAACCCCAGAATGAGCACGATGAGAATTGCCAATAGTAAAAATGCGACCATATGGGGTTTCCTGAAGGATGCTCCGTAATCCCCGCAACCCTATCCAATTAGAATTAGCTCTGTAAGCCCCAAATTCGCCCCGTGACCAGCCTAACTATTCGGGGGCGCGCATCATCGGCTAACTTACGAAATCCCCGCCAAGGGCGGAAACTAAATAATCCGGCGTATCTTGACGGTTGACATAGACTTAGCCATTTTCCCGTCAGCGATATAGCCGAAGTGTTTGCGGTACACGGAGAGGCTGATCCAAAAAACCGTAAAACGCTGGCCTATCCACGATGTCGGCTACATCAAGGGACCCCGTGGGCAAGATTGGAGGTGTGCATGTTTGCATTCATCCAGCTTGATGCCAGCAAGTCGAACGGAACTTATCGCCTTGCTTTTGGCTGCGGCTTATGTCCGCGAATGGCTGCGGTGATATTATTCTTATCTCGACTGCTCTAAAAGAAAGCCTGCGCCCGCACGGCGCGGCGCTCCTGGCCGGGTTCCTCCCGGCCTGTCGGCGGATCATCCTCAGCGCACAGAATAAAAAAGGCCGCCAGAAAACGGGCGGAATTCTGGCGGCCTTCCTCGGCGTGTGAAAACGCAATTACTTAGATGCAAAATCCGAGCCAATGCTCTTCGCTCCGCTTTCGGCCCGCAGAAGTAACCAAAAAAACACCGTTGACCCTCAGGGATTAGGTCAACGTTGCGTCTAACCAGAGGAAACGTAAAGAAGCTAGCGCCCGTTGCTGACGCCAGCAATGTAATATTGTTACCGAGTTGTCCCGAGGAAAAACTCCCAACGGAGGTTTCTCGCACCTCCGTTTGAGGCGTTTGCGCCAAGATACCGGGCTATCCAGCTACAAAGCTAGATATCGAAATCGTGTAGCCAGCCACGCTGGCAGCGCTAGGTCCGCTTTCGCCCGACCCGCACGCCTGGTTGCTCGTGGTTTAGGAACTCAAGGCCAGCCTCTGCGCCGCGCTGAACGCATTAGCTCGCCGCTTCAATCCGTAAAGCCCGCGGCCAGTGGCGCGAACTCATGCAAGGATCTTTGTATCGCCGCAGATCTGGATAGCTTGCCCCGAAATCGTCACTCCCCATCGGCTTGTCAGAAACAGTATCTGAGCGGCGATCTGCTGCGGGGTGACGTAATCCTTGATCGACGTAAACGAAAATGCGCGCTTTTCTATCTCCGAATAGCTGACGCCCTGCTGTTGGGCCTTGCTTTCGAGCACGCGGCGCTGCCGGTCACCGGCGACCAGTCCGGGTAAAATGGCGTTAACCCGGATACGATCCGGCCCGAGCTCGATCGCAAGCGACTTCGTAAACCCGATTACGCCCCATTTGGCCGCGGCATATGGCGCACGAAGTGCAAAGCCCAGCCGCCCCGCCATCGACGACAGATTGACGATCGAGGCGTTTGAACTCTGACGCAGGACTGGGATTGCGAGCCGTGCGCAATTGAATTGAGATGTAAGACAAACAGAAAGACACCGATCCCAGTCGTCGGGGTGGATCTCTTCCACTCGGCCGGTTGGGCCAGCGATGCCCGCGTTATTCACAAGCACGTCGAGCCCGTTGAGGGCGTGCAAGGCATTGTCGAAAAGTCTTGCCACAGCGCCCCTGTCAGAAACATCGGCATGCGAGAGGGTCAAGATCGGATCGCTTTTATTCGCGGCTGCCAAAGCATTATCGTCGATATCGCAGATGTGAACCTTTGCGCCTTCCGTGATATAGGCCCGCGCGATCTCAAGGCCGATGCCGCTTGCGCCCGCGGTAACGAGAACGCGCAACCCTCTGATGTCCAGATCCATCTTTTCTCTCCATTATACGAAAATGGCTGTTTCACTCGTCCAAGGTAGTCTGGACAGAGATCCCGACCCCGCTCCATTATAGGTGGTCCTGCCAGAACGCATCCAAGAAGAAGCGGTGACGCACATAAACGTCGTCAACAGGGTGCACGGGAGAAACGCGTCGCGCAGACCGCGACTTGGGGAGGGGACCGCACATGCAGTCGATCAGTAGGCGTAGGCTTTTGAAAGGTGCTGCGGGAGCGGCTACTTTAGGCAGCTTCGCTATGCCGGCGCTCGTCCGGGCGCAATCTGAGGCGATCGTCATCGGGCATCTTACGCCACGCACGGGCTTTCTCGGGCCACTTGGCGAATACGCGGTTCTGGCCGTCGATCTCGCCGTCGAGGAAATTAATGCGAGCGGCGGCGTCAATGGCCGCAAAATCGAACTCATCAAAGAAGACTCAGTCAATCCGCAGACTGCGTCCACCAAGGCCGAGAGGATGATTGAGCGCGACAAGGTCGCCTGTATCATCGGGGAGATCTCGTCCGCCTCCGCACTGACCATTGGGCAAGTTGCCCAGCGTGCAAAAACCATCTTCATAAATACGGGAGCGAATTCCGACGCTCTTCGCGGCTCGGACTGCAAGCGGTACATGTTTCACATCGAGTCGCAGAATTCGATGTATGTCAAAACGGTTGGCCGCAGCTTTCTGAAGAACAATCTCGTCAAAAACAAAAAGTGGTATTCGCTAACCGCGGATTATGCCTTCGGCCACGATCTCCTAAAGGTCGCGAAGCGGTTCATGCAGGCGAATGGCGGCGATTTTGCCGGAGACGATCTTGTTCCCACCGATGCCGCCGATTTTTCCGCATACCTCTTAAAAATCCGCAGCGCAATGCCCGATCTTGTGGTGATCAATCTCGCCGGCGCGCAGATCACTAATTTTCTGAAGCAATATGCCGAGTTCGGGCTCACTTTTCCCGTTGGCGGCTTCGGCTTCGACACGGCACTTGCCTGGGCGGCTGGCAAGGGCAATTTCGTGGGGACCTGGCCTGTAGTTTGGCATCACTTGATCGATACGCCAGGCAGCAAAACCTTCGTCGCCGCCTTCACGAAAAAATATGGCAAACCGCCGGAGAACCAGGCTTGGGGAGACTATAACGCTACCAAGATCATGGCTCAGGCAATGGCCGAAACCAAATCGACGGACTCCACCAAGATTCTAGAGCTGTTCGAGAAAGGCAAAAAGTTCGATCTGCTGAAAACGCGTCCTGGATATTTCCGCGCCTCAGACCATCAGATCATGCATGAAATGTATGCTGTCACCGCTCTGCCCGTGGATCTGATCAAGAACCAGTGGGATATATTTTCCTCCTCTCCGCCGGTGCCCGGTCAAGACGAGGACCTGGAAGTCATCGCGACCACCATGGACGAAGCGACCTGCAAATTTGGCTAATGCCCAATCGAATTCCCTCCAACCTTTTCGCCGTTGGCCTGACTCAGCAGGAGAAGAGGAAGCACGAGACGGTTGATGTGAATGGCGGGTCCTTTAAGGTCCGATAATGTCCACCCTCTTTTTGCAACAAGCAGTAAACGGGCTTCTGGATGGCGTTTACTACCTTTTGATTGCGCTTGGGCTGTCACTTATCTTTTCGCTTGGGGGAATTATCAATCTCGCGCACGGCGTCTTCTATGCGGTCGGCGCCTATCTGACCCTCACTCTCTCGCCCTATATAGGATTTGGCGGATCGCTCATCACGTCGCCCCTCCTGGTCGCGATCCTCGGTATCCTCGTAGAGCGCACTCTATTTCGCCGGTTCTATAGAGCCGACCCAATCCTATCGCTGTTGGTAACGTTCGGCTTGGCGATGGTCCTCGAGCAAGCCCTGCGGATGATTTTCGGCTCGCCGCCGCTTTCCTATGCAATCCCTCACGCTCTGCGTGGGCAAATCGTCGTCGGCGATTTCATATATTCCTATTACCGGACGGTTTTGCTCGGTATCGCGATTCTTTGCGTGGCCAGCCTCTGGCTGCTTCTGAACCGGACTTCCTTCGGCAGTGTTGTGAAGGCCGGCGTGCAAAACCCGGAAATGGTTGGGGCGCTCGGGATTTCCCTTGAACCGTATATGGCCGCTGTGGCGGCGCTCGGCATCGGACTTGCCGGTCTCGCCGGGGTGTTGCTGGCGCCGATTTATTCCGTGCATCCTGCGATGGGGCAAGAAATCATAATACCCGCCTTTGTCGTGGTGGTCATTGGCGGGCTAGGGTCGTTCTGGGGCGTTGTCATCGCCGCCTTGCTCGTTGGGCTGGTCAAAGGAGTCATTATTGGAGTCGGGCTATCGGCCGCCTCGACGGCCGCTATCTATGTGCTGATGCTACTTGTTCTTCTTTTCCGGCCGCGCGGTCTCTTGGGAGAGCGCATCACACGGTTCGAATGAGTCCCGTCGCAGCCCGCAAAGCGCTTCTCCCTCCTCTCCCGCTGATTTGCGCAGGCTTGGCCATTTTGGCTCTTCCCTATGCCCTGAACGCGATCGGAATGACCGTGACATCAGCGACGGAAGCCCTCATTTTCGCGCTCGCTTGCATGGCGCTGAACATCCTCGTTGGATATACCGGGCTTGTGTCATTCGGGCATGGCGCCTGGTTCGGGTTGGCAGCCTATGGCGCAGGGATCGCGCAACGCGAATGGATGCCCTTCAGCTTCTTCGGTCCTGTTCTTGCCGGATTGGCGACCGTTGCAGTCCTGTCGGCTCTTCTTGGTGTGCTGATGCTGCGTCGGCGCGGGGTTTACTTCTCGCTTCAGACCCTCGCCCTTTCTGCTATTGTCTACATCCTAGCGTTCCGCTCCACGAGCATAACCGGCGGAGAAAATGGGCTGGGCGGCATCACGAGGCCAGCGCTTGTCGGCTTCGATTTTGAGTCCGCATTTACGTATTACTGGTTCGTCGCTGCTGTTACCTTTGTCGCCGTCGCCGCGATTTGGCGCCTTCATATGTCGCCGCTTGGCTCAGTGCTTGTCGCGATCCGCGAGAACGAGCAACGGGCGCGCTTCATCGGCTATCCCACAGCTCGTTATAAGCTCGCAGCTTTTGTAGTTTCCGCAACCCTGACCGGGCTTGCCGGCATTCTCCTACTCTTCAAGAACAGAATGACTTCCGCCGAGCCCGTCTCGGTCGCATTCTCGGGGGAGCTTCTCGCCATGGTAGTAATCGGTGGCATGCGAAGCTTTCTCGGGCCGGCCATCGGTGCGATCTTTTTCATTCTCTTCCGCGAGTTTTTGTCCATCTACACCGAGAACTGGCTCTTGTGGTTTGGGCTCGTCTTTGTTGGCTTCGTCGTCTTCTCCCCGGACGGTCTTATTGGGGTCACGGAACGGTTGCTCGCGCCCTTCAGCGAGCGGCCAATCGAGGATGCGGCAATGGCCGCGCGGCGCATTGAGGAGCAATCCTTTCCTGAGTTCTTGCAGCGCGCTGACTATGGCGGCGGCGCAGTCCTGACTGCTACCGATCTTTCGAAGCAATTCGGAGGCCTTAAGGCTGTTCACAACGTCACCATTGTCCTTAAAGACAGAACACTCCACGCATTGATCGGACCAAATGGCGCGGGCAAGACAACGGCGTTTAACCTGATCAGCGGAATGTTTCCCCCGGACGCTGGCTCGGTGAAGCTGTTTGGCCATGATGTAACGCGACAAGAACCCGAGGACATCACACGAGTGGGTGTTGGTCGGTCCTTCCAAATCACAAACCTGTTTCGGAGTTTAAGCGTCGAGGAAAATGTGCGTCTTGCCGTCCAAGCTCGCGATCCAAGCCGCTTCAACGCGTGGCGAGCGGCAAGCGGGCTGACGAAGGTCAACGGAGAAACGACCGAAGCGCTCCGTTACTTCGGACTGGCGGGAATTGAGAAAGTGAGAGCGGGAGATCTGTCTTATGGTGGTCAGCGCGTTCTCGATCTCGGCCTCGCGCTCGCAACGGCCCCACGCGCGCTTTTGCTGGATGAGCCCTTTGCCGGTCTCGCAGCCGCCGAGAGGCAGCGCATCGGCGGAATGGTGAAACGCATCTCGGCTGAATTGCCGGTGCTTCTCGTCGAACATGATATCGACCGTGTCTTTCAACTCGCCGATCATGTCACGGTCATGAGCGAGGGCGAAGTTCTTCTTGATGGGACAGTGGAAGAGGCGCGCTCCAGCCCACGCGTCCAGGAAATTTACATTGGCACAGGGGTCGCGACCGCGGCGTATCCTCGGGAGGCGGACTTAAGTGACCGCAGGCCCCTCCTAACGCTATCGAATGTGAATACCTTTTACGGGAAAAGCCACGTCATCGACGGCGTCAGCTTTTCGATCGGCGCAAATGAAATCGTGGCACTCCTCGGGCGGAATGGCGCCGGAAAATCGACCCTTCTCAAGACGCTGACAGGGATTGTTCCCGCCACAGCGGGAACGATTACGCTTGATGACGTACAACTCACAGGCCGCTCGTCAGCCGAGATCGCACGCTTAGGCATTGGCTATGTTCCTCAAGGCAGAGGACTGTTCGCCGGACTGACCGTTGCTGAGAATTTGGAGCTTGGCCGGCTAAAGCGCATGACAGGGAACGGCATCCATTGGGACCTCGAACGCATCTTCGATTACTTTCCCCGCATTCGTGAGCGGATTTCCACTCCGGCCGATTATCTTTCTGGTGGCGAGCAGCAGATGGTGGCCGTGGCCCGAGCTCTTTCAGGTGATGTCCGCATCCTCCTATTGGACGAGCCTTTTGAAGGGCTCGCTCCAGCCGTGGTCGAGCAGCTTTTTCAAACATTCGACCGTTTGCGGGACGAGATTTCGATAGTTATCGTCGATCATCACCTCGACCTTGCGCTGACGCTTTCGGACAGCGTCGTCGTGCTCGAACGAGGAAGAGTAACACACAGCGGGCCTTCAGCTGATCTTCGCGAGGATATCGATCTGCGCCGTAAAGTTCTTTGGCTATAGGTGTGTCTCATGACCGAGGGTGCCGAGAATATTGTTGCAATCGTGGGCGCGGGCCTCATCGGCCGGGCTTGGTCGGTGGTTTTTTCCCGGGCCGGCTGGCGGGTTCGGCTCACGGATCCGCATGCACCTGCGCTTGCTGCCGCCCCTGAGCTTATTCTTCAGGAGTTGAGGGAGCTTGCCCGTCACGGTCTCGCGGCTGATCCCGAAAAAGCGGCCAACCGCGTCGTCGTTGCCGCGTCCCTTGACGAGGCCCTTGAGGGAGCGAGCTTTGTCCAGGAAAACGGGCCAGAAACGGTCGGGGCGAAGCAGGCAATCTTTGCGGACCTTGATAGGCTTGCCCCGCCAGAGGCGATTCTCTCTTCATCAACTTCGGCGATTATGCCCTCTCTTTTCACAGAGGGCCTTCAGGGCCGCCATCGCTGCCTTGTTTCTCACCCGGTCAACCCGCCGCATCTCGTGCCTGTCGTCGAGCTTTGCGGGGCGCCATGGACGGCGCCCGAGACAATCGACCGCGCGCGGAGCGTTTTCTCTAGCGCTGGGCAAGTACCCATCACCGTTACACAAGAAATCGAGGGCTTTATCGTCAATCGGCTCCAGGGGGCACTTCTCGCAGAAGCGTTCAGGCTCGTTGGCGAAGGCTTCGTCTCACCGGAAGACCTTGACCATGCGATGAAAGACGGCCTGGGCCTCCGCTGGTCGTTCATGGGTCCTTTCGAGACGATCGAGCTGAACGCGCCAGGCGGCATCGCGGATTACTGCGCCCGCTATACCGGTTTCTACAAGAGGCTCGCAGAAGAATCGCCGGGTGCGGAGGTTTATGAAGGCGAGAACCTCGACCGCGTTCTCGCCGCTTGGCCCCACCAAGCGACACCGGACCGGCTAGCGGACTGCAGCCGCTGGCGCAATGCGAGGCTCGCTGCCCTTGCGGCGCATAAGCGCAGCCAATCCGACAAATAAAAGCCATCGGGAGACGTCCACCTGCGCCGTCACGGGCGCCCTTCCTGGCCGAGCGCGGAGATTGCGCGAGTGGATCGCTTGGGCGGCGCTTTACCCATGCCAGTTCGTGTTCCCAACTTTCCGCCAAGAGCCCGGCAGCTGAGGCTATCCGCTACGGCCTCAACCAAGTGGGACGGGCGCTATAACGAGCACGGACCGGAGTGTCTTGGCGACCGGCGTCTGAATAACGGGACAGTTCCTGCGATCCTCACGCCGGAGGCGCTTTCTTCCCTAAAAGAGCGGCTCAAGACTCCGCCAGGTGA
>JBAUNL010000052.1:0-3120 GCA_049579205.1 Rhodomicrobium sp. | reverse complement strand
CTCAAGGACAGCAGCCCTGCTTTTGTTGTCCAAGATGGCAATTATGTTTCGGCACGCTGGCCAGGAGACGTGCACACTTTCGCCAAGACATTCGCGAGGCTAGTTTCGCAGGCCCAACAAAAGGCAGGGAAAGCGACAGCGAGACCTGGCGGCGCCTAAGGTGATCGTCGTGGCCGGGATGCGGACGGCGCGGCTGTTCCGCATCAGCAGTTAGGCCCGAAGTTGCGGAAGGTAAGTTTGGGTCGATTCCCGACCTTCCAGAATTTCGAACTTAATGCGGCAAACCCCTTAAGAGCGGACACGAAGATAGGGTTCAAAATCGCCACTCGGCCCAATTTATGAGACTTGTACTTTGCGGCGGAGCCGGCAAGTAGACAAGCAAACCAAGTGTTACGCCTTTGGAGGTGCTCATGAGTCTGCGGCCGGTTCGCGCCCGCATTTTCGATTTCCTTAATTGGTGTTCGCAGCCGCCCAAGATTACGAGGCGTCGCGGCAGCCAGCTTGTTCCGAGCGGCGAAGCCGGCGGCCTTGGTATAGAGTTCAAGCCAGAGACCCTCGAGCCAAGCTGGCCCTGCATTGACCAATCCGATATTCCCCGCGTCTGCCGCGAGATTTGCGATTCCGTCGTCGAACTAGAACGAGCATTCGAAGAAGGTGAACTGGCAAATGCGCTGATGACTGGCTGCTTCGAAAAGACGCTAGGTCCTGATCTCTATTCCTCCTATGCAAAGCTTGCGGGTGACACCGCTGAACCCCTGCAGCATATCCGCGCCGAAACAGTGCGCACTCTGCTCGCGCAGTTTAAAAACGATCTGATCCCAAGGCAGATAGCACGCACTCAGGCGCATAGCGTGGCCGAAGCCGATGTTCCGGCGCGTGATGCTGATCACTTCGCAACCGTCGAGGCCAGCTTCGATGGTGTTTCCGCAACAACTCTTCGCATCGATCAGATGCTTGACGCGCGATTCTGGGGCATTGGATTTAGCTTCGAAACGCCCAGTCACGGCAACTTCTTTGCCCGGCTGGCCGTCCGGACTTCAGTAAGGCGGCTCGCGAGCGAACTTCGCGACCTCAAAAAAATTCTTGAGCATTTGCGTCCCAAGACGCTCACAGAGGAATTCAAAGTCCTTCCCGAGCCCGCGAACCGGCGTTTCGAGCACTTGATCCTCGACATACTCAACGAAGACGGCCGCCATGCCTGGATTGCGCGCCTAGAAGAAGATTTCCTTGAGAAAACAGACCTTCGAGTGAAATATGCGGGCCTAAACCGTTCGCGTGGCGCTCGCGTGCAGCTTACATTGATAACCGCGCCCGAACTCCATGAAAGCAAGCTTAGGGGTATAAGATCGGTGGAAGAGCTCGTGTTTCTGTCGCCTCGTTCATTAGCCGAACTTGTGAATTCCCTGCAAAAGCAAAAAGCCTCGGCAACAGAGGCGCCATCTTTCAGATTGTCTTCTTTGTGGGACTGCTTTGAGAGGAAGCCGACAGACGTGCCCTGGCTAGCCTCAGAACTCAAGCAAATTTTGTTGTCCGCTCTAAGCGAAATACCGGCTTCACCTCTTGGTCCTATGGTCCACGTACCTCTGCCGGTGCGCCAGTTGATAAGGCATTTCGTGGAAAATTACGCTTTTGAGTCCACGAGCAGCCTTCGTACTCGCGAGAAACTCCATGGCCAACGGCGCCCTCCGAGCCGCAGGCCACGCCGCATAGCAAGAGTAAAAAGCCGCTCCTAACTCGACCCCATTGGCCCCGATAATCCCAACGCACTTATCTCGGCGCGAGGACGACCGTCAGCGATCTGGGGGGCGCAGGTCTTCTACCCAGCCTAGCGCTTGCCCGAAATGCGAGGATTTTCACTTCAAGAAGACCTAGACGTGTCGCTCGCAGGCGGGATAGTCTGTTGTCGTACGAAGCACGCGTATGATGCGCCCGTCTCATTGCGCGCTAACGAACTATCTACTTTATTGGGCGGCTCGGGGTCTGCGAACCGACCTTCGAGGAATTTGACCTTAAGGCAACAAGCCCTTCAAGAGCGGATGCTCTCGATCGGGGTCTGCCGGAACTGGTCGTAAGTCTTGCTTCACGCGGACGCCGGAAATGGCACCCGGGTAGCACCAAGGGGAAGCGCGCTTTCGCGCTGCAGGCGGGCAGCGACGCTCGCCGCAACGCCATCCTTGAATGGCTCGCCAAGTATCGTCACGCCCAGCGGCATGCCATCCCGACGGAATCCGCCCGGTACGGCCACGCCGCACATTTCCATCAGGTTAACAAAGTTGGTATACACACCAAGCCTCGCATTGAGATGGATAGGATCCGCCTCAACCGCCGCAACGGTGTAAATGGTCGGTGTCGTAGGCACGAGCATCACATCGCAGTCTGCAAGTAAGCCGCGCGCGATACGTTTCAGCTCTGCTAGCCTGTGAATTGCACGATAAGCATCGACGGCAGACCAGTGTATCGAGGTCGACAGGACCTCGCGCGTCACCGGATGCAGGTCCGCTTCATGACCCTTTACGAGGTCCTCCACCGACGCCTGCCTCTCGGCCAGAAACGGGCCCTCGTAGAGCATGCGCTGGGCTTGATCGAACGGTGTGTAATCGATCTCTTTTGCCCGGCCTCCCAACTTTTCGAGCTTTTTGACATTCTCGTAGTACAGGCGCTCGGCCTCGTGGTCGCCGAAGAACTGCATCTGTGACGGACGGGGTATCGCAAATTGGAATGTGGCATCCGCCGTGTGCAGCGCCAGGTCGCAATTGTCGGCTTCCCGCTTAGAGAACCAATCTTCTGGGTCATAGCCGGACACGAGGCGGCAGATCTCCATGCCGTCTGCCACGGTAAGAGAAAAGATCGACAGCGTCTCTAGCGATTTAGCGGTTCCACGTCCGCACACTGAAGTATTGCTGATGATCCCCGGCGTCGGCTTGATTCCGACGACATTGTTGAAAGCCGCTGGCACTCTTCCGGAGCCCGCCGCGTCGTTTCCCAGCGCGAAGGAGACAAGGCCCGCTCCTACGGCAACGCCTGATCCTGAACTTGAACCGCCAGGTATAAAATCGCCATTGAACGCGTTGCGGGCCACACCATAGGGGCTTCGCACCCCCACAAGCCCCACCGCAAGCT
>JBAUNL010000051.1:0-9698 GCA_049579205.1 Rhodomicrobium sp. | reverse complement strand
GGATTCGGTTGAACTGTCCCGGCCGGTTAAAGCCCGTTTTTGGGGCGTTAATCCCGATGCTGGCCAAAAACTCGCTGAGCGCCACCAGCTTTTCGGACGATGGTGCATCGTGCACGCGATAGATCAGGGGCGACTTTCTCTCCTCAAGCGCTTCGGCCGCGGCCACATTTGCCTGAATCATGAACTCTTCTATGAGCCTGTGGGCCTCCAAGCGCTCTGGCGTTATGACCCTTGAAACAAGTCCGCGATCGTCAAGAATGATTTTCCGTTCGGGCAGATCGAGGTCGAGCGGCGCCCGTTTTTCGCGCGCCTCTCTTAAAAGGGAATAGACTTGCCAGAGCGGCCGTAACACGCGATCGAGAAGCGGCCTAGTCTTAGCGTTAGGTCTTCCGTCGATTGCTGCTTGTGCCTCTGGATAGGACAGCTTCGCGGCCGAGCGCATCATCGCGCGCATGAAACGGTGCGAAAGCTTTTTGCCGTTGCGGTCGAACACCATTCGCACCGCGAGACATGGACGAAGCTCGCCTTCGCGCAGCGAACAAAGGTCATTCGATAGCTTTTCCGGCAGCATCGGCACGACGCGATCCGGAAAGTAGACCGAATTGCCCCGCAGGCTTGCCTCCCGGTCAAGGGCTGTCCCAGGCCTTACATAGAATGAAACGTCGGCGATCGCCACGATGGCAATCGACCCACGTTCATTGGCAGGATCCGTATCGGCAGCCGCCCATACCGCATCGTCATGATCCTTCGCATCCTCCGGATCGATTGTAATCAGTGGAAGGCCGGTCAAATCCTCCCTGTGGTGAGTGCTGAGTTTGGGTAGTTCCTCGATCTCCCTCAGCACCTCATCATCGAAATGATCGCGCAAGCCGTGATTATGAATTGCGATCAAGCTGACTGCCTTCTCGGCTTTGGGATGCCCAATCCGCTCCGTGATGCGAGCGCCGGGCTTCCCACCCTTTCCTTCACCTGCAAGCTCGAAGCGGACGAGCTCGCCCTCTTCCGCGCCATCCAGCGCGCCATCCTGGACAGGCCATTCCTTCAAGTCTTTTTTGTCGATGGATTCGACGGTAAATCCACGGCCTGCTTTTCTGAGGATGCCGAGTTGCCGGGACTTGGTACGGGGGAGCTTCTTGATCGGCGATGCGACGAAACTAACGCCGTCTGCGCCGCCGGTATTATCTTCCTCCGCTGGCCGGATACGCGCCAGAACGTGATCGCCAGCGCCGATAGCCGGCCCCTGATATTTCCTGGAAATGTCGAGAAGGATGCGAGGCGGCTCGCCGTCATCCTTATCCCAGTGAAGGGGGGAGCCGATAAGATCGCCATTACGATCCTGACGGCCGATCACCACCACACCAACTTGTGGAAGCGATCCTTTGCGAACTCGTTGCCTCGAATCCGCGATTAGGCCATCTGCTGCGAGCTCTTTGAGCATTCGCTTGAGATCGATCCTGTCCGCGCCTTTGATATTAAATGCGCGGGCAATCTCGCGCCTGCCGACTTCGCCGGGGGTAGAGTTAATGAATCGAAGGATGTCTTCCTTTGCTGGTGTGCTTGGGCGCGCCTTCTCTCGCCGTTTCTGTGTTTCCATATAATCTTTCTTTCGCGGCAAACCTATGCTGGCTTGCTCGCCACTTTCGATGCAGCCTTCCTGGCCGCGGGCTTACGCCTTTTACTTCCACTTGCCGGTTTAGCGTTTGCCGCATGGCCGTTCGCGGTGGCTGCTTTCACCTTTGTGCCCTTCGCTCTGGCGAATGGCTTCTTCTTCGTGCCTCCGCCATTCTCCATCCGGGCGGCTATGAGGCGGACCGCTTCTTCCATGGTAACCGCTTCGGGAGCGATGCTCTTCGGAATGGTCGCGTTCACTTTGCCAAACTTGATATACGGCCCATAGCGGCCGGCAAGAACCTCGACTTTGCCGCCAAGCTCAGGATGCTCTCCTAAAACCTTAAGCGGCGTGGAAGAGCCCGCCTGCCTGCCCTTCCCACCCGTCTTTCCTTCGGCGATCACCGTCACCGCGCGGTTCAAACCGATGTTCAGAACCTCATCCACATCGATTTTGAAGTATCTGCCTTCATGCTCGATATAGGGGCCGTACCGGCCAAAGCCTGCCATGATAGGCGTGCCACTTTCCGGATGAACGCCGACTTCGCGCGGGAGGGCCAAAAGCTTAAGCGCGTACTCCAAGTTTACCGACGCGATATCGACGCCTTGGGGCATTGAAGCCCGTTTCGGCTTTTCACCATCATCGGCTTCACCAAGCTGAATATAAGGTCCGAAGCGCCCAGTTTTAAGGTAGATAGGGAGGCCGGATTGGGGATCGTTGCCGAGAGCGGTGTCGGCGGAGCCGTTGCTCACTTCCGCATTCGCATCGTCGCCGGTCTTTAGCTGCCGCGTGTATCGGCATTCCGGGTAATTGGAGCAGCCGATAAAGGCTCCAAAACGGCCTGTCTTAAGGGAGAGCTGGCCCTTTTCGCAGAGGGGACAAAGCCTTGGATCACCGCCGTCAGCCTTGGGCGGGAAGATGTGCGGACCAAGAAGCTCGTTCAACGCTTCGAGAACCTCAGCCACGCGCAGGTCTTTGATCTCGTTGACCGCTGCAATGAAGTCGCGCCAGAACTCGCGGAGCAGATCTTTCCAATCGAGCTTGCCGTCTGAAACACTGTCGAGCCGGTCTTCCAGATAGGCTGTGAAGTCGTATTCCACGTAGCGCTTGAAAAAGGCTTCGAGTAAAGCCGTTACAAGCCGGCCTTTATCTTCGGGTTCAAGCCGCTTCTTTTCGAGCTTTACATATTCGCGCTCGCGCAGAAGGCCCATTGTACTCGCGTAGGTGGATGGGCGGCCAATGCCGAGCCGCTCCATCTCGCGGATCAGCGTCGCTTCCGTATAGCGGGGCGGCGGTTCGGTGAAATGCTGCGTGGCTTCTACAGCTTCGTCGCGAAGTTCCTGTCCGCGTTCGAGCTTCGGCAGCCGGTTCGCTTCCTCGTCCTCGGGGTCGTCGCGGCCCTCCTCGTATAGCTTCAGGAAGCCATCGAACAGAACGACTGAGCCGGTTGCCCGGAGGCCATAGGTCTGACCATCGCGCCCTTGGACGCTAATCTCCACCGTAGTGCGCTCGATATCGGCGCTCGCCATCTGGCTCGCGACCGCACGTTGCCAAATCAGCCTATAAAGCTTTGCTTCTTCAGCGCGCAGCCCCCTGACTTTATCGGGTTGCCGGCGAAAATCGGTAGGGCGTATAGCCTCATGCGCTTCCTGAGCGTTCTTCGCTTTGCTCTTGTAATGCCGGGGCGCGGCGGGAACGTAGCTTCTTCCAAACTGTGCTTCGATCTGTGCCCGGCACTCAGCTATGGCTTCGGGGACGATTTGCACGCCGTCGGTTCGCATATAGGTGATGAGGCCAACGGTCTCGCCGCCGATGTCGATGCCCTCGTAAAGTCGCTGGGCAATCTGCATCGTCTGGCGGGGTGAAAAACCAAGCTTTCGCGACGCTTCCTGCTGGAGTGAAGAAGTAGTAAAGGGCGGTGCCGGATTGCGCTTGTGCTCCTTGGCCTCGATGCTCTCGACGCGGCAAAGCTGGCCGCGAATGGCATCGCGATATGCGTGTGCCGTCGCCTCGTTCGCAATGTCGAACTTGTCGAGTTTCTGACCGGCGCGGAAAACCAACCGTGCGCGCAATGTCTCGCCTGCCGAGGTTTTCAGGATCGCTTCGACGGTCCAATATTCGCGGCTCTTGAACGCCTCGATCTCGGCTTCCCGGTCGCAAACAAGCCGGAGCGCAACCGATTGAACCCGCCCAGCCGATCGAGCGCCTGGGAGCTTTCGCCAAAGAACCGGCGATAGCGTAAAGCCGACCAGGTAATCGAGCGCCCGCCTGGCGAGGTAGGCGTCTACCAAAGGCTCATCGATAGAGCGCGGATGGGCAAAGGCGTTGAGAACCGCGTCCTTGGTGACGGCGTTGAAGGCAACCCGCTCTACCGCAACGCCATTCAGCGCCCGCTTTTGCTCCAAGAGTTGCAAAAGGTGCCAGGAGATTGCTTCGCCTTCGCGGTCCGGGTCGGTCGCTAGGATCAGCCTCTGCGCACCCTTTACCGCTTTGGCAATTTCATTGACGACCTTTTGCGAGTCGGACTCGACCTGCCAGGTCATTTCAAAATCGCTGTCGGGCAGGACTGACCCATCCTTGGCGGGCAAGTCGCGAACATGGCCGTAGGACGGGATGACTCTATAATCCGCCCCGAGATATTTATTGATGGTTTTTGCCTTAGCGGCGCTTTCGACGATGACAATGTTCATTGAGTGTGGGTGTTGCTTCCTGCGGCCCTGGCCAATGCATACACTTCGGCCGCGAAAATTGATCCTTCAAGTCTGGCGGATGCGGCGAACGCATACTGCGAATAACCCGGCTGCACAATTCTTGTGAGTGAATGCAGCGCCATGATCAGGTTAAGTCATTGTGAAGATTGGGTTCGTTTCGCAATTTCCCGCTTCATTGGCGATCCCTGGTTTCAGGCGGCTATATGCGTTTTAGGCTGCAGATGCTTCCTTAAACTGGTGTTGGGCTGGCGATTCTTGCCTTAACGCCGCCGATGTTTGCGCTGCGGGAAGGCAACAAATAAAGTGCGAGTTATCTTTTTGTGAAGACCCGCGTCCTGTGAGTCAGCTCCAACCCGCCCCCCGGCCGGCCCACTGTGCGGCAAAGCTCCTGCTTGCGTCAACCTTTACGGCGTGGAGGCTTTGCAAGCGGTGCTAATGAAAAGCAGGACACGGTAAGAGGAAATCGCCGCCACACGCAAATAAAAAAGCCACGCACGGGGTTCGCGCGTGGCCAGCGATGCGAGAACAAGGTCCGTTAGAACTGATACCTTACGCCGGTTTGCACGCCCTGCAGTACGCCACCGGTCCAGCAATGGGGGTTGCTTCCAATGCCGCCGAGCGCGCCTGATGCATCGTGGCAGTCCGTGGTAGCGGCGCCGCCGCCCTGAGCGAGGTCGTAATGAGCGGATGGGCTGTTGAAGGTGGCCGCATAGTCGATATACCACGTCCAGCCAGGATGGAACTTATAGAACCAGGCCAGCGTGATCATGTCGGCTGAGTTGTTGTTCGGAGCGACATAAATGCCGTTCACAGGATCAATTAGGCGCGTGCAGTCATTGTGCTGACACGGATCGCCTGGGGTCTTGAAGGCATGGCCCCAGCCAAATGCGACATTGTGCTCAGGCGTGATATCCTGACTGACGGCGAACCAAGTCCGATTGCGCTGCCGCTCGTTCTGGAACTGGAGATCCGCCGCGACGTAACGGTGCATGGATTCAAAAATGCCGCTGATGGTAGTTTTCGTCGGCAATTTGAACTGAACGCCGACCTTGGCGGCATCTTCGTCCGCTATATCCTCGGCATACAAGTGGTCGCCTGCGCCGACACCTATTGGTGGTGCTACGAACACGGGGTTGTTCGGGTCTGAGCCGTAGATCCCGAGTATATCGCTCGAGCGGTTGACCTTACTATGCCACTCATAAGCCCCCGTTACGAGCACGCCGATTTCGTCGCCGGCATCTTTCAACCCGCCGCCGCCCAGTGATATCTTCGTCTGATAGGTTGCGCTGACGCTAACTGCCGTGCCGTAAGAGCCATCGGAGCAGCTTGAGAAACCGCCGCTATACGGGTTGTTGCCGCCAGCGCAGTCCGACTCACCCGCGGCAATGTTGTCGTTGACGTTTGACCGGTTCTGCCCGGGGATACCAGAGCCGCGAAATTGAAGGCGCCACCGGCGGCCTTCATTACCGGAGATTCATACCAGATCGCGTGGTCGAGCAGGGTATTAAACTCGGCCCGGTTGTCGCCTCCTGTGTTACCCATAATAACGGTATAGTTGCCGAGCAAGCCCGAGAATGGGTTCATCATCGCCGTTGAATTAGCGTAAGGAGCTGATGTCTTATCACCCTTGATCGAGCCCCAAGTGTCACTCGCAAAGCCGATATAGCTGTTGCGCGTGGTCAGCCCGCCGGTCACAACGTTGCTATCTTTCGAGTTAGTTTCGGAGGTGCCCGACTGGGCGCTGAAGGTCGCAGTGAGCCGATCCCTTCGTTGATCGTGGCAGCGTAGTCGATACAGCCATGTCCAGCCGCAGGAATAGGCCAGGGTGAGCATATCCGCCGCATTTTCCAGCGATCATTGACGGCATTGCGGCATGCGCTTGGCCCTCACTCAGAGTTCCTTTCCAGTTGCGATCAATGACGCGGTCATCCAAGGTGCGCTTCAGGTCTTTACGAAATCCGGCTGACCGGATCTTCTTTTTTTGGCCGCTTGCCCGGTGTCGCCCCTGAGCCGCTGCGTCGTGGCCTTGATATGCGCGTTGCTGCCAAGCGAGGATGCGGCTGGCCGTAGGTCTTGAGGCGGCTGCAGCGCCCATGCACATAGCGCTGGTTTTCGATCTTGTCCCATTTCTCTAATTTATCATCATCATTCATGATCCCCGGATGGCTGTTATGGCGCCGGCTCATGTCAGATCCCGCAGGGAATGATGCCCCTTGCCGGATCACGACTTCGAGCGCCCTTCTTTCGCTTAGCCTGACATGCGTTTTTCATTTTATCCGCCGGTTGAATTTGCACATCTTCGAAGCCCAACGGGCCCTCATCAGTGCGTAGGGCCTTAGCGATCCCTGTTCGCATCGGGCTGGAACCGCTTGCGCCTGCGCTTGGGCGGCTTAAACCGCAAAGCGCCGCCTTCGTAGTGCGCCTCATAGGACGGCCCCACGGAAGACGGCATTACGTACATTGGCACCCTCGCCGCTACCGCCCCTATCATCACGCGCGCCGCGATTTCGTGCAAAGACACTCGCGCCGGTTCTACGCCCATCGCCATAGCCGCGAATATTACGCCCATCATCACGGCCGCCGCTCCTACGCCTGGCGGGGCTTCTTCCCAGGCTTCTTCTTTGGGCCTGTTCCCCTAGGTGCGGCGTGTTTTTTCCTAATATGCCATCAGCACATTTTAACAGTTACCGCTAAGCTTCCGTCTTGGGTTCGTTTTGCAGCGCCCTTTCATTGGCCGCAACTAACCAATTAAGTAACTATGTAAATAACTAATTGGTAACACCATTTCTATTGCGGGCCTTGGTTAAGTGATTGCTCCGGCTTACATAATGATCACGCCAACGCTTTGCGGGGCAGGGTGCCCTGCCAGTTAAAGTGAGCATAAGCGCTGCCAGAGATGTTCTGATGGCGCGGGAATGGAGTGCAGGTGATGGCCAGCGAGCGTCAAATCGCGGCAAGCCAACGGAATGGCAGGCTCAGCCGCGGCCCAAAGACAAAGGACGGTAAGGCAAGGAGCAGCCGCAATGCGCTCAGGCATGGCCTTAGCGCGCGCAAAAACCTTCTGGCCCGTGAGTCCGAGGCGGAATATGTCGAGCTCTACGAAGAGCTTTGTGCCAGCTTGAAGCCAAAGGGAGCGCTTGAAATCCAGCTTGCGCAGCAGATTGTGAGCGTGTTGTGGCGGATGCGGCGGATCCCGGTCTTTGAAGCGGCGCTCCTGGCTTCTCTTCGTGAAGAGACGCTCCGTGAAATGGAAGAGCGCAGGGCTTTGGATGAAAGGCTGGCTTCTCTGTATGCAGCGGAGGAAAGTTCCCCTTCCTTGGGCGAAATCGATGAAGAAGACGAAGCCGGTGAAGAAGATGCAATCGATGAAGAAAATCCGATGGATGAAGAACAGGAGGAGCAGACCATCCTCGGCTCTGTGGTGTCGGATTTCTTTAAACACGATTTCGACGGGAAGCTCGGCCGTCATGCCACGAGCCTGCTGCGGCAATTCTCGGGCCTGACGAAGGAGCTTAATGCCGTGCAGGAGCGGGGCCGCGAAGAGGAAAAGCACGAGCAGGAGCGCGCAAATTCTGCGGCTGCCAATGAGACCATGGCTGAATTTTCCGAGGGCGTTTAACTTGCACGTGGACGGGGATGGTCCGGCGCAAAGTGGCTTGCTGTTACCCCGGCATTCCGGCCAATCGGGGCCTCACGTACCGCGGGCATTGCCAGGAAGAAGCGATCCAGGCTCCTCCGCGGACGATGAGGCCGATGCCAAGGCCCAGGCGTGCGCCCGTCAGGCCAGGCAACCGGCAGCGAACGCGCCGGAGGCTTTAGCAAGGAAAAGCGTGTTGCGAATGATTTCTGAGGGCGGAAATCAAGTCGGCGATCCCAGTATCAACGAAGGCGTTCACCTTTACCTGCGCTTGCGCGCGCATTGCCGGCATCCGGCGTGGTTCTCGTTAATTGTGGCAGAGCATTTCGCGACGAGAGAGGCAAATCGAATTCCGGGAGCCAGCGCTTTGTCTCTTCCGAGCCTTCGAACCCCAGTTTTTTTGGAGGGCATTATGCTCCCAGCATGGGCTTAGAACGCACCATTAGATAACACAGATCTGGCATGCCCTTCAGATAAACCTAACCATCTAATACCAACCGCTAAGATTCCTGACTCTACGGTTGGCGATTCACAAGAGGGCGGCGCTGTGATTCCCTTGAGGCGATGATTCGCCTTGGGGGAGCGATGGCCATTACGATCACGCGCACGGATTTTTCGGCGGGCGAACTGAGGCGCGCAGCCAGCCGCGCCCGCGATGCGGACCAAGCCCGCCGTCGCCTGGCGCTGCCTTGATTTTGGAGGGCGTATCCCGGAGCGAGGCGGTGCGGCTCGGGGCATGGACCGGCAGAGCTTGCGCGATTGGGTTCACCGCTACAACGCCGAAAGGATCGCAGGCTTACGCCGACCGGCGGCACACAGGCCGCAAGCCGCTTTTGAGCGAGGATCAGCTCGCCAGGCTTGAGAGCATGGTTGAGACCCGGCCAGACCCGGTGCGGACGGGGTGATCCGCTGGCGCTGCATCGATCTCAAAGCCAAGATCGCGGCCTACTTTGGTCGCTGCCGCCCTACTCGCCCGAACTCGATCCCGTCGAGAACGCCTGGGAATACCTGCGAAAGAACAAGCTCTCGAACCGCTGCACCGGACTTACGAAGACATCGCCGATGCCTGCTGCGAAGCCTGGAATTGGCTTATGGCCAGGCCTGACGAGATCGCCTCGATCGCCACGCGACCACGGGCAAACGCGTTCATGGTTTATGACGGTTGGTTATAACAGCTTTAGGCGTTTAAGGCGGGATGATTATGGGAAATCAGACAATCGATCCACGAAGATAGCGCAGGACTTCTTCTTTTTGAGGTGAAATTGCTCGATCCTAAGCTCAACGGCAATTATCCTTACGTAAGGACAATCTGGTCCGCGAGAGATGTGACGAGGGCTGGCTTATCACTAAGGCGGCCGAGGAAATTGCCCTTCGGGGAGGCGCTCGCGGCTGTAGGCGGCCCCCTGCCCGATACGATCAAGCTGGTGGTGCTCCATGAGGTGTTCGTGGAGGGCGTTCCCCCATCATGGGCTAGCGCGCCTCGCTGGCGGGGGCCGGGACCAGCGCTCGAGCACCACGCACGGTCATCGCTCGCTCAAAGGCGGGCTGGTAGCAGCAAAGATGAAGGTGTTATATGAGAGGATTTGGCTGGATGCCGGCGCGGCAGAACAGGCAGAGGCTGCCCCAAACAGGTCAAGTCTTGGGAGAAAATGCGAGGGAGAAAATGCGAGGCTTGGCCTGAAGGACCTTCACCAGCACACTTCTTTTCCTGTCTTGCGATCGATTACGCGGCCATCGAGGG
>JBAUNL010000050.1:0-10523 GCA_049579205.1 Rhodomicrobium sp. | reverse complement strand
CCAAAGCTCAGGCCCTTCGTCAAACTCGCCGAACAGCTCGGCTCTTTTGCAGGCCAGCTCACCGAAACCGCGCCAAACTTCATCCGCCTCGAATATGCGGGCGATGTCGCGGAGATGAATACAAGGGCGCTGACATCGGCCGCTCTAGCGGGAGTGCTCCGGCCTCTACTTCAGGATATCAACATGGTGTCGGCGCCAACGGTCGCGAAGGACCGGGGCATCAAAGTGGAAGAAGTCCGCCGCGGCCAGGAAGGCGCCTATGAAACCTATATGCGGGTGACGCTGCAAACCGAAAGGCGGCAGCGCAGTGTTGGGGGAACTGTCTTCTCAGATGGTAAGCCGCGCATCATTCAAATCAATACGGTCCCGATGGATGCCGAGTTTGCGCCAAACCTGCTTTACACTGAGAACGCTGACAAGCCAGGCCATATCGGCGCGCTCGGAACGCTGCTCGGCAATGAAGGCGTCAATATCGCGACGTTCAATCTTGGACGCGAGGAAGCAGGCGGCCGGGCCATAGCACTGGTCAGCGTTGACGAGCGCGTCAATGACGAGGTACTCGCCAAGGTTCGGAAACTGCCTCACGTCGTGCGGGCGTCCCGGCTGAGCTTTTAGCCGCTTACGGGCAGCCATAGCGGTTTTCGAGTTAGAATAAGTGACGGCGCCGACGCTTGACCGCAGCGATGGCTTATCCTCCGCGTGTAGCCGCTTCTACTTGGCGCGCCAGAAACTTCGCCACCGGCGGGCCTATCATAACAATAATTACGAAGCGGATGGTCTGCAGCGCCATGACGAACGGCAAGTCGACATTGGTGGAGGCAGCAATAATAGCGACGGAGTCCATACCTCCAGGACTGGTGGCAAGATACGCAGTCAGCGGATCGATCCCGAGGATCCTCGTCAAGAGGTATGCAATTCCACCCGCGAAGGCGATGAGCGCTGACACGCTCAGGAACACCTTCGGCAAGGCGCTCATCGCATGAGCCAAAATCGCGGCGGTGAAGTGCAGGCCGACGTTCCAGCCGATTAGGGTGTATGTGGCGGTAAGCAGCCACTTCGGAAGTTCGATCTCAAGAAGGCCGGAAAGATGAAGGGTTGAAGCTGCCACAAGCGTAAGCAGCATTGGACCGGATGGGATTCGCGAGATGCGCCCCGCAGCGGCGCACGCGCCCGCAAATAACAGTGTTTCCGGAAATGCAGGCCATTCCAGCGGCGGGAACCATGGCACCACCGGCGGCGGAGTTGCTCCATGCCTCTGCCAGAATAAGGAAATGACGGAGGCAAGGCTCGCGACGCACACAACTCGGAAATATTGCATGAATGCAACGAGCCTGGCGTCAGCTCCGAACTCTGCAGCCATGATGACCATGGCCGACGCGGCCCCGGGCCATGAGCCCCAGACGCTGGTGCTTGCAGGCATGACCTGCCAGCGGCTCATGATCCAGCCCAGCGCGCTGCTGGCAGTCAGAATCGAAAAAACGACCCCCAGAAAAAGCGGCCAATCTTGGAGGAAAGTTTGCAGAATTGCAGGGCTGATGCCGCTCGCGATGAAGCAGCCCATGATCGCCTGTGCGCCGGTATAGGTCACGGATGGGACCCGGACCGTGCCGCCGTTCACTCCCACAATAACGCCGGCGGCCATGGGCCCCAGGAAGAATGCAGCAGGAATTCCTATTGCATACAACAGTGCCACAAGGACGATGGATATTGCCGCAAGGACCAGCCATTGCAGGGCCGGCTGCAAATGTGCCAGAGCGCCGGGCGGAACCAAGTTAAAACCCTCCTAGCCGCCTTTCCCTTCGCGGCCTCGGCTCGCTTCATATTGCTTGGAGGTGCGAAAGGCAAATAACGCGTGCAGCGGAGCATCGCGCCGAAAAGTGTGAGCGGTTTTCGGGTAACGCGATGCGGCAAAACAAAGACTTAGAGCGGCACGGCGGTTCCAAATCGGCGTGCGCCGCTCTAGAGATGGATCGATGCCTTTTTGCCGAGGCCGAGGTCCCGCCTTTCAACATTTGTTGAAAACGGAAAAAGAAGGCGCGGCACCAAAACAGGCAATGTTATCGTATCCACAGGCGCGATTGGGGCATCTTTCCAAGCTGCAAGGGTTCGATATTGCAATGCAGCATTGCAGCTTTTGCACTGCACAATACGCCTACATGTGTGTTGAATCCAACCATGGCTAAATATCAGGACTCGGGAAAGGACCTAATGGCGACCAAGCCGCGTCTTCGACGCTTTCAAAGCCTCGGTCCTCACGGCTTTCATGAGATCGCCTATACCGAATGGGGCAATCCAAACAGCAACAGGCTCGTTTTCTGCGTCCACGGCTTCACCCGCAACAGCCGCGATTTCGACGCCCTTGCCGCCAACCTTGCTGACCGCTTCCATGTGGTTTGTATGGACGCCGCGGGGCGGGGAGCCAGCGAATGGCTTCCTCACAAGGCAGATTATTCCTTTTCGCTCTACCTTTCGGATGCGGCAGCACTTCTTGCGCGTGTTACCGCGCCCTCGTCTTCGATGGGGTTTCGCAATATATTTGGCACCCACCGCCAGCCCAAACGTTATGTGGATTGGGTCGGCACTTCGATGGGCGGTCTTATGGGGATGATGCTCGCGGCAAAGCGTCATTCGCCCATTGGGCGTCTGGTGCTCAACGATGTCGGACCTTTCGTTCCTTGGCCGGCGCTGTTGCGATTGAAGCAGGTGCATGCAGCCGTCAACAAGCGGTTCGAAAGCGTTGAAGAAGTCGAACATCACCTTCGGGAAACCTGCGCCTCTTTTGGCCCGTTGAGCAACAATCAGTGGCGGGAAGTCACAAAACATAGCGCCATTCGAAAAAGCGATGGTACGTATATTCTGTCCTTCGACCCTGCAATCATTACCCACATGCGATCGAGTTCTGTCGCGGGCGTGGAGTTCGGTAGCGAGTTCTTGTTCGGTGTTGACCTTTGGCCGACCTACGACGCGATCAACTGCCCTACGCTAGTCCTGCGCGGGGCGGAATCCGATCTTCTTCTTCAGAAAACAGCAGAGGAGATGTCGCGGCGTGGACCGAAGGCAGAGATCGTTGAGTTTCCCAGCATCGGTCATGCGCCGTGGCTTATGGCGAAGGAGCAGATCGCGGTTATACGCGACTTTTTGCTATCAAAGCGGCCGGCAAGCGTTGCTCCACTCCCTGCTTCTGCGGAGCAGCTGAAAGGGAGTGCTGCCGCGATAAGTCTGCAATGAGGCAGGTGTAGTTGTTTCAGGCTATGATCCGCAAACCGGCAGGGTTACGCTGAGTCCTAGCGAGGGGCTGCTGCACCGCTTCCGTCAGATCCTGATATATCTTCAGATAATCCCGAGCCATTCGTTCAACGCCGAATCGTGCCTCGAAACGGGCACGAACCTTCGTGCGATCCAGCTTCTCAACGTGGGAAAGTGCTTCCACAGCTTCGCCGACGCTAGATACGACGAAACCAGTTTCGCCGGCATCGATCACCTCGGAAACAGAACCCGATGGGAAGGCGATAACAGGCGTCCCGCAGGCCATGGCTTCGATCATTGCGAGACCAAAAGGTTCCGGCCAATCAATCGGGAACAGGAGCGCCAATGCGCTTCCCAGCAGATTGGCCTTTTGCTGCTCGTTAATCTCGCCGATATACTCAATTCCGGGGTTGGACATAATCATCGGCTGAATCACATCTCTCCAATAACATTGGTCCGCCTTGTCAATTTTTGCGGCTATCAGCAAGGGGAGACCCGCCCGCGCGGCAATCTCAATGGCGCGGTCGGGGCGCTTTTCCGGCGAAATACGTCCAAGGAAAGCGAGATAGCCCCCTTTGGCACTCTCGGAAAAAGGGAGGATGTCTTTTGGAATAGCATTATAAACATTACCGGCCCAGTTCGCTTTGGGAGGCATGGGCAGGCGCTGATGATAAGAGATGGAAGCGAGCGGAACGTCCGGAAACGCCGAGTAAAACGGCAGCAGATCAGGCAGATCCAGCCGCCCGTGGAGAGTTGTCACAGTTTTTTCGGCGAATTCCCGAATCACAGGAAAGTGAATGAGGTCAATGTGAAAATGAAGGACATCGAAATCATCGGCGCACCGTCTTACGCGGTCCAGCATGATCATCAGATGCGGGATCTGATCGATGACCTTCGGATTTAATCTAAGAGCTACGTCGGTGCACGCTACAAGCTCGGCACTTGTTTCTGAATCTCCGCTTGCGAAAAGCGTTACCTCATGTCCTTGTGCAACTAATTCCTCTGTTAGGTAGGAGACGATTCTCTCCGTGCCGCCGTAGAGAAGCGGTGGGCAGCTTTCCGCCAGCGGCGCGATTTGAGCGATTTTCATCAACTAAGCCTTTCGATTACGACCAAGCTCCGGACAGACAATAAGCACCGCCGCTGTTGTGCTGCGATGCAATATTTGCAAACACACGAGCAAGCAAATAGGTCCGGCTGCGTTAAGGCTTAAGGAAGCGTCACAAGTCGTCTTTATTAGCGAATCCAATCGCTGGTTGGCCCAAAAAGTTGAGACAACCGCGCAACCGCCGGCTACAGCATGGCGCACGAAGTAGATGCCAAGTTCGGGCTTATATCAGTTAGGACTTGTAGCGCTCGATCACGAAGCTTTGCGGCGAAACCCAGCTATGAGTACATCTTGCCGCGTTTATCGAGGCGTTGCAGTAATCCCGGTAATAAATCAGCCATATCCTCGGCAATCAGGCCAGGACCAAAGGCCGTTGCAAGCTCACCATGTATCCAGACGGCTGCAGCCGCAGCGTCGAACGCTGCCATGCCTTGGGCCGCAAGTCCAGTGACAAGTCCGGCCAGTACGTCGCCGCTTCCTGCGGTTGCAAGCAAGGGCGGTGCGTTTTCATTGACCGCAGCAAGGCTTCCCGGGTGAGCGGTTACGGTATCTGGACCCTTCAGGATTATGACCGCGCCAGAGATTTCCGCCGCGCGCCGCGCGCGTTCGAGCTTTGAGGGTTCTTCCTCAAGCTCAGGAAACACGCGTTTGAACTCCCCCTCATGGGGCGTCATAATCGTCAGAGCCGGTAATCTTGCCTTGATCTGTTCAAAAAGCTCGGCAGGAGCCTCGCTGAAGGCCGTAATGCCTTCGGCATCGAGCACGGCGGTCGCCTGGCTGCCGAGAACGGCTGTAACCAACTCCCTTACCTCGGGGTCTTTGCCTGCCCCAGGTCCTATCAGCGCTGCGGTAATCCTATTATCGGAGAGCAGGTCGGACAGGCCGGCAGGCCCGTCATAGGGGTCGACCATCACCGCCGTAAGCTGTGCCGCGTTTATATAAAAAGCAGACTTCGACGTCGCCACGGTGACAAGGCCTGCTCCAGAGCGCAACGCTGTCCTGGCTGCTAGACGAGCCGCTCCTGTTCTCTCCATTGGCCCGGAAACCACGACTGCATGCCCGCGGTCGTATTTGTGAGCGTCAATCTTAAGTTTCGGGAAGAAGCGAAGCCAGAATTCTGGGTCATTCGAAAACGTGCTAGGCGCGATGTCCTCTAGCACGGTGGCTGGGATGCCGATATCGGCGGCGCGCACGTCTCCGCAATAAAGCCTCCCAGGAAGCAGCACGTGCCCAGTTTTGCGGCGGAAGAAGGTAACGGTTGCGACAGCCTTGAAGGCAAGACCGTGGACCAAGCCCTTTGTCGCATCGATTCCGGTGGGAACGTCGATGGCGACTACCGGAATGTTGCGGCCAGTCGCCTCCTCGATCATCTGCGCGGGAACGCCCGTTACGTCATCGTGCAGACCAGTTCCGTAAATTGCGTCGACAATCAGTTGCGCGCCCTCGAGGCTGCGAAGTGACATGGGTTCGATGGCTTCGTCCCAGCGCTTTGCCATCTCTTTAGGATCGCGAGTCAGATCGTCCCGCCGTCCCAGTAAGGCCAAGCGAACATGGTAGCCGCGTTCGCGGAGATAACGGGCGCATACGAAGCCATCGCCCCCGTTGTTACCTGGTCCGCACAAAACGGTGGCCCGGCTACCACGGGGGAAGCGGCGGACAACTTCCTCGGCCACCGCGCGCCCCGCATTCTCCATCATTGTCAAGGTTGAGATCCCAGCGTCGGCGGCAAGCTTCTCCGCGCGGCTCATCTCTTCGGCGGTCAGTAGTTCCAGCAAGAAACATCCCTGTTTTTTTGAGGGTCGGATTGTTCATCCATAAATCGAGATGCGGTTCGAATGTAGCGGAAATTTGGGAGCGATACGAAAGAAATGCATGGCTTCACTGGAGGCCTGGAAGTATTATTGTGTGTTTGCTCATTAAGTAGGCATATAGCCTAAATTTTAGGCAAAAAACCTTTCTATGGCATGATTCGGAGTACCCTTAGAATAAACCTAGACCATTTGGCATGGCCTGTGCTTTCCTTGAGGCATTGTTGGGGCCCCTTGGAGGATGCCACTCGCTATGAAAAAAATCGAGGCGGTTATAAAACCGTTCAAGCTTGACGAGGTCAAGGAGGCGTTGCAGGAGATAGGTCTGCAGGGCATCACAGTCACGGAAGCAAAGGGATTTGGGCGGCAGAAGGGGCATACGGAACTCTACCGCGGCGCCGAATACGTTGTAGATTTTTTGCCGAAGGTAAAAATTGAGATTGTGTTGCCGGATGAGATGGTGGAGAAAGCCGTCGAAACAATCCGTAACTCTGCTAGAACTGGCCGGATTGGCGACGGTAAAATCTTTATTATCAACGTCGAGGACGCTATTCGTATCCGGACCGGGGAGACCGGCACGGAGGCAATTTAATAGCCTCTCTTGCTTTTCCCAAAGCAATACCATTCATCAACCAACGGTGCCCCGCCGTTTTACCTGAGCCCGCGAGTTAACCGCATGAGGGAGTACTATGGCAAACGCGACTGAAGTAGTAAAAAAGCTAAAAGACGAGGATATCAGGTTTGTTGATCTTCGCTTCACCGATCCGCGCGGCAAGTTACAGCATGTAACCATGGAAACGTCGGAAATGGGTGAGGAAGCCTTCGCGGAAGGCATCATGTTCGACGGCTCCTCCATCGCTGGCTGGAAGGTCATCAACGAAAGCGACATGACCCTTATGCCCGACCCGGAAACGGCGCATATGGACCCGTTTTTTGCGCAATCCACTCTTGCGATTTTCTGCGATGTTCTTGAGCCGGCGACCGGAGAGCGTTATGAGCGCGATCCGCGCGGGACGGCCCGCAAGGCCGAGGCCTATCTGCAGCGCATAGGCGTTGGCGACAAAGTCTTCGTCGGTCCCGAAGCGGAATTCTTCATTTTCGACGACGTGCGCTTCTCCGCCGATCCTTACAATTGCGGCTACCGCCTGGATTCGAGCGAACTGCCCACGAACATGCCGACCGAATATGAAATGGGCAATCTCGGCCATCGCCCCCGCACAAAAGGCGGCTACTTCCCTGTCCCGCCGGTAGATAGTGCCCAGGATATCAGGTCGGAAATGCTCTCGACAATGTCGGCGATGGGCGTCGTCACCGAGAAGCACCATCACGAGGTGGCAGCCGCTCAGCATGAGCTTGGCATCAAGTTCGGCCCGCTGACCCGCACCGCGGATGCCATGCAGATTTACAAATATGTGATCCACAACGTGGCTCAGTCCTATGGCAAGACGGCCACCTTTATGCCGAAGCCGGTCTTTGGCGATAATGGCTCAGGCATGCATGTGCACCAGTCCATCTGGAAGGGTTCCAACCCGGTATTCGCCGGCAATCTTTATGCCGATCTTTCGGAGAACTGTCTCTTCTATATCGGCGGCATTCTCAAGCATGCAAAGGCGCTGAATGCTTTCACGAACCCCAGCACCAACTCCTATAAGCGCCTGGTTCCCGGTTATGAGGCGCCCGTGCTGCGGGCATACTCCTCGCGGAATCGGTCGGCGTCATGCCGCATTCCGGTCACCTCGAATCCCAAGGCAAAGCGTGTCGAGGTTCGTTTCCCCGACCCCTCCGCCAATCCGTATCTGGCTTTTGCCTCCATGCTGATGGCTGGTCTCGACGGCATCCGCAACCGCATCCACCCCGGCGATCCCATCGACAAGAACCTTTACGATTTGCCGGAGGCGGAACTTAAAAACATCCCAACCGTCTGCGGCTCGCTCACAGAGGCAATCGACGAACTGAATGCTGACCGTGCTTTCCTTAAAGAGGGCGGCGTCTTCACGGACGATCAGATCGACGCTTACATCGAGCTGAAGGTGGAAGAGGTCGACCGGTTCAGGATGATGCCGCATCCGATCGAGTTCGACATGTACTATTCCTGCTGAAACTTCGGACGAGTAAAGAATTGGCGGCCTCTTGGCCGCCATTTTTATATCCGTCGAAAAGCGGGAATTATATGTTAAGCGAGACCCCCATGCCAGCAAGACAAAAATGGGGGCAGGCACTATCGCAGAATGATTTAAGGGCATTTGCGCCAATTGTCCCGTTAAGGGAGTACAGACCAGATCACTCCCCCCTGATAGCACTGCAGTAAGCGCTACGATTCAACGTGAACAGCGAAGGGGCCATCCTGGCTGATCTTATTATGGAGTTTGCCAAGTACCCCCGGATTCCTTGAGCACAGGTTCAGACACTAGGATTTGGCTGGAATCTCTTTTGTGCCATATCCGACCCGGCACGCAAACTTCTGTAACTCAAAACAAAAAAGGCTGCTTAAAGCAGCCTTTTTTTCCATTCCGGGATCAGTCTAGAAGGAATATTTAAAGGTCGCGGCGAAAGCCGAGCCGCACTGCAGCACCGAAGTATCAGAGCCGCAGGGCGCTTTGCCTGTACCGATCCCGTCGGTATCCCACCAGCGCAGGTCAAGCGAATAATGGGTCTTCCACGTCCCCGTAACACCCAGATTCCAATAAGTGTAATCGAACAGCGGAGTGCCGAAAGCCTTGCTCTGTTCGTAGGACAAGTGACCAATCGTACCGCTGCCGGCCACATCGACGCCGTGGAGGGAAATAAGCGGCTTTGAAGCGGTACCTTCGACAACAACCGTTGTGCCTGTCTCGCCATTATAGTCGGGCGAGACATAGACGGTGCCGCCCACAGCAAGATCCTTTAAGATCGTGGCGCTCACCCCCGCTTTGAACTCGACATAGGTCTGCTGGTAATAGCCCAGGGGGTGCTGAATCCGTTCTCCCGGATAAATATAGGCGATGACCCCGAAGTCGAAGGTTAGATCGCCCCATTTGGGCTTGATACCGCCATACATATCCCATTCAAGATTTGCGCGAGGATCGTAAGGGGCAAGCTCCGAAGCGAAGTTCACGCCAGACGCAAAGCTTCCGACATAGAACATGCCGTAAGTAGCATCGAGACCGCCTTGCACGGTGGGCTCGCGACGATTCTGCGAGATGCCACGGAATATGTAGTCGGTAATTCCCTGCGTGTATCCCGTTACCGCAAGCGCATCACCACCGGCAGGAGCGTCTTTCATGCTTATGTTGCCGAGGTCGGCGGCCAAGCTTGGTGCAAGCGGTGCTGCGAGAGTAGCGCCAGCGAGCAGCACGCTCCTTACCCTTTTAAATCCCCCAAATGCCACAACCATTACTCCACTTAGATATTGGTTACTAGAAAGCGATTTATCAGGCTCCAGCATCATTCGGCAAGGTTCACGTCAGGTCTAACAAACGAGTAGCTAGCGGAAGTGGCCCCAATGCAGCAATTGCACAAGAAGACGGCAGACGCGGCTGCTGCCTAATAAAAGTCTCTTCGCTGGAGAGTGTATCTGCGCGACAGCGCTTACCAACGCGCGAGTGCGCCCTCAGCCCAGGAGCTGTTATTGACTTGCGACGGCGAGTATCGAGTTTGGATAGCCCCCGCGACTACATAATAGCCGCGCCTGCTAGGACTCTCCTCGGATTACAGTCCAAGTCAGCCCTTACGCAGCAAAAGGCAATTCTTGTGCAAGGCGGGCATCAAGAGGCAACGATGGGGTTTAGGGCCTTTCAAAACCTGGCGCTTTCATAGCATTCGCCGCGGGTGATCTTGCATCCGGCGGCGCATTCCGCATTAGCATTGCAGCTTTCTGATCGCTCGTTTGGCCGGAGTTAAGAACAGCTTCTAGGCCGGGCTGGCACGGATATTGATTATGCAATCTTACCCTGGGCGAAGCTGTTCGCTCACACTTCAACGTGGGCGCTTTCCGGAGTTGGCAAATGAAGATGGTAATGGCGATTATTCAGCCCTTCAAACTCGAAGAAGTTCGCCAGGCACTGGACGACGCCGGGATCGACGGTTTGACCGTAACCGAGGTGAAGGGTTACGGGCGCCAAAAGGGGCACACCGAAATCTACCGGGGTGCGGAATATGAGATCAACTTCGTGCCAAAGCTTAAGATCGAAATCGCAGTCGCTTCGGACAGCGCGGAGAAAGTTGTCGAGGCGATCTCCTCGATCGCCAAGACGGGGCAGATTGGTGACGGCAAAATTTTTGTCTCACCCATAACGCAGACGGTGCGCATCCTCACCGGCGAAACTGATGCAGACGCACTTTGATTGGAAGGGAAAAATTGAATGAGAACCGTTTGGCGTAAT
>JBAUNL010000049.1:0-17405 GCA_049579205.1 Rhodomicrobium sp. | reverse complement strand
ATCCGGGCTAGCACGCTCTTCCATTGGTGGCCAAAGCCAAACGAGGCGAACTAATCAACCGGATACGGTATAACCTATCGCTACAGTACAGTTTCGCCCGCGCGCTTCCGCGCCTGGCGTCTTCCAGGGAGGAGGCTTAAAGTGAGAACCATCCGATACATCTACGTACCGGGCCTAGCAATGCTAGCGCTTGGTTTTGCGTGGTCTGGAGCCGCGGCTGCCGAGAAATCGGCAGCGGCAGAGAAATCCGCTGCTGCTGAACAGTCAACTTCTCCGGAGAAATCCGGCGAAAAAGCGCGAATGATGTTTATGCAATCCGCCGCCAGCACGACCTACAAGGACGTCAAGTTGACATTGTCCTCCCCATCGACTGTCTATTTTGGAGACAAGCCAGCTCCAATGGCGGGTCATATGAGCAATGAGAGCTACGTCAAACTATGGGACAGCCATAAAGAAGCGATGGAGAAGAATCCTCCGAAGGCGATTATGCAATGTTTTGGCTCGGACACCGGCAAAGCCGAGAACATGGAGGTCAGTTTAGAGAACCCGCGGATGGAGAATTCGAACCTTGTCTACGATGTGAACGCTGTAAGCGGCACTCTTCCCGCAAAGGCTACGCAGGTCGCGTTCTTTATTGAAGACCCTCGGATGCGCCCCTATGGCCCGGGTTCTCAATACTTCCAAGCTTGGGGCGGAGGAGGAGGACCCTATCCGGAGCGGCTGTTACCAAATGGCCAGCTCACTGGCCCTATCCCTCATTCAGCGCAGGGCGGCGGCTGATCTTAATGTAGCCGGGGTTACGTTCAAGACTTACGCGCGGAGACTGACATGCCTGAGCCGGAGCGGTTTGAAGCCCTCATCCTCGGCAGCGGAAATGGCGGCATGCTCCTTGCCTGGCATCTGGCGGGGTCCGGGCGGCGTACTGCTCTGGTGGAACGCCGGTGGATCGGCGGCTCCTGCCACAATATCAACTGCCTCCCCAGCAAGAACGTAATCTGGAGCGCGAAAGTCGCAGATTTGGTCCACCACGCCGATAATTTCGGCACGCTAACGGGTCCCGTTACGACCAACATGGCCAAGGTCCGTCAGCGCAAGCGCAACATGGTCGAGAACCTGGTCGCTGGGGATGTGCAGGAATATAAAGCGAGCGGCGTCGAGCTGATCATGGGGACGGGGCATTTCGTGGCACCGAAAACACTCGAAGTGCAGCTGAACGGTGACGGTGAGCGTCTGGTCTCAGGCGGTCAGGTCTTCGTCAATACCGGGACGCACGCGGCCATTCCGGCCATGCCTGGGCTGGAAGCGGCCAAACCGCTTACAAACATCGAGGCGTTGGAACTTGTGACTATGCGCCGTCCCATCTGATCGTGCTCGGCGGCGGCTATGTCGGCCTCGAACTGGCGCAGGCCTTCCGCCGGTTCGGCAGCCGGGTCACTATCATCGAACAGGGCCCTCAGATCGCAGGGCGGGAGGATCCCGACGTCGCCGAGGAGATGCGGCGGCTCCTCAGCGCCGAAGGAATCGACATTCTATTGCCGGCAGAGGTGAGCCATGTGCGTGGGCGGTCAGGTGAAGGCGTAAGCCTTACGGTGCGTACGCCATCAGGTGAGCAGACCGTCGAGGGTAGCGACATCCTAGTCGCAGCAGGACGTATTCCCAACACCGCAGGCATAGGACTCGATGTGGCCGGCGTTGAGTTGGATGGCCGTGGCTACATCAAAGTCAACGAGCGCTTGGAAACCACCGCCCCGAATGTTTGGGCGATTGGAGAATGTGCGGGCAGCCCGCAATTCACGCACGTTTCCTTCGACGACTTCCGGGTCATTCGGGATAATTTGGCTGGAGGCAACCGCACAACGCGTGACCGGCTGGTTCCCTACTGCATGTTTACGGATCCGCCGCTCGCTCGGGTTGGATTGAGCGAAGGCGAGGCGCACCGTCTGGGGACCGCGGTGCGTGTCGCAAAGCTGCCGATGAGTGCTGTGCTTCGCACGCGGACGACCGGCGAAATGCAAGGTTTCATGAAGGCGCTTGTTGCGGCGCATGACGACCGCATTCTCGGGTTCACGATGATCGGGGCCGAAGCGGGCGAGGTGGTATCGGTGGTACAGACGGCTATGCTGGCGGGGCTGCCATACGGCGCCTTGCGCGATGCTATTCTCACCCATCCGACCATGGCGGAAGGGCTGGGCTCCCTTTTCTCGAATGTGCCGCCACCACTGCACTAGGGGTAGCCCCTTCTGTCGATGAAGCCGAAGCGCCTCGCGTAGCATTTTGAGCCGGGCCGGGTTCAGCCACGCCAAGAATCCGTCGCCGTCTTCTATCCAGTCGATCTCCGTCACCCCCGCCCTTCTCGATCGGGTTGCGAAACTGGCATTGAAAAGTCCTTCGTAATCGAAACCCTAATTTAATAATATTATCCGATCCCGGACGCTTTGCCAGGGCTAGACCCGTGTGCGACTTGAGAGGTCCTTCAAACTATACTAAAAATTTACGCGAAAGCCCGATACTCCCGTTGGTACCCATTGTTGAGTAGAGGGCAGTAGCATGAGAGTTGCCGTTGCATTTGTGTTTCTTCTGATCAGCGCCGCTGCCGCCTCCGCGCAGCCCCGCAACCCGCTTTACGGCGAGCCGAGCGACTTCCTCGGCACCTGGAACAACGTCGAGCTGCAGCGCAACATGGTGGTGCGGATCGAGATCAGGCCCGACTATAACCACCGCGTCCGCGTTACGGTTTACGGACTTCGCAATGGCGAGCCCTGCGTTTTCGGCGACTATCGCGGCAAGTTCTATGTCGCCAAATTTCCCAAGGAACGCGAGCAGGATAATTCCGCGATCATGGTGAAGGTCGAGCGCGAGTTCGTGCATGGCTACATTCTGCTTCGCTTCAACGGACGCGGCGAGATCGTCAGCCACGCGCTCCTGAACTTCGAAGATCATGGACCGGTGTATAGCGTGGAGCGATTCGCGTCGGGCTATCGCCACGATGGGTACCGCAGTGAAGGATATGGCGAAGGCTATTCGCGCCCCTATCCGCCCCGGCCCTACTACGGCAACAATGGCTATGGCGGCTATTGATTAGTGGTGGGTTTGCGGCAGCAATCGAATAACCCCGCCTTCGGGCGGGGTTAGAGCATTTCAGATGGCAGTAAGGCCGCCGTCCACTGCAATTGCTTGCCCCGTCATGAAGCTGTTCGCCGGGCTGCAAATCCAGAGCATGGCCTGCACAATCTCTTCGGGCGTTGCAAGCCGGCGCATCGGGATAATAGCGGTGATGCGCGATAGAGCTTCTTCCGCCCCTCCGCGCATTTTGTCGATCTCGTCCATGACCATGGGCGTGGCCGCGAACGAAGGGCAGATCGCGTTCACCCGAATGCCGGCCCGCGCATATTCGAGTGCGGCGCTTTTCGTAAGCCCGATAACGCCATGCTTTGCAGCGGAGTAGGCGCTGAGCAGCGGCGCGCCAGCGATGCCGGCGACCGAGGAGACGTTCAGGATTACGCCGCTCCCCTGCCGCTCCATTTGTTTGAGCTGATGCCGCATTGCATGAAAAACGGCGATCAGGTCCACACGGATGATGCGATCGAGCGTGTCGCCACCGATATCCGTGAATTTGCTGAAGGTGTGGGCAATGCCGGCGTTATTCACCGCGACGTCGAGCTTTCCGAAGCGGGTAAGGCTCGCTTCCACGAGGCGCGGGGCCATGTCAGCGTTTGCGATATCGCCAGCAATCGCAACGGCTTCAGAACCAAGCGCTCGCACACTCGCGGCCGTCTCCTCCAGCTCTTTTTCAAGAATATCCGTAATCACTAGGCGTGCGCCCTCGGCGGAAAAGCGTTCGGCGGCCAACCGGCCGAAGCCCCGAGCCGCGCCTGAAATCAAGACTGCCGCACCTTCGTATCTGCGATCGCCCATAAAACCTCCCAAACTTAGCTTTTCAGCTCAGTTTAGGCCCTTCAAGCCATCCGCGAAACCCGATAGCGGCGCGGGGAAGCCAATGCCTGCTTCTGGGGTGGTGAAAACGATGAAGCTTGCGGTCTTGCCGGATGTGAACTTGCCGACGAGTTCGTCGGAAACAATAACTTCAGCGAGACAGCCGAAATGATAGCATTTCAAAAATTTGACATTGCCGACATCGGCGCCGTCGACTTTCAAGCCAAGGCCGGCGGGAAGAACAACGCCTAGCGGCGCCACAATGCGAAGGATTTTTTTATCGCTGTCGAAGGCCCGCATGAAAAGCACCGTCATGAGCATGCCGGGGCGGTCCTCGAGCTTCAAGTCCTGCACAAGCGCGCATTTGTCCTGCTTGGCGCCCGCGATCTGGGCGCATTTCAGCTTCCACGCGCCGTAGATGGCCTTGACCTCACCGGAGCCGACCTCCGACTGGGCGTGTGCCTGTACCGCAGCGAAGACGCAGAAAACGCAGGCCGCGGCCAACTTCGCCGATCGTAACATCATCATTTACCGTTTTTTGAAATGCGGGGCATGTTTGGCCTCGCAACTCAGCAAGGAATAGGGCTAAATTGAGACTTGAGCGCATAGTCCGCCTTGCGCTTGCTGCGACGCTATGCCTAGCGCTCGCGCCTTGATTCGCGTCAATTTTCGCTTGTTCAAGCCGCTTATGTACGGCTACAGATAGCCCCGGCAGCAGGGAAGCTTGAAGGTTGGGTATGAAGGCTCGGTTTGGTGCACTGGCATTTCTTGGCGCTCTTGCAATTTTGGCAAGTTTAAGAAGCGCTTATGCCTTCGAGGGCGTCCCTCACGAATGGCAGATTGACCTGCCGCGCGCGGGTTCGCCGCTCATGGAATCGATGCGCAGCTTCAACATCCTTCTGCTCGCCGTCATCGTGCCCATCGTGGTTTTCGTGATGGGCCTGCTCTTATGGGTTATCGTCCGCTACCGCGAAAGCGCAAATCCGGTTCCATCCAGGAATTCCCATAACACGACGCTGGAAGTGCTGTGGACGATCGTGCCGGTCCTGATCCTCGTGGTGATCGCGATCCCTTCATTCAGGCTGCTGTTTGAGCAATACGACTTCCCGAAAGCGGATGTCGTGGTGAAGGCTATCGGCAAGCAGTGGTACTGGTCTTACGAATATCCGGACGACAAGATCGCCTTCGATTCCTTCCCCGTAGAGGATAAAGACTTAAAGCCGGGGCAGCTACGGAACCTGGCCGTCGATAATGAGATGGTCGTGCCTGTCAATAAAGTGGTGCAGGTGCTGACCACCGGCGCCGACGTCATCCACCAATGGGTCATCCCGGAATTCGGCTCGCGGGTGGATGCCATGCCAGGACGTGTGAACCGCACCTGGTTCATCGCGAAGGAGACCGGGACATATTACGGCGAATGCTCCGCACTTTGCGGTCAAGGGCACGCCTATATGCCGATCGCTGTCAAGGTCGTGAATGACGATGATTATCGTAAGTGGCTCAGTGAAAAACAGAAAACCGCAAGTGCGCAAACCAACAGCGTGGCAGCGGCGGACGGCGGCCAACTCGCGGCGCGCTGACAGGTCTGATTGAGCTTGGGCTGGCGAAACATGAAACTAAAAGGGCATTGTTAATGTCAAAGGACATCGCGGCGGCACACGATCATGGTCACGATTACCCGGGCTTCGTTGCCCGATGGCTGTTTTCGACAAACCACAAGGACATTGGCACTCTCTACCTGATCTTCGCGATCTGCGCCGGGATCGTCGCCGGCGGCCTTTCGATATTGATGCGGATGGAGCTGCAAGACCCAGGTTTGCAGATCTTTCCAAACGCGCAGGCCTATAACGTCGCCATGACCGCGCATGGCGTGATCATGGTCTTTTTCATGGTCATGCCCGCGATGATCGGCGGTTTCGGAAACTGGCTGGTGCCGCTCATGATCGGAGCGCCGGACATGGCGTTCCCGCGCATGAACAATATCTCGTTCTGGCTCTTACCGGCCTCGTTCACGCTGCTCGTTCTGTCGCTATTCGTTGAGGGTGCTCCGGGCTCGAACGGCTTCGGCGGCGGATGGACGCTTTACGCTCCACTAAGCACAACCGGGCATCCCGGACCGGCGATGGACTTTGTTATTTTTTCGCTGCACCTTGCCGGCGCATCCTCGATCCTCGGCGCGATCAACTTCATCACGACCATTTTCAATATGCGCGCTCCTGGCATGACGTTGCATAAGATGCCGCTGTTCGTCTGGTCGATCCTGGTGACGGCGTTCCTGCTGCTCCTTTCGCTTCCCGTGCTTGCAGGCGCGATCACCATGCTCCTCACGGACCGCAATTTCGGCACAACCTTCTTCGATCCCCAAGGCGGCGGCGATCCACTGCTGTTCCAGCATCTCTTCTGGTTCTTTGGCCATCCCGAAGTTTATATCCTCATCCTGCCGGGCTTCGGCATGATCAGTCAGGTGATTTCCGCCTTCTCCAAAAAGCCCGTGTTCGGCTACCTCGGCATGGCTTACGCCATGGTGGCCATTGGCGCGATCGGCTTCATTGTGTGGGCTCACCACATGTTCACCACCGGCATTGGCGTGAATACCCAGGCCTACTTCGTGTTCGCCACCATGGTGATTGCCGTTCCCACTGGCATCAAGATCTTCTCGTGGATTGCGACCATGTGGGGCGGTTCAATTCAGTTCCGGACCCCAATGCTTTGGGCGATCGGCTTCATCTTCCTCTTCACGGTTGGCGGCGTTACGGGTGTCGTGCTTGCGAACGCGGCCATCGACCGCTCGCTGCATCAGACTTACTACGTCGTGGCTCACTTCCATTACGTTCTTTCGCTCGGTGCCGTGTTCGCGATTTTTGCCGGATTTTATTTCTGGTTCCCGAAAATGTCGGGCTACACCTATTCCGAATTCGGCGGGAAACTCCACTTCTGGACAACCTTCATCGGTGTGAACCTTACCTTCTTCCCGCAGCACTTCCTCGGGGCCGCCGGGATGCCTAGGAGGTATGCCGATTATCCGGAGGCGTTCTGGCATTGGAACTATATCTCGTCCATCGGCTCTTATATCGGTGGAGTGAGCGTACTGATTTTCTTGGCGACTCTTGCGGATGCCTTTCTCCGCAAAAGGAAAGCTGGGGCGAATCCGTGGGGACCTGGAGCGACAACGCTCGAGTGGACCTTGCCGTCGCCGCCGGCATTCCATTCATACGAGGAGCTGCCTCGCATCGCTTAAGGTGCGGGCAGCGCCCCGCGGTGCAAACATGCTTCGGTAAGCGTTTCGGCGGACGCCTCTCCGGAGGGGAACAATACAAGATCAACGATGAGCGAACCCCCGGTTACTTTGTCTGAACCTCAGGCACTTCCTGCAAGTTCGGCGTCCGTCCAGGATTTTATCGTACTTCTGAAACCGACGGTGATGTCGCTGGCAGTGTTCACGGCCGCGGTGGGCATGGCCATCGCTCCGGTCCCGCTTCATCCCGTGCTGGCATTTGCAGCGCTCATATTGATCGCCATGGGAGCAGGCGCTGCCGGTGCTCTCAACATGTGGTACGACGCCGATATCGACGCGCTCATGCAACGCACGGCGAAGCGTCCCATCCCGCGCGGGCGCATACGCCGGGAAGAGGCAGCCGCATTCGGGCTCTTTCTCGCGGCCTTCTCTGTCTTAAGCCTTGGGCTCCTCGTGAACTGGGTCGCGGCCTCCCTCCTTGCCGCGAGCATCGTCTTTTATCTCGTCATCTATACGCATTGGCTGAAGCGGCGGACCCCGCTGAACATTGTGATTGGCGGCGCCGCTGGGGCATTGCCGCCCATGATTGGCTGGGCGGCCGCGACTTCCAGCGTCGCTTGGGCGAGCTTCGTTCTCTTCCTCATCATCTTCCTTTGGACGCCGCCCCATTTCTGGGCGCTTGCGCTTTACCGCTCGCGCGATTACGAGCGGGCCGGAATCCCGATGATGCCGAATGTTCGCGGCACCGCGCATACACGGCAGCAGATTTTGCTTTATACGCTTGCGACGGTGCTGGCGGGGTTCCTACCGGTCGCCTTTGGTTTCGCGGGCTACGGTTATGGAGCGGTAGCGGCGGCTCTGGGCGCCGGCTTCCTGTTTTGTGCCTGGCGCGTTTATCGGGTGAGGGAAGGCTTCGAAGCCGATCGGGCCTGCCGGCTGCTCTTTACCTTCTCCATTCTCTATCTGTTCGCGCTTTTCGGAGCGCTCTGGGTCGAACATGGCTTCGGGCTTGGACGATAATCGGCCCCCCGCCGAAATAGAGGACAAGGATGCCGCCGCGGAAGATGCGGAGCAGGCAAAACGCCGGAAACGGCTTCGCTCGCTAGCAATTGCCTGGGCGCTGTTCGCACTGGTTTTACTGTTCTTCTTCGTAACGATTGTGAGGCTCGGAGGAAATGTCGCCAACCGGCCCTTATGATCCAACGTCTGGCCCTCAGCCAAAACCGGCCCCTTCGAACAGGAAAGATGTTCGAATAGCAGCGGCGCTTGTCGCGTTCGTGGCCCTGATGGTCGGGCTTTCATTTGCCGCCATCCCCTTTTATCGCATGTTCTGCGCTGCGACCGGGTTTGCTGGCACGCCGCAGCGCGCGGCTTCGGGGCCGGGCGTGGTCTTACCCGAGACCGTGACAGTGCGCTTCGATGCCAATGTGGCAGCCGGGCTTCCATGGGCGTTCTCCCCTGTGGTACCGGAGGTTACGCTGCGTGTGGGCGAGAACAAGCTTGCTTTCTTCCGCGCCACAAATCGCTCCAGCGACACGATCACGGGTTCGGCGGTGTTCAATGTCAGCCCCAGCATCATGGGGCAGTACTTCACCAAGATTCAGTGTTTCTGCTTCACTGAGCAGACATTGAAGCCCGGCGAAACCGTCGAGATGCCGGTCTCGTTCTTCATTGACCCAGCGATCCTCAAAGACAGCGAAGCTAAACTCGTCAATGACATGACGCTGTCTTACACATTCTTCAAAGTTCAGCACCCGGCATCGGCTGCGGCAAATGTGACCTCCGTCCGCGGCAATGCGAGCCTAGCCAAAGTTCGAAATCCAGGCTAACACCCTTATCGCATTTGGGAGAAGACGATGGCTAACGCCGTAAGACATCACGACTATCACTTACCTCCGCCAAGCCCTTGGCCGATCGTGGGTTCTATCTCCGCCTTGGTGTTGACGGCCGGGGCCGTCATTTGGATGAAGACGAGCCAAGGCGGCGTCTTTGGTATCGAGGGGCCGTGGGTCTTCTTTGCTGGTGTGGCCGGATTACTCGGGACCATGTTCCTGTGGTTCAGGGACATCGTCGTGGAATCTGTCTACAAGCACACGCATACCCCAATTGTGCAGCTGGCGATGCGCTACGGAATGATCCTCTTCATTGCCTCGGAGGTCATGTTCTTCGTCGCCTGGTTCTGGGCCTATTTCGACGTTTCTCTTTTCCCGGCCGACGTCCATAAGCTGAGCGATGGAGTGCAAATCGGGGTCGTTGGCCGAGACCAGGTGCTGGGGGGCAAATGGCCACCAGTTCCGACGGCAGACCGCCTTTTCAATCACACCTTCGATCCTTGGGAACTCCCGCTCGTCAACACGCTGATTCTCCTCACCTCCGGCACGACGGTGACCTGGGCGCATCACGCACTTCAGACCGGAGACAGGAAAGGCCAAATCTGGGGCCTCGCACTAACCATCCTTCTCGGCATGGCCTTCACCGCTTGTCAAGCCTACGAATACAGCCACGCCGGTTTCAAATTCGCGGGCCATATCTATGGCTCGACCTTCTTCATGGCGACAGGCTTTCACGGTTTCCACGTGATCGTGGGCACCATCTTCCTGACGGTGGTCTTCTTCCAATCGCTGGCAGGCCACTTCAAGCCTAAGCAACATTTCGGCTTCGAGGCAGCGGCATGGTACTGGCATTTCGTTGACGTGGTGTGGTTGTTTCTTTTCGCCAGCATTTACGTCTGGGGCTCGGGAACTTATTCCGCTCCGGCGTAGCCCTGATGGCAGACGCGGATCCCGTCTCACCTTGGATCGCGGGGCTTCTATGCAAATGCCCGCGTTGCGGTAAGGGGCCCCTTTACCGGGGCTTCCTCGCTTTGCGGGATCGCTGCCCGGTTTGCGGCCTCGATTACGGCTTTGCTGACTCAGGCGACGGCCCTGCCGTCTTTATCATGCTTTTCGTGGGCTTTGTTGTTACCGGCGGGGCGCTGATCGTCGAAGCGCTCTACAAGCCGCCTTATTGGGTCCACGCAGCTCTCTGGCTGCCGCTTGCGATCGCGCTTCCCCTCCTTATATTGCGGCCCCTGAAGGCTACCCTCATCTCGTTGCAATACACAAATAAAGCTGCCGAGGGCTCGTCGCGGTAAGGCCGGCTGCTTAATTCTCCTGCATGAAGCCGCGTGTTAGTTACCGACCGATCGTTCAAGGCGTCGCAGTCCTTTGCGCGTTCTCCCTTCTCGTGGCCCTTGGCGTATGGCAGTTGGAACGGCGTGAGTGGAAGAACAGCCTCATTGAGAGATTCGAGACCGGGCTGTCCCGCCCCCCCGTTCAGTATCAGCCGCCTGCCACAGGTAACGATGCGACCGGGCGCGAGTTCATGCGCGTAACCCTCAGGGGGCAGTTCGACAATGCCGGTACGATCAAAGTTCTTTCTCCGGCGCCGGAAGCGGCAAGAGCGAAGACGCGTGAGGGTTATGGCTACAATCTCTTCACGCCGCTCAGATTTGGGAACGGCATTGTCTTCGTGGACCGGGGCTTCGTCCCGGCGAGCCTCGCAGAGAGCAAAAGCCTCTTTGCGGAAGGCGAAACCGAGATCACAGGCATCGTCCGGCTTCCTGGAAAGGCAAGCTGGTTCGCGCCGCCCAATGATACCGCGAAAAGGCTTTTCTTCGCGCCCGACATTCCCTCGATGGCTGCTCTGGATGGAATTTCCGGCAAACAGGCCGTATCGACCGAATACATTCAAGCCGAACCAGCGGCTCAGGCAGCCTTGTGGCCGCAGGCCCGTGACCCTCATGAGCTTCTTGCCAGCATTCCCAATAGCCATCTCGAATATGCGCTGACCTGGTTCGCTCTCGCGGCTGCCCTTCTTGGCGTCTGCATTGGATATTATGCGGGCTTGCTCGATGCGAAGGTCAAAGAGGCATAATTGCGCGGTCGTGTATCAGTTTGAATCCGGTACTCTTTATGAATTCGTCCACAGCGAACGCGGGGCGGCGGCGGGCGGTAAAGCACCGCTCGAACGTCCTGCGCACGCAACCTCGGTCCAGCTCAGGAAGCCGCCCAATCGCTGAAAGAGCCTCCGCTTCGTTCTCGACAACAAATCCGCTAACGCCATCTTCAATGATCTCCGAAACGGAGCCGCGACGGAAGGCTATCGAGGGGGTGCCGCATGCCATCGCCTCAATCATGACAAGCCCAAACGGCTCGGGCCACTCGATCGGAAAAAGTAAAGCCGCGGCCTTCTGTAGAAATTCTTCCTTATCCCCTTCTCCAACCTCGCCGATGAATTGAATGTCGCGTCCGTCGATGAGAGGCTGAATGCGCTCCCTGAAGTAACTACTTTCCTCGACTTTTGCAGCAATGCGTAGGGGCAATCCCGCGGCCTGCGCCAATCTTATCGCGGTTTCTGGGCCTTTCTCTGGAGAGATCCGGCCCAGAAAGGCAAGGTAGCTTCCCCTATCTTTCGAGGGCTTGAGCATATCACTTGGAAGGCCATGATAAACAGTCGCCAGCCAATTGAGGCCGGGAAGGGGTTTCCTCTGATTATCGGAGACGGACACGAAAGGAGCGGAGGGAAACAAACGCGCAACCGATTGCAGACCGGGTGCATCCAGGCGGCCATGAAGCGTCGTCAGAAAGGGGATACGCAGACGCTGCAACAGAGGCAGGTGAACCCAATCGGTGTGACAATGTATGACGTCGAAGTTGTGCGCGGCCGCCGCTACAGCCTCTAAGAGGTTTGCCAAAGGCGAAAGGGGGTCCGGCGACGGGTGGCTCAATCGGATGCCCGAAGGCCAGACCGCGACGAGCGTCGCCTTGGTTATTGAGTCAGCGGAGGCAAATAGCACCAAATCGTGGCCCAGCGCGACCAATTCCTCTGTCAGCCACGAGATGACCCGCTCCGCACCGCCATAGAGCTTAGGGGGAACTCTTTCCGCAAGCGGTGCGACTTGCGCAATGCGCATAATCTTCTAGCTTTCCGTTGTATTACTCGCGGCTTCCTCCTCCACGGCTAGCCGCGCAGGGGGACTCAGCCGGAGGCCGAAGCGCGGCGGAACTGTGCAACCTCCGGAGCTCGCATGTCGGCTGGGATCGTGAAGTCCTTTGTGGCAGCCCCCTTCGCTGATTGCATGCCACGAGGAAAGCCGGATCGGTCCTTATAAAGACGCTTGCGGCCACGAGCACGGGTGTGGCGGACCGTGGTCCCTTGGGCGCCAATAATGTCCAGCAGGGTCACGCCGAGGACCATTCCAAGGGCAAGGATAACATTGTTCCTCTTGGGATTCCGCGGGGTCAACCCTGCCAATAGTGTTGCGATATCTAGCCCGTCGCCGCCGACGCGGCTCCACAATCCCATATGCTTGTCTACCGACAGCGAGAGAACACCGCTTGCGATCTCGCGCGCTCCGTAAGCGCGCACAAGTCCTTCATAGCCGCGCATCCCGAGTGCCCGCGTAACTCGCCTTGGGGCCAGGAGCTCCGTCATGCCCAGCCCCAAGCTGAACCATCCCATTGCCCTTGCTAAGCGGTCGGAGGAGCCAAGCGAACTCGGGCCGGACTGAACTACCTTTGGGTCGCCCGGTGACCGGGCAATATTCGAAATGTTCGACATAAAGTTCATGGGTTGGTCCTTCAGGGCTTGAGAACGACCTTGACGCAGCTGTCCTGCTTGTCGCGGAACACCTTGTACATCTCGGGTCCTTCATTAAGGCCGACGTTATGAGTGACAACGAAGGATGGGTCGATCTGACCATCTTCAATGCGGCACAGAAGGTCGTCGGTCCAGCGGTTCACGTGTGTTTGGCCGGTCCGGACCGTGAGACCTTTGTTCATCAGCGCACCCATGGGCACGTGGTTGGCGAGGCCCCCATAGACACCGGGTATCGAGAGCACGCCGGCCGGCCGGCAACAATATATCATCTCGCGCAAGACGTGCGGACGGTCGCTCTCCAGCATCAGCATCTGCTCTGCGCGGTCGAGGAGACTATCCGGCAGTGAGGGCGTGACGTGCGACTCCATTCCGATGGCGTCAACGCATTTCTCGGGTCCCTTTCCATCGGTGAGAGCGTTCAGGCGCTCGACGACACTTTCTTCCTCAAAGTTGATCGTGATCGCGCCGGCTGCCTCGGCCATGCTGAGGCGTTCTGGGATGCAGTCAATGCCTACAATTTGTTTCGCTCCGAGAAGAACTGCGCTTCGAATGGTCATCTGGCCGACCGGGCCGCAGCCCCAAATCGCGACCGTATCGGTGGGTTGGATGTCGCACTGGACAGCGGCCTGCCACCCGGTCGGAAGGATGTCGCCGAGGAAGAGGACCTTCTCATCGGGAATGCCGTCGGGGACCTTGATGTGGGTCGCGTCCGCGAACGGGACGCGGACATATTCGGCTTGCCCGCCAGGGTAGCCACCGGTCAGGTGCGTATATCCGAACAGGCCTGCCGTCGGATGACCGAAGATTTTATCGGCCAGATACTTCTTGCGGTTAGTCTTCTCGCAAACCGAGAAGTTACCGCGCTTGCATTGGTCGCATTCGCCGCAAATGATTGTAAAGGGCAAGACTACGCGGTCGCCCTTCTTGATCTTGCCGTTGACCCCGCTACCGGTTTCGACGACCTCGCCCATCATTTCATGGCCCATGACATCGCCCGGAAGCATGGCGGGGATGAAGTTATGGAAAAGGTGAAGATCGGAGCCGCAGATTGCGCAACTGGTTACCTTGACGATAGCGTCCCGCGCGTCCTCGATCTCGGGGTCGGTTACCGTGTCGTAGCGGATGTCTTCTTTGCCGTGCCAAACGAGTGCTTTCACTGGTTTACTCCTTTAGAACTCGCGCCGGGAAGCATGGCCGGTAAAACACTGTAGGAAGGTGCGTTTCTACGGATGATCCAAGGGTGGAAGTCCTAGACCTCTTCCCAAAATCGTCCGGCGCCAAAGGCTTTGTCCCGGCAATCGACCGCCCTGCGGCACCATCGCCCTATAAGGCGAATATTAGGTGCTGACGCTTTTTCGCTCCCTGACGTGCGTCATGGATACGCGCAATGCGGTGAAAATGCTGCCGCCGCTGCAGCAATGCTTTATTTTGAGTCTTTGGAAGTTGGTACAAAGCTTTCCATTACGGCTTCAGCTCATGAAGCGTCGCCGCGACTCTTTGGAGAAGGCTGCCAAGGAAACTTTTTGCCGCATTCCCATCTTGGATATGCCTGCCCAGGTTCGGTCTCGCGGCTGCTTTTCTTGGCGTTCAAATTGGCTTAAATCGCCTAGGCGGGATATTTCCTGTGAACGCTTCGCTTAGTGACCGTCGCCAAAGCCTAGCCACCGGCCGTCGCCTGGAAAACCGTTCTCAGCCCTGGTTGCGGCGACTTTCGATCCAAGAACTTTGGGCGCCAAGCGATAAGGCGCCAATGTCCGGCGTGCCCATTTGCGGCGCTCGCCATTGAGGCCGAGACTGGTGCGCAGGGTCCGGATAGCCTCGTAGGTCTGTATGGCGGTATCGGCAAGAGTTAGGCCATGTTGGCTGCGGCACCGCTCGGTGACGATTAAAGCTACGAATGATCGGCCCTCCTTCGATATCTGCGGAAAAATCTCCATTTGGCGCTTCAATCCATGCAAGCGGTCCACAGCTTGCATAATCTGAAGTGTGTAATCTAAAACTTCCTTGACCCTTTGTTTATCCGGGAAAGGGGCCTCCAAAATATTCACGACCGTTCCGCAGGCCGTATCATCATCGAGGCTTTGCGCATAGGCGTGAGATGTGGCCAACAGAAGAACGGTAGAGACAACGACGTATTTTAAGATACGCATGACAAACTCATTTCACTTTGTAATGCCAATCGCCTCGATCGAGGCTAACAAACCTAAGATTTTAGAAAACTAACCAATAGCTACCTTAGGCTGCAAAATGGATGCGGAGTGGGTCCTGCCGCGCCTCGTGACTTGATGGAAAACCAAGCCTATTGTGTAGCGAATGACCCACCTCCATAACCCATCCACATGTCTATGAAGTACGTCTCAACACGCGGCGCAGCACCCGCAGCCGATTTTCAAGAAGTTCTGCTCGCCGGCCTCGCTCCGGATGGTGGCCTGTACCTCCCCGATGCCTGGCCCGATTTGGACTCGCTGCCTGCCGAGCCGATCAAGTATGCCGCGGCGGCAGCCTATGTCATGGCCCCATTCACGGACGGAAACCCGGCGCAAACTGAGCTTTTTGCCCTTGCCGATGAAGCTTACGCCCGCTTCGGCCATCCTCAAGCGGCGCCGCTTACTCAAATCGGACCTGACTTGTTCCTGCTGGAACTGTTTCATGGGCCAACGCTTGCGTTCAAGGATTTCGCGATGCAAGTCCTCTCGCGCCTTATGGAGCGGGCGCTGAAGCAGACAGGCCGGAGGGCGACAATTCTTGGCGCCACCTCGGGCGATACTGGCGCCGCAGCCGTTGAGGCCTTCCGCGGTCGCGAAGACATTGAGCTTTTTATCTTGTTCCCGCATGGCAGGATCAGCGACGTTCAGCGAAAGCAGATGACGGCGGCCCCGGAAGAGAACATTCATCCGATTGCCATCGAAGGGACTTTCGACGATGCGCAAGCCATCGTCAAAGAACTGTTCGGCGATCAAGAATTCCGGCTGCGCTACTCGCTTTCTGCGATCAACTCCATCAACTGGGCGCGGATCATCGCGCAAACCGTTTATTATTACACGGCAAGTGCCAAAGTTGGGCCGGCGTCCAGGCCTTCTTTCGCGGTCCCAACGGGCAATTTTGGCGACATTTTCGCGGGGTTCGCCGCGGACAAGATGGGGCTTCCTCTAGGCAGACTTGTTATTGCCACCAACGAAAACGATATCCTTCCCCGCGCGCTAGAAACCGGCCGTTACGAGCCGCGCACCGTCACGCCGACCGATAGCCCCAGCATGGATATCCAGATATCGAGTAATTTTGAGCGGCTCCTTTTCGAGGCGAGCGGGCGCGACGCCTCCTTCATCGTAAGCGCGATGCGAAATCTGCGCGAAAAAGGCTGGTTCGAGATCCCGCGAGCCGCGCTTCAATCTATGAAAGAGCGCTTCTCGGCATATAGGGTGACGCGCGACGAGGCAGCCGCGGTGATGAAAAGATTGTTTCAACAGACAGGAATGATTATAGACCCGCATACTGCGGTGGGGCTTGTGGCAGCGCAAAGAGAGCAGGAGCGCAGCGGCGGCCCGATGATTGTGCTTGGTACTGCTCACCCCGCAAAATTTCCGGAAGCCGTCAGGCGGGCCATCGGCCGGCTGCCTGCGGTTCCGGCAGTGCTTGAAAAATGCCTTAGCATGCCGGAGCGTTTTGCGCTGCTGCCACATTCCGCTAGGGAAGTAAATGAATATATTAGCACACATGCCGAGGGTGCTCGCCGCGCCTCCGGAACGCTTTGAGGTTAGAATGACGATACAAACAAGCGAGCTTAGCAATGGCATGCGGATCGTAAGCCACCGGATGGCGGCCCTTGAAACCGCGACCGTGGGCATTTTCGTCACCGCCGGGGCTCGTGCTGAAACCGAGAATGAGCATGGGGTCGCCCATTTTCTGGAGCATATGGCGTTCAAGGGCACGCCGACGCGTTCGCCCATGCAAATTGCCGAAGAAATCGAGGGGGCGGGCGGCGCGCTGAATGCGGTGACTTCGTCCGAGTCCACCAATTATTATGCCCGCGTGTTGAAGGACGACGTTGAGCTCGGACTCAGGCTTATAGGCGATCTGCTTTTGAACCCGGCCTTTTCCGACGAGGAGATGGACCGCGAGCGCGAGGTCATTCTGCAGGAGATCGCGGCCACGCAGGATAGTCCTGACGATATCGCGTTCGATCTCGCCATCGCCGAAGCCTACGGAAATCACCCGCTGGGCCGCTCAATTCTCGGGACCACGCGCACGATTTCCCGCCACGCGGCTGCGGATCTCAAACGCTTCAGGAACGAAAACTATGCCGCTTCCAGGATGGTCCTCAGCGCAGCCGGAGCGGTCGATCACGATGCGCTCCAAAGTTTAGCGGAGGAACTCTTTGGCGGAATGCCTTCGCAGCCCGCGCGCCCGCTAAAAAAGGCTAAGTTCGAGGGCGGCCACGCGAATTCGGACAAGCGCTTCGAGCAATGTCACTTGATATACGCCTTCGAAGGTTTTCCGAACGATCACCCATCCTCATTCGCGGGCCGCATTTTTGCTGGCATCGCGGGAGGGGGCATGGCCTCCCGGCTATTTCAGGAGGTCCGCGAGAAGCGCGGGC
>JBAUNL010000048.1:0-17744 GCA_049579205.1 Rhodomicrobium sp. | reverse complement strand
GCGGGCAAGGATGCCGACAGCCTCATTGCCTTCGGCAAGGCGAGGGCGGCCGCGCAGATGCCGCGTACATATTTTGCCAATTTGAAGAATGAGGAAGTAGCGGCGCGTCACAAGCGAAGGGCTATCTTCGAATTCTGGCTTGCCGCTTTGTGCTCGGTATAGGCGTGTCGACCGCGTGTCGCGGCGCAAGAAAGCCGCTTTCTGGGCAGGAAGCGGCTTTCCTGTTGCATGTTTTGGCTAGTAAGTGACAACGCGTACTCTTTGGGGATTATTCCTCCGACGTGGATAGCGTTTCATCCGTTTGGACTAAAACCGCGCCACAGCCGTTGTCTGTATGCATGGCTTGATATGTGCCCCCGCGCGTGAAGGTCATGCTAATGGCTCATCATTTGGGGCTGTAGGCAGGCAGGACCGGTTCGGGCCATCTTTTCACCCTCTGAGACGGAAGCCGGTCCTCTAAACGCTCCCGTGCCATCTTGGGAGGAGGCAGTCGACGATGTCCCCTAAATATGCTGTCCAGGTCCTGGAGGAGACTTTAGGCCGCGATCCAGAACATAAAAAGGCTGAAACGAAGATCACGAAGCCTCTGAAAGAGAGGAAGCCTTATACCAAACCAAAACTAACCTTGCTCGGCAGTCTAAAGGACATGCCAGCACTATCGGCGAAAGCTATCACGTAAGCGGATTTGGCGTCGGTTCGCACCACCTCATTTTTTGCTTGATGTAGGTACAGGGAACCTGAGGGGAGCAATATGGACGGGAGCAAGAAGGGAGCGGTCATCCCGTTCCCGCTATCACGCGCGGTCGGCCGTGCGCCGGGGCAGCGGCTTTTTGAGCGCATAGAGGGAAGGATCGTGACCGCAAGATGGCGCACACGCGCGACCAGTCGCCCGAGCTCGGGAAGCTGCGGCACACCTCTATCCACGCTGGATAGCGTGTCGCTCTCGTTGTCCACGACGACGAGCAGGTCCAGCGCATCGAGCGCCGCGATCTCCACAGGATTCATTGCTCTCTCCTGCCGACCGGCGACCCTCGCGAAGCGGCGTCCTCGCGACCGTTGTCCACATGGTTGACGCCCGCTTCATGCCGGCCGGCGGCGTGCCAGCCAATAGAATCACTTCACCATGTCATTGATGATGCGCAGCGGACTGAGCGGACCTAACGGGATATAGTCAAAGCCCATCAAACCGGCCTGCCCCAGCGGGAATTTCTCCAAAATGTTTTTCGCCTCTTCCCGTGTGCTTGCGTTGACGATGAAAACCACACCCTTCCCGTCGGTCCGGAAATACCACTGGTCTATCTTGCCCGCGAGGTAAGCATTCACCGTGTCATGCACTTCGTGCGGCATAATCTGGGCGCGCTGGGCGGGTGTCATGGGCGTGCCCATGAAAATGGGAGATCGCCAGGACCTTCGTGGTGGGCACTGGCGGCAGCGGGTTCTGCGCTGAAGCAGCGCCCTCGGGGGTGATCGGGTTCGTCATGGCAGTAGCTCCGTGTTTGCACGACTTCTGTTCGCGTGAAGTGACTACTGGTGGCCCCGCGGGAAGCGCGGACTAGCGTGCAGCTGTCTCGAGCAGCCTCTGGACCTTGGCATCATCATCCTTGGCGACGGCAATGACCTTTGCCAAGGCCGGTACCGTTAAAATCGATGTCCTCGTTGAGAAAACAAACAGCGCAGCCGGTATGATGCATGATCAAGATATGAGGAACATGGATCACGGCATGCACTAACGCAGATTCATCGGCACAAGCTTGCTCCTTTGCAGCGCGACGCATAAGAAACGTAAATCCCTAGCCGGAAGCGGCTGCAGCATTCCAGTCCGGAGCAGAGTCCGCCACATGGCATAAGAATGCGGCCGCGATAAAAGTCCCGGCCGTTGATGGCCGAGGACCCTAGAGGTTTTGCGGGCGGCCTATGGCTTGTAGAGGCGGGCAGCAAGTGCGCCGCCTTTGTGAAGATGATCCTTTGTGGGCTACAGGCTTGTGCAAATCGGTTCAGGTCTTTGAATGGAGGCAGGTTTTTGCGGATGGCGCCTGTCTTGTAGAAGAGATCGCACCGTGAGCCTCACGCGCCGCGAGTTCGCGACAGTCACCGTCGGTGCAGCCCTCGCAGCATGTTTTTCTCCTATCGCAGCAGCCCAGGAAAGGACAGTGAATCGCACGCGCGCGATTGCCTTCGACGCATTCGTTATTTTCGATCCGCGCTCAATTCTAGCGTTAGCCAAAGAGATGTTCGGCGAACAAGGCGCTGAGGCTGCGCATCGGCTCCGGGCGCTATGCGGATTTTTGGCAAGTATCAGGCGACGCCCTGAATTTCGCGGCACAGTCGCTCAAAATCGGGCTGCCTCCTGAAAGACGCTCACGTCTTATGCAAGGCTTTCTTCAGTTGAAGCCCTGGCACGGGGGCACGAGGGATTGGCGTCTCTGCCCCATGCCGGTTTTCGATTGGCACTCTTATCGAATTTTACGCCACAGATGCTCGCTGCCTGCATATCAACCTCTGACCTTGAAGGCTCGTTCAACTTTCGGCTCAGCACCGATGAGATCAGGACCTATAAGCCGCCCCCGTGCCTGCGCCATGGCAGTCGAGGCTTTTGGTCTGCCTGTGGAAGAGATCGCCTTCGCTGTTTTCCGAGGCTGGGACGCGTTCGGCGCGAAGAGCTTCGGCTATAGGACCTTCTTGTGACTTGCCCGCCGTCCAGGCGCGGGGCCTGCCACGCAAAGGAACAGGCAAACAAAACAGAAAAGCACCGAGTGCCCGCCGCCATTCAGCGCAGGGAAAAAGCTTATGGGCGCGTGAACGATGAAGTAAGCCACGGCCGAGAAACGACATAGCACGAAGGCAACAGGGCAGCGCCCGCCGGGCATCGTTGGCTGTCAGGACGGTATCAGTGCACTGAGCTCATTACGGCAAGCTTCGCTGAAGCATCGGAGAGGATCGAGTGCCCCGCTATCCAACATCGCGCGCAGCTCGGGCAAGGTCTTATTGGGCGAGAAATAGGTATCGACAATCATGCGAACGACATTCTCTGCCAGTTCGGGGATGCGGGGGCTCGAGACGACGCGCATTTTGCTGACCGAAGAGTAAAGATTGACAAGAGGCGGAACTGCGACCTGATCGTGAATAAGCGCATCTACATATAATTTCGAGGACTCTTCAATGAATTGCTTATAAAGCTCCTGGCGTCTTGTCTTCTCCTGCAGGAGCAGCTGAACATTGGCCTGCTGACGCTGGGTGATCCAGGCGGCCGCGAAAGAGGTCACCCCTCCGATCAGCGATCCCCCCAACGCGGCAAAGGCGGAAACATAGGCGGCGTCCATCGAATTCCCTCAGCGTATTTCCTTGCAGGTCAGGCTATTGCACGGAGCCGCCGCGATGGATGAGCCACACGGTCATTCCTGGCTGAAGCTGCTCCTGCATTTCAATCGGGTCAGCACGGACGATAAAGCTGTTGAGATCGTGGTCTCCCACGGCGCGGGCCGCGCGCCATGTTGCATATGCACCAAGGGGCCGTAGCTCCGTGACCCGTGAGTTGACGGTGTTGCCTCTTGCAGTCAATAAGAGGACTGGAGACCCAATGGTTATGCCTCGCAGAAAGTCTTCCCGGACCGTGAAGCTGAACCAAAGCCCCCGTGCGGCCTTCAAGGTCATAACTGATTGGCCTGGTGAGATCACTTCGCCTGGTTCGGCAGCAAGCGTGCCGGCCTCACCATCGGTAGGGGCAAAAAGCTTTGTCTTGGCAAGCTTGGCCTCAAGATCAGCGACAGCCGCTTCAGCCAAAACCACGTTTGCCTGAGTGGTTTCCCTTTCCTCCTTCGTAGGACCGGCCCTGTTCTGCTTGTAGAGTTCGCGTAGCCCGGTAAGGTTGGCTTCCGCTGTGCGGAGCGTCGCCGTGCGCTCGTCAAGTAATTGTTTTGACGCGAATGCATGGGCTGCGAGCGTGGCCGATCGCTCATATTCGCGCCTGGCAAGCACAAGCTTGGCCTCCGCGATGCCAATATCTTCGGCCGAGATGTTGACCACCTCCTTGCGGACACCTGCGAACACGTTGTCGCGATCGGAGCGCGCTTTTCCTAAAGCCGCTTTCGATTGGAGGACAGAAGCCGTCAGTTCCGGGTTGCTCAACAGCGCCAGCAGACCACCCTTTTTTACTAGTTGCCCCGGCCTCACATACACCGCTGCAAGACGCCCGTTAATTTCCGGCGCAATATGAAGTTCGGTTTCCCTTACAACACCTGGAATCAGCGGCGCTTCAGCCACCCCCCGCCGCCATTTGGCAGCAAGGAAGCCTGCACCGCCCGCCAAAGCGATCAGAGCGAGAACCCGGATAATCCGCCGCCAACTAAGCACCAAGGCGGCTCTCCTTTTTGCCCAGAAAATGCGCCGTCAGAACTGCGAGCAGGCCGTAGATGCCAGTCAACGCCCAAAGTGTCATCCAATCCTTAAAGACCTCGCGCAAGCCCGCACCCATCTGGTTGATGCGCACAAGCCCATCGATGGCTGTGGTGCTCGGGAAGATTTGGCTCGCGGCGCGCAGCTGGCTCGGAATGGCTTCCAGCGGCCACGATACGCCGACGAGGAAAAACAGCGGCAAGCTCGTCGCGATGAATAGCAGCACGGCAGCCTCAGGGCGGGTGAACCAAGCGCCCACGAATTGGCCGAGAAGACTCACGGACAACACGAACGGCACCGCCAAGAGAAAGAGGTCGAGGAGATGCCCGAGGGTTGAAAAACCGTAGACGCGCGGGAGAATGATGAGATAAAGAGCCAATCCCGGTATCGCGAGGCAAAGATGCGCGAGCGCCTGCCCGGCAACATCCTGCGCGCTGCCCCGCAAGCGCCGCGCCCGGACACCGCCCCGCTGAAATGCAATTCCTCCCAGCATGGAGGACCCCATTAGCAGTGTCTGCTGAAGGATAAGCACAAAGGCAGCGGGAACAACGTAGCTGGCATAGCCGCCTGTGGGATTGAACAATGGCTCCGTTAGGAGCTCAACCGGGGAGCTTTTTGTAAGGGCCGCATGGGCAAGGCTGCCGTCGGACCGGGCACCCCGTGCGGCGATGCCCGCTGTTACCGCATTCGCTGCCTCACTGAAGCCCTGCAGCGTGCGATTATAGAGGAGAAAATACGCCGAATCGACATAAGCGGCGAGCCGGGCTTGGTTGCCCTTCAATTCTTCCCGCTCGGTGTCTTTGGGGATCCCTAATATGGCGAAAACTTCCCGTCTGGCGAGAGCAGCATGTGCGTCCGCAAGTGTTCCGGCGGCGATTGTGACCTTTACAGCCTCATCTGCGTTGAGCGTCTGAATGAGATTGCGGCTGAGTTCCGTCCGATCCAGGTCCACGACTGCGACGGGGATGTTGCGAAGCACCTGGCCGAGATAGGGCTGCGGGTAAAGAAGCCCATAGATGATGGGTGCAAGGACAATCATGCTGAAGGCGCCTTGATTGCCGAGGACCCGCTGGAATTCGGCGAACATGGCGCCGCCGGTTCCAGCTACGGGGTAAGGTTGTTCCGGAGGTTGAGGCTTTGGCACCGCCACGGGCGCGCGAACAAGCGTGCGCAAACGGAGCCAGGAAAGGCTGAAATAGCTTACCGCGAGCAAACCCAGAGCCGCGAAAGGCGGAGCGGAAACCGCTGGCGGCAATCCCCTCACGGCCTGATCAAACAGGATCTCCATATACCAGCGGATCGGGAGAAGGTCCCCCCAAATCCGTGCAAATTCATTCATCCCAAGAATTGGAAAACCTACCCCCGCAAAGCCGAAAGCAGGGGAGCAGAAAATTCCTGTGAGGCTCAATCCGAACGAGAGATTGCGCACCAGCAGTTGAAACATCGCGCCTACCGCCAGGTAGGCGATCACCAGCAGGCATGCGGCCGCACCCATCAATATGGCACTGCCCCGGAAGGAGACACCGAAGACGCCATGAACGATGCCGGCTTCCACGGCCATCATGACGATGAAGATAGCAAACAGCGGCGCGAGCTTGCCAATGAGTGCTGCGAGCGGATTTCCACCCGCCGCAGCCAGCCAACTTTTCACGCTGCGCCTCGTAAATTCCGATCCCACTGCATATCCGGCGGCAATCGCAATCACGACGTGAAGGACCATTGGCATGATCGCGCGCAGCAGAAATTGGGCAAAATTCAGTGCCGGGTTCGTCAGCACATATTCCTCGGCCACCAGAGAACCGGGCTTGAAAGCGGGCTTTGCGTGGCTCGCGGGCGCAAGCGCGGAGGTGGCAGCGTTGATTGCACTGGATATGGCGGCTGAGGCGTTGTTGCCGGGAGTGAAAAATTGGCGGTTGTAAAAGACGATGATCTGCGGGCGTTTCTCATCGGTAAGATCGTGCTCGAACCTCGGGGGAATGTAGACAGCCGCGATCGCCTCACCGGAGCGAACAGCCTGCATTGCGCCCGTGAGAGTGCTCGCGCGATGGGTAACTCTTACCGCCGGGGAGGAGGCAATCGCCTGAACATAAAGGCGTGACGTGGGCGTTCGATCCGCATCGACGACGCTCACTCCAAGATTGCGGATCACGGCATTGCTGAACGTCAAGGCCAGGATCGCAAAGGCGATGAGGGGAACGCCTATCGCGAGGAAGAGCGCCAAACCGTCCTGGCGCATCCAGCGCAGTTCGCGCACCGCGACAGGAATGATGCCAGGGCGAGGCGGGGCCTTCATTCACGCGCTTTCCAATTAGTATAAACGCTCATTCCCCTGCGAAGCTCTGGAAGAGGCTCCACGGGGTAAGCGCGCATTTCGAAAGTCCTGAGGTCAAAGTCTCCCGTGGCGCGCGTTGCTCGCCAAGCCGCATATTCTCCCATCGGTGCAATGAATTTCACAGCAGCGGTTAAAAGGCGATTGCCCAAGGCCGGCACATATACTTGGAAACGGTCCCCGACCTTAAGACCCTTGACGAGATCCTCGCGAAGATTGAACCGCAGATAAACATCGTTCAAATCAACAAGCGACAAGAGCGGAACACCTGGAGACACGTAATCGCCGAGTTCCGCCCCGATCTGGTAGACTTGCGAGGCAATAGGCGCCCGCACAATGAGCTCGTTGACCTGCGCTCTGATTGCATCAATGTCGGCTTGGGCTTTGACGACATTGGCATGAGCGATTTCGCGCTCTTCTTTTGTGTAGCCGTTGACGGCCTCATCATAAGCGAGCTTGGCTTGATCGGAGCTGCGCTGGGCGACCTGAAGCTGATCTGTCACCTCATCAAGACGCTGCTGCGGTGAATGCCCTTCCGCTACGAGCGTCTTCGTCCGCTCGTAGGTACGCCGCGCGAGCGTGAGGTTGGCGGCTGCGCTGTCGACTCCAGCCTTCTGCTGCGCGATCACCTCTGCCCGCGTGCCAGCCAGTATATGCGCCAGCTGGGCTTCCGCGACCCCCTTTGCCGCCTGAGCTTGGTCAAGGCTTGTCAGAAGTTCGGGATTGGCGATTTCATAGAGCACGGCGCCGGCCGCGACGTTATCGCCGCGCTCAACTGGCCGCTTAGCGACCCGGCCCTCGACGCGCGCCGCGATATCGATGCGGGTGGCGTCCGCTTCCCCTTGGACAAGAAGTGGCTGAGGCTGCACCAAATACCAAAGCGAAAGCCCAAAGATAGTGCACACGATAATCGCAACAATGATGGCTGGAGTTCGTGCAGGAGGCGGCGTTGGTTTGGCGCTACTAGGCTTCGAGCCGGCTGCGAATTCGAGCGGTGTCGGCCCGGGTTTTCCCTCTTCAATGGGAGGCCTGTCCAGTTCGCCAGTCTGTTCGCTCCTGTCCGGCATTTCGGCGGCCATTTCCAGGCGCTTCAACCGCAACGCGCCAGCTCAAACACTCGAATAAAAAGAGTGTTACGTCGGTGAATTAACATCGGAGAGGACCGGAAAGAAGTAAAAAAGTTGAAGTGAATTGCCGTATGACAAATAGAATCAGTTTATTTATAGTAAATTACTATGACTCTGAATTATTTTTTAAATGTTTATTGAAGAAATTGATAGGCGGCTCCAACTCTCCACATCGTCGATATCTACATTGGGCGAGATCAGGCTTCGTCGCCTGCCGGTGCGCCCGCTTCTCACGAGGTTTACTTTCCGGGATTGGGCTCCCGAGCTCTCGATGAGGACGCGGATATGCGCCACGGCAGCCCCGGTGACGCCTGGAGCAACAATCGGCGGCGGCTGCTTGAGGATGGCGAGAACCTCAGCGGCGCCGATGCGGCGAATGCGATGACGCTTGAGGAGTTTCTCGACCTCTGCCTGGCGCAGCCGGGCCGCATTAGCTGGGATTGGTGCTGCCTCCCACAGCTTCAAAACCCATTCTTCCGCAAGATCGGAGTCGAACTGGAGCATCAGAAGATGATAGCGCTGCGCAGATGCGACGAAAAAGCCCGGAGCCCACTCCGCCAATGATGACCTCGTCGAGCGTCATATTGGCCATCAGCAGGCCCCCCGCCAAAGGCATGAAGCTGTCATGCATGGCATTAACGGCACCGGCAATGACGTGATTTCAATCTGAAAATAATATTTCGTAACTTCGAATGTCGGCATTGTCCCAAATAGCTGCGCCTGACGTCATAATTCTTTTCCTGACTTCTTTCAGTCACCCCCGCTTTCAGTTATGTCACAGTTCGATGTAGATCGGCCTGAATTTGAGCTTTGGACAGTCTAACACCTTGAAAGCAAAGGAAATGAAGGGGATTTTGATTCCATCATTCCTAGGTTCGAATCCTGGCACGTCTCGGGAGGTTTGCTTGCACTTCTGGCCTTGATTAAGCTGACGTCACCGTATTGCGTTCGAAGCATAAGCACTGGAGCAATCAAATTCATTTGGCATTATAAACTTTGGGGTAACAGTTTTAGCAGGCGTTGCTAGACATCGACGCGTCTATACTAGAGCATTTTCGGCAGATCGGGACAGTGTGGGAATAATCTCGATGCCGAAGTCGAGCAGATTACTGTTCTTCGCAGCCGCTCTGTGCAAGCCAATTGAGACTTCAGCAAATACGGAGGCTCACTAAAAGTTCTAGCATCCGGGAAGGACGTAGATGCAGACCAATGCCACTCAGCAAGATCGGTCCATAGCTGTTTCGCTGGTGGGCCTAGTTGCGGGAATTGCGGCGTGGCTCGGGCTGTTTTTAAACGCATTCACGGCTCTGCCGGTCCTGGCAGCCGATGAAGCCGCCAACGTCGATGGTGGGCGCATCGCCGCGGCCGACCGCGATCCCGGTAATTGGTTGACTTATGGCCGGACCTATAGTGAGCAGCGGTTCAGCCCTTTATCGAAAATCACTGGAGACAATGTAAAGGAGCTTGGCCTCGCCTGGTACGCCGATCTTGATACCAACCGCGGTCAGGAGGCGACGCCGCTGTTGATTGACGGCGTAATGTTTGTCTCGACCGCCTGGAGCATGGTTAAAGCGTTCGATGCCAGGACCGGCGCGCTGCTATGGACCTATGATCCCGCCGTGCCGCGCCGCTTGGCGTCAGGGGATGCTGCGACGTGGTCAATCGTGGCGTCGCGGCCTGGAAGGGAAAGATCTACGTCGGCACCTTCGATGGCCGGCTGGTCGCACTGGACGCGCGTAATGGTAAGCAACTCTGGAGCGTAATAACCGCAGACCCGGATAAGCCATTCACCATCACTCAGGCGCCGCGTGTCATCAAAGGGCGCGTCGTCATCGGTGTTAGCGGTTCGGAATATGGGATTAGGGGCTATATCTCCGCTTATGACGCCGAAACCGGGGCACTCGCTTGGCGCTTCTACACCGTCCCTGGTAATCCAGCCAATCCACCGGAGCAGCCGATCCTTGCAGAAGCCGCCAAGACTTGGCATGGCGAGTGGTGGAAACCCGGCGGTGGTGGCGCGGTCTGGGAAAGCATTTCCTACGACCCGGAACTCAACCTGATCTATTTTGGAGTGGGCAATGGTTCTGAGTGGAATCAGGGCTATCGCAGCGGCGGCAAGGGCGACAACTGGTTCCTGTCGTCAATCGTGGCAGTCAACGCCGACACCGGGGAGTATGCGTGGCACTATCAGGCCACACCTGGCGAAGAGTGGGATTATGACGCGGTCCAGCAGCTCATCCTCGCAGATCTCAAAATCGATGGTGTTGATCGTAAGGTCTTAATGCAGGCAAACAAGAATGGGTTTTTCTACGTTATCGACCGCCACTCCGGAAAATTGATCTCCGCCCAGAACTTCACTCCTGTCACATGGACGAGGGGCATCGATTTAAAGACGGGCCGGCCGATCGAGAATCCCGATATTCGCTACGATAGGACCGGCAAGCCCATTTCCCTGTTACCGGGAGCACTTGGCGCCCATAGCTGGCAGTCTATGGCCTTCAATCCGAAAACCGGCCTCGTTTACATCCCCGCGCAAGAAATGGGGATGACTTACGACCCGGTTAAGGATTTTAAGATGGCTGCGATTGGCTGGAACATTGGCGTTGCCACAACCTTCAAGGCCGATGTCAAGGGATATCTGCTTGCCTGGGACCCGGTGAAGCAGAAGGAGGTTTGGCGCGCGAATTATCTGGGCCCTTGGAATGGCGGAATACTGACCACGGCCGGCAATCTTGTGATTGAAGGTAACGCAGCCGGCTTCTTTGGTGCCTTCCGCGCCGATACTGGCGAGAAATTATGGACTACCTCAGTCCAGTCCGCGGTAATGGCCGCGCCGATGACCTACGAGATCGGCGGCGAGCAATACATCGCCGTGCTCTCGGGCTGGGGCGGTGCCTATCCGCTCATGCAGGGCAAGGGATCGGACAAGTCTGGCAACACGCGCAACGTTAGCCGCGTGTTGGTATTCAAGCTTGGCGGCAAAACCAAGCTCCCGCCGCTAGCCGCCGAGCCGTCCCTCGTTGCCGCTCTGCCGCCAGATACCGCCAACACGGAGGCGGTGACTGCGGGAGGAGCACTTTTCGATCGCTTTTGCGGTGTCTGCCACGGCCAAGCCGCAGTCGGCGGAGGTGTCGTCCCCGACCTGCGCACCTCCCCGTTTATTGGGGCAGAGGCTTGGTACAGCATCGTGCTAGACGGTGCGTTGAGGCAGGGCGGTATGGCGCCGTTCACGCCGGTGCTCGATCACGAGCAGGCCTCCGAGATCCGCGACTATGTCATCCATCGTACGAACGCCAGCGACTCCCCCAATGCTGGAAAATTCACCCGTAAGCCGGATGTCAGTCATGGCGCGGTCATCGTGGCACAAGGCACTGCGGCTGGTGCTCCGGCCTGCGCGCAATGTCATGCCTTCACCGGTGGATCGGATGCCAGCGGCGCTTTTCCCCGTCTCGCTGGCCAACCTGTCTCGTATCTTTTCCGGCAGTTACAGGACTTCAAATCAGGTGCCCGCTCAAACGCCATAATGTCGCCGATCGCCCGGGCGCTGTCGCCTGACGATGCCGCCGATGCGGCTGCTTATTTCGCTGGCATCGAGGCACCGTTTCCGCCGCTTGCTGCTCCCGATCCTCACCTCGTGAAACAGGGAAAAGAATTCGCGGAAGCGGGTGATCCGGCGAAGGGAATTCCCCCTTGCGGTGCATGCCATGGCACAGGCGGGGCAGGCGGGCCCCCTACGATCCCTTATCTCGCCGGACAGTACGCGCACTACACGGCATTCCAGTTGCGGATGTGGCGGCAAGGCTCGCGGAGGAACAGCCCCGAAGCCATGGGCTTATTCGCCAGCATGCTTGACGACCAGCAGATTGGAGCGCTTGCCGCGTATTATCAGCAAATCCGCGCTTCAGGCTCAGCCACCGCAAAGAATTAGGCGAAGAAGTAGGAGGACGCATTTGACCATCGAACCCCATGCAACAGCGGCGGCTTCGCCAGACCACGTGGCAGCTCCTGTAGACACAATGGCCGCAGCAGAAGCGCTTAAGCATGGTCCGCGCGGCGCGCTCACTCTCGCCGGCATCGCAGTGGCGCTGCTCTTCATCGGCTGGCTCTGCTTTTACTTCCTTTTATTCTTACCACGAGGCCCGATTGGCTGAGACCGGACCAGATCCGCTACGGCGGCTGCTCGAGGACGGAATTATCCCACAGGAGGAGATTACCCGCACCGAAAACCACTGGGTCTTCATCATGGTTGGCATGCTCGCCGTGATGATGGCGATCATCGTGGTGACGGGGGTAGCCGGTGCGCTGCATCCTCCCAGCAACGTAGAGACCATCAACGCCACTTCATTGCATCTTGGCGGCGAATTCGCGGAGAGCAACCTTGGCTCTGCAATCGAGCCCGATGGTTCGGTGACGGCACGCTTGATTGCCCAGCAGTATAGTTTTGTGCCGGACTGCGTGCTCCTGCCCGCTGGCATTCCGGTGAAATTCCGTATTACCAGCGCGGACGTCATCCACGGATTTATTCTCCCAGACACCAACGTCAACACCATGGTGGTGCCGGGCTTCGTAGCCGAAGTCCGCACGACGTTTAATAGGCCAGCAGACTACACGATGCCGTGCCACGAGTTCTGCGGCGCGGGGCATCAGGGTATGTGGGCCCATGTAAGGGTTGTCCCGAAAGAGCAGTTTCCCAACTTAGCCCTTCTCGAAAGGACAAGTTGTGCACGGTAGTAACCGGCTGAGCCTCTTTAATTTTTGGATTGCCTTCGGATTCTTTCTGCCTGCCGCCTTCCTGGGGGCGTGGCAGATGCTCAGGCGAAGCCCGCTGGTCGCGCCTCTCGAGGATCCGAACGCATATTATTTATCCGTAACGCTGCACGGCACCGTGATGGCCTATGTCGTCACGACATTTTTTGCGATGGGGTTTGGATACACCATTACCGCTACGAGCCTTGACCGGCCTATTCGCGGAATGACGGCAGCGTGGGTTGGCTCTGCTGTTAGCCTTATAGGGGCGCTTCTCGCTGCGGGCACCGTCCTCGCCGGCCGCGCATCGGTGCTTTATACCTTCTACCCGCCGCTTCTGGCGAACCCCGCGTACTACATCGGTCTCGCGCTGCTCGTGGGGGGCTCGATGGTCTGGGTCGTGCTCATGGTCCTCAATATGGCAGCCTGGAAGCGGGATCATCCGGGCGAGCCAGTGCCACTCGCTATGTTCGGGATTGCCATCACCGCGCTGCTATGGGCCTGGTCGGCAAGCGGCGTTGTTGTGGAGATTGTCACAATCCTGCTGCCTCAGGCTTTCGGCTGGACCACGCTCCTCGATGCTGGTCTCGCCCGCACGCTGTTCTCCATAACGCTGCACTCCATCGTCTATTTCTGGCTCTTGCCTGCCTACATCGCCTTTTACACCCTGCTTCCACAAGCCGCTGGGGGGCGCCTCTATAGCGATACCATGGGCAGGCTGACTTTTATCATGCTCCTGATCTTTTCGGTGCCGGTCGGAATGCATCATCTGCTTGCCGATCCCGAGCACGGCAACGGCTTCAAATTCATGCAGTCCTTCCTGACGTTCCTGGTGGCTTTGCCGACGCTGCTGACTGCGTTCTCGATCTGGGCAAGCCTCGAAATAGCTGGACGCGTCCGCGGGGGCCGGGGGTTGCTTGGCTGGATCTGGGCGCTGCCATGGGCCGAGCCGATGGTGCTCGCGGCTGGACTATCGTTTGTCATGCTGGGTTTCGGCGGGTTCGGCGGAATTATCAATATGAGCTACGCCATGAACTCCATGATCCATAACACCTCGTGGGTTACGGCGCATTTCCACCTCATCTTCGGCGGCACCACCGTGATCATGTACTTCGCCATCGCTTACGCGCTGTGGCCCGGGCTTACCAGGAGGCCCCTACGGTCCAAGACGCTGGCATGCGTGCAGCTTTCGTTGTGGTTCTGCGGCATGCTTATTACCACGATCCCATGGCACGCTACAGGAATGATGGGACAGCCCCGGCGCGTCGCTTGGTTCGACTACAGTGACCCGCTCAACGCGCCAATGAAGTGGCTCGACATCGTCACAACGATTGGAGGCCTAATCCTACTGATCTCGGCCATCCTTTTTATCGCCGTTCTCATCCGCTCTCAGCTTGGCGAACGGGGAGCTACCGAACCCGTGCGCTATGCCTTGGCGGTAAACCCGCCCAGACAGGTTCCGGCCTCTCTCAATAACGTCCTGATATGGAACGTGATCCTGGCGGTTTTTGTGGTGTTCGCTTACGGCTGGCCGATCGGCCAGTTCTTTTTTATCAAACCGCATTCGGTGCCCACCTATCAGCAATTTGGCCCGCAGGGGGGGCGTTGATGCAAGTCAAAGTCAGTCCATTTCATCCCCGCAATCCCTGGCGCTGGATTGGCTGGCTTACCGCTGCGATTACGATTTCCTTGGCCCTGTTTCTGGGCTTAGTGGTTCTAAGCCCCTATCAGCAAAATGGTCCGCGGCTCGGTACCTGGGCAGCTATTTGCCGGAGCCTTGGCATTACCTCGGACACAAGTCCAGCCGAAGAGCCGCAGCCGCCGCTGCGCGTCCCCTCACTCATCGCGTGGACTCCGGGCACGCTGGACATGATTCGCGCCGGCAACGCCAAGCAAGGCTCCTTCGTCGCGCTGAACTGCACCGCTTGTCACGGCGAAGGCGGCGTCAGTCAATCTGCTTTAATCCCGACGCTTGCTGGAATGGATGCGCCTGCCATTTACAAGCAGCTTGAGGATTTCCGAACCGGCAAGCGGCAATGGGGTGTCATGCAGGCAATCGCGAAAGCGTTGTCGCCCCAGGACTCAGCCGATGTAGCCGCTCATTTCGCCAGCCTCTCGAAGGAACCGGCCGCGATTGGGCAACAACAATTTCCTCTGCTTGAGGAAGAACCATTAGCAGCCGGGGGACTGCAGAAAAGTGATCCTACTTCGCGATTGGTGCATGCCGGCGATCAAGGGCGCACCATTGCTCCGTGTACAGCCTGCCACGGCCCTGCCGGGAGAAAACTCGGTGCTCCTCCTATTGCTGATCAGCAGGCCGCCTATATCGAACGCCAGCTTGCGTCCTTCGCTCAGGGCATACGCGACAACGATATTGGCGAGCAAATGCGAGTGATAGCGAAAGGCTTGACGCCGGATGAAATGCACGCTCTCGCCGCCTTCTACGGCCGGGGTGAGGCGGCGCGCGTAGCAGAGAAATAGAGGGTCTTCATGATCCCGCACCCGGCGCCATGAGTTGGTTCGAGGGCAGAGTTGGATCAAGCAGCTTCCTAGCGGTCTCTACGCCCGCAAGTCGGAGCTTCCCGGAGTCCAGAAGCCCGACTTGTACGAGCACAGAGGCCTGATCCCAGTAGATATGCTCGTTGTATAGCTTTCCTTCGCGAAACTGAACAATGGCAACCGTCGCACATTCCACGCGCTTTCCGGTAGGAGCGATGTGGGGGAGCATCCAGTCAATCTCGATGCCGGCCGGGCCGGCGAAGACCTGCGCGCATCAATCCAGCCGTCATCTGAAACCCATCACGAAAGCAGCCACTTTGGTTATCAAGCGCAGTTTCTGCTGCTGAAGGACAAGCGGCCGAGGGACAGCGTTGCCGGTCAAAAGCAATTCCTCAATACCGGCTAGCCGGTGATTGGATTTCCACCTGCCGCCGTGCATATTCGCGACGAAGAATGGGAATTAGCATGCCTACCCGCTGACGGTAGCTGCGATATTCGTTCCCGAACGTGTTTATCAGGTCCCTCTCTTCAAGTTGGGATGGAGCAACTTTGCGCCCGAGGTCCGGCCAAGCGCCGCCAAGAACGCTGACGGGACATTGAAACCTTTCTATTTAAAGCGATCCTTTGAATACTTGGCTGCGGATCGCTTTGAGCTAACCATTGTTAACTCAGCCGATCCCTATGGCGAGGCTGCCTTGGCGCAAATCCATATCAAAGGACACACGTTCTGGCGGGGCGCTCACCCTATCGCCTCTGGTGCGCAGAAGGTCGGTTTTTTGGCCGATGAAGCCTATGAGGTGTCCCCGCTTGCGCAGGGGTTTGCCGTTGTTCTGAACAAGGTCGCGGCTTCTGGCTACGGGCCGTGGGAGGTTCGCAAAGCGCAGAGCGTTTTCGGCAAGGCGTTCGCGCCCTTCGGGCTCCGCGAGGGCATCAACTTTGCCGAATATGATCTCTCTACTTGCAAAAGGACTTGCTGTTCTGGGGTGCACGGCATGCCGATGGGCGTGGATTCGATAGCGAGCAAAACCGCCCAGCGAATTTACAGATCCCGCTCATTCGCACCTCGTAGCCTCGGGAACAAGAATACTTCTATGTAAGGAGAGATGAACATGCCGAGTGTCAAAAACGACGCGCTACCTTCCTTCGAGGAACATCGCGTCGATCGTGGAATCGGAAGTGTTTACGTGCGGGATTTTCCAGGCAGCGGCCCCGCTTTCGTCGTGCTGCATGGGTTTCCCGACAACTCACACATTTACGATGCTCTGATTCCTTATTTGTCAGCGGCTGGCCGGAGAGTCGTCGCAGTCGATTTCCTGGGCTTTGGTGCATCGGATAAGCCTGCTAACGCAAACTATAGCTTCGCGCAGCAGCTCGGCGATCTGGAAGCCGTCGCCGAAGCATTGAACCTGGATAAAATCATTCCCGTAGGTCACGACGCGGGCGGGCCAGCGGCCATCAACTTCGCTTTGAAGCATCCAGGCCGCACTGCCTTCGTGACTTTGATGAACGTGTTCTATGGGGACGCACCCGGACTGCGCGTTCCCGAACTTATCGAGGTCTTTTCAAACAAGAAATTGGAAGCTCTTCACCGCCACTTCCTGCAGAGCCCTCAGCAGTTTGCTTGGCTCCTTGAGTTTCAGCGTGTGCGGTTGGGAACGATCCTGAAAGAAAGCCAAAGAGCCCGCTACTTGGAGTTCCTTGGACCAATCATAGACCAAAACTTCATGCAAAAGCCGAGTGCAGCCCTGGCGTTCGCGCAAATGACATATCAATTGACAGATGAAGTCATCGCCAACACGGCGCGTTTGCCCGAATTGAGGCGGTCAGACGTTCCGCTTCTGCTCATCTGGGGAAAAGCCGATCCCTATCTGCATGTTGGTGTCGCCGAAGATATGCGGTCCCAAGCGCGGCAGGCAGCTCTGCATGTACTAGACGCCGGGCACTGGCCTCAGGTCGATGAAGCCGCCGAGACCTCCCGCATTATGCTTGAGAGCCGATGGTGAGAACTTCGAACACATGACCGGCGTATCTTGTTCTCTTCTGGGAACCTTAGCGTGGCAAGGAGTACGAATGCAACTGCCGAAGATTTCCATTCTTATAACCCTTATGATTTGTCTTTTCGGAGTAAACCCTGCAATGGCCGAGCCCGGAGATCACCCCACGCCCACGACACGGATTTTAGCAATCGGAACCGTCAATCCCGGCGTCGATATTTCGAAAGTCCAAACGATCCTTCCCGAAGAAATGCGGGAAACCGCGAAACTTTACCTGGATGGCAAGATTGACCTGTGGTTTTCCCTTGAGAACCGCCCGGGAGTCGTTTTCATCTTGAATGTGACAGACACCGATGCCGCTGCCGCAATGCTTGAAAAGCTGCCGCTCGGGCAAGCGCACTTCATGCACTTCGAGCTTATGCCACTCGGCCCGCTCATGCCGCTTCGAAAATTGTTAGGGCCGCCTGCCGCGCCGCACTGAGCGGACCGGCAGCGGAGTTGATTGCCGAGGCGGGATTTCTCTTGGTGGCTTAGAGCGGTTCCCGAATTAATTGAATCGGAAGGGATTCACAAAGAGGCCGAAGCAGTTGAGTCTGCCCTTGTTCAAGACGGGGGCAGCGATGGCTTATTCGAAGGATCTGCGGGTTCGATTGATTG
>JBAUNL010000047.1:0-2051 GCA_049579205.1 Rhodomicrobium sp. | reverse complement strand
GGTCCGCACCGTCTTACCGGCGCGCCAATCCCAGATACGGATCACTTTGTCATCGCCCCCGGAAATGAGGTATTTTCCGTCTGGCGTGAACGCCACGCCAGCAATGGGCGCCCTGTGCCCCCCAGTGTCGAGCTGCAGGATCGGCCGCTCGTCGGCACGCGCCGAGCCCCAAAACACAACGCAAAACAAAATCGCAAAATAACGCATCGCCGCCCCGCTTACTCTCGCGTTAGCCAGCCCAATAATCGCGGCGCAACCTTGCCGCCAAGGCTGGCAGCATAGACCAAGAAGCGGCAATACCCAAGGTTAGGGTTTTTGCACGCGGTTATTGGGTTTCGGGAGCGAAGGGCCATTCATCGTGCGGCTCGTATGATACGGTGCGGGCTCGGGGCGGCGACGGCCGATGCCAGGAGTACTTCGCCAGCTTGCCGCTTGGGCCGGTTTCTACCAAGGGCGCTCGATCCCAGGCGGGCCTTGTCCCACGCTCACGGCGTTGTTACATCGGTTCATGAATTGGGCTCATGCACTGGTTCCGGCGGGGTCAAAAGAATGCGCGGTTGCAGCCAACCGGTCCCAATGAAAAAGAAATCTCCGCTAATCGAGGAAGCGCCAAATGGGAATAACCGGGCCGAGCTGACAAGGCAGACACTTGATCTGCGCGTCCGCCAGCAGGAGCTCCTGGCCGAGCTCGGAGTGTTCGCACTGCAGCGGACGCCCTTTCCCGAATTGCTCAATCATGCCGTGCGCATCGCGGCCGAGGGTCTGCAAGCGGAGTTGTGCAAGATCCTCGAATATGTCCCATCGCAGAATTGCCTGCTGCTGCGGGCGGGCGTGGGCTGGGAGCCTAGCCTTATCGGTGTTGCAACAGTGGGAGCGGATCTCGCTTCTCCTTCAGGCTTTGCCCTTCGTACCGGTAAACCCGTAATCTCGAACCATCTTGAGAACGAAGAAAGGTTCCGCACACCGGAGCTGCTTGCAGCCCATGGAGTGCGCCGCGCCATGAATGTGATTTTGCAAGGCGATGACGCGCCCTATGGTGTGCTCGAGGCCGACAGCCGGTCAGAAGGCGAGTTTACCGAAAACGACATCGCGTTCCTGCAAGGAGCGGCCAACATTCTCGGCATGGCGATCGAAAGGCAGCGCTACGAGCGCTGCCTCCGGCTGGCGCTCGAGCAGGAGCAGGTCCTGCTCAAAGAGATCAACCATCGGGTGATGAATAGCCTGCAGATCGTAGCCAGCATGCTCTCCCTGCAGGCGAGGGGGGAAGAGCACGAGGCGCTTAAAGAAAAGCTACAGGAGGCAGGAAGCCGGGTTACTGCGATTGCGCGGGCCCATGAACGCCTCTACCGAAGCGCAGATGTCGCTAGGATTGATCTCGCGGTCTACCTCTCTGACATCTGCGCGGACTTGAACGATCTTGCCCCCCAATGTCAGGTCTCATTCGAAGCACCCGGGCCGATACCGGTCGAGACCGACAAGGCTATCCGGATTGCCTTGATCACAACCGAGCTTGTCACCAACGCCATAAAATACGCCTATCCGCTCGAAACAAAGGGCCGGGTCTGGGTTCGGCTGATGCCAAGCGCGGAAAATGCGATCCGGATTTCTATTCGCGATGAGGGCACCGGCTCAGCCGCTGAAGATGCCATGGAGAAGAGTAAAGGCTTTGGCATTCGCATGAGCCTCGCACTTGTGGAACAGATCGGAGCAAACCTGAAGGTGGAGCGCCGCTCTCCGGGAACGGAATTTCTTATAGACATTCCTTTGAAAGCCATTGAATAGCTGGTGAACATTCGATTGCCAGGCTTGCGGCCGTTTCGAGGTCTCTTGCCAGCGTGTCTTGCTCGCTGTTCTCCGGCTTCATGATTGATTCACTCGATTTGAAAACAGCGGATGCGTCCACCATGCGCAGGCTTCGTTGTGGTTCGCGCGGAAACGTGGATGCCTGAGACGGGCGCCGCGCTTGTTCACGAGCAGCGCATGCTCAGGATCGATACCGGCGAACTCCAAGCCGAGCACGGACCAGGCGAGAAGCGGGATGAGGCCAAGGG
>JBAUNL010000046.1:0-4509 GCA_049579205.1 Rhodomicrobium sp. | reverse complement strand
ATCTGATGCGCGAGCTGTTCACGTATCTGTTCCACACCTGTTATTCCCTGTTATTAAAAGACCTTAAATAACGCAACCAACTGAAACTGCTAGAGAAGTTGTAGAAAAGGTGCCATTTTCGTATCTGTAACCAGGCGCGCGTGGGTCAAGCCTGATAGTTATGGGCGCGTGCTTTCGGGTTGTTATGCGATCTCGAACGAGGGCGGCCTTTCAGCACGTCTTTTAGGAGTACCTGACTCAGGCTGAAAGCTCGTCACAATCTAGATGGCTCGGCTGCTACACAATCTTGAGTCCGGCAGCATGCTCTTAGCATCGTGGTGCACGATGAACAGGCAGGGCCCTATAGCGAGCATGCCATCGTGGAGCTAACAGTCGTGCCATGTAATTAGGCTAGCCGATTGACGGTGACTTCCAAATTCGGCCGCCTGTTCAGCGTCTGATAGACCACGCAATAGCGCTCGGTTAGCTTGATGAGTTGCGCGATCGCGTCTTCGGGCGCATCGGTCTCGATATCAAAAGCAAGCCGGATGGACTTGAAGCCAACCGCGGCTTCTTTGTCGACACCAAGCGTTCCGCGAAAGTCAAGATCGCCTTCCGCTCGCACGATACCTTTGGCAAGGGAAATACCCAGCGCCGTCGCAACCGCTTTCAGCGTTACGCCCGCACAAGCAACGAGCGCCTCGAGAAGCATGTCGCCTGAGCAGAGTTCGAGGCCCGTGCCGCCCGTCGCGGGATGAAGACCGGCAACGGCAAGCGTGCGTCCTGTTTCGACCTTGCAGGCGATCGCCGTTTCATCGATTGCGCCTTGCGCCTTCAAGGTGATGATCGCTGCGCCGGGGTCGGAGCGATACCGCTCTTTGATCGGTGCCTGCAAAGTCTTCAGAGCATCTTTATCCATGTCTTGTCCTTCTTCTACCACCACATGCCTGAGCCGTCGGCGATCTGCTTCCGGGGCGTGCTCGGCGGAAGCAGCGAGCCGTCCAGCGAAGCGAGGACGCGGCGCTTGAGTGCGTCAAAAGATTCCGAACGCGGGTCGCGCGGCCGTCCAAGCGGAACACCGATGATTTCGAAGATCCGTCCAGGTTTTGGCGACATTACCACGACCTGCGATCCAAGCATCACGGCTTCGTCGACGTCATGCGTAACAATCAACACGGTCGGCTTTGACGTCTCCCAAAGCAACAGGAGATGCTCATGAAGACCGGCGCGCGTAAACGCGTCTAGCGACGAGAAAGGTTCGTCGAGCAGGAGGACTTTTGGGCGCGTGACGAGCGCGCGGGCGATGGCGACGCGTTGCTGCTGTCCGCCAGATAACTCACGCGGCAGCCGCTTGGCGTGCTCGCTCAATCCAAGCCGCGCAAGCGCCCTCTCCACCCTCTCTTGGCGTGCAGTCGCGTCGAGATGGGCAATGCCGAATCCTGCATTGTCTGCGACGCAAAGCCATGGAAAGAGCCGGGGTTCTTGGAAGACGATCCGAACGGCAGGATGGGGCCCGGTAACCTCCTCGCCATCGACTATGATGTGCCCGCCACTTGCATGATCAAGGCTGGCAGCAAGACGGAGTAGGGTGGTCTTTCCGCATCCGGAGCCGCCAATAACGGCCGTGATCGCGCCAGCCGGAACCTCGAGCGAAAGAGAGCGGAGCGCTTCCGTGCCGTTGGAATATGTTTTTGAAAGACGGTCGATGGTCAGCATGGGCCTTTAGAGCCGGAAACGCGCTATGTCTTGCCAAGCAATGAAGGGTTTGGTCACCAGAATGAGAATGCTATCGGCCGCTTTGCCAAGGAGAGCGAAGGCGACGATGGCGGCCAGAATTTGGTCGGGCTTACCGAGCTGTTGTCCGTCGACAAGGAGATAGCCCAGCCCTTCGCTCGCGCCCATGAACTCGGCGGCGACCACAAACATGAAGCCAAGCCCAAGCCCGGACCGGAGCGAGATGACCCAGGCCGGAAGCACCGCCGGCAACAGGATGCGGCGAACCATTTCGAGGCGTGATAGACGGAAGGAGCGGCCAACTTCGATCAGCTTCCGGTCGACACTCCGGACTGCGCCTTCCACGCCTAGATAGATCGGAAAAAACACACCAAGGCCGATCAGGGCGAGCTTGGATGCTTCGAAGATACCGAGCCATAGGATGAAAAGCGGCACCCAAGCGATGGACGGTACCGCGCGCAAAGCCTGGAGCGTGGGATCGAAAAAGCGCCGCGCCAGCTCCGAAGCGCCCGTCAGCGCTCCAGGAATCGTTCCAAAGGCAGCGCCGACCGCAAAGCCACCAAGCACGCGGCTGAGTGTTGCCGACGCATGGAGCCAAAGCTCGCCGCTCTGGGCAAGCGCCATCAAGGTAGAGAATATCCGGCTTGGCGGCGGCATCAGACGCCCGGACGCGAAGCCGAAGCCTACGGCAGCCTCCCAGGCCAGCGCGAGAATTACTGGAAGGATCAACGCAAGTAAAAGTTTCCACGGAAGAGCGTTCGACCAAGTCCCCGCCGCTGTTACATCGGTGGGAGCTCGTCCTATCTCTTCGCTCGTTAGCTCAGGGACCGCCATGGGTGCGCATATAAGCGGGCAGGAAGAAAGATACTACTTGGCCGCCGTCAGGTATTGCCCATCGATCAGACTGTCTACGCCGCCTTTCACATCCGCCGAGGGCGCAATCACGCCGGCCTGCTGCAAGGCGATTCCCGCAGCCAGGATGGATTGGCGTTGTGGTTCCCCGATAGCGCTGTTCGAAAGATCGGTGCGTGAGCCGAGCTGGCGCTCGACAACGTCATCTGGGAGCTTTGTGAAGGCGGCAAACAACTCTTTCAGTTCTTCGGGATGCGCAAGAGCCCAAGCCCGCGCCTCCTCATAGGCCGCGATCACGCGCTTCACGATCTCCGGGTGTTCGGTCGCGAAAGCCTCGCGCACGTTCAAGATTCCCCAAGTGTTCGCCTCTGGCTTCCTGTAGAACAATACCGCGCCGCCATTGATCTCAGCCGCGGCCATCATCGGATCGAGGCCCGCCCATGCGTCGACGTCTCCACGCTCCAGAGCCGCCCGGCCATCTTGATGCTGGAGCGGAACTACAGTTAGGTCCTTTTCGGTCAAACCGGCCTCAGCAAGCGCTCTCACCAAAAAAATGTGCGGATCGGTGCCGCGCGTGACCACGACGCGCTTACCTCTCAAGTCCGAAACTTTTGCGATGCCGGTGTCCTTTCGGGTCACGAGGGCTATCCACTCGGGACGCGAGTACACATAGATCGATTTGATGGGATTGCCATTAAGACGGGCGAGTAGAGCCGCCGCACCAGCCGTGGAGCCAAAATCGATGGAGGACGCATTCAGAAACTCAAGGGCTTTGTTCGACCCCAGAGATTGAACCCAGACAATCGAGACGCCGTCTTTCTCAAAGGCTTTTTCAAGGATTTTCTGCTGCTTCAGAACCAGACTCAGGGGATTGTAGGTCGCGTAGTCGACGCGGATTTCTGAGATGGTCCCCGCGAATACGTTCGAGGCAAAAACCGTCAGAGCGGCGGCAATGATAAAAGCAAATCGCTTCATTTTCCTACACACCTGCTTCGGTCACCAGGCGGCCGCGCGTCCAGCTTTCAGAACACTCAGAAAAAGGGGTGGAAAGGCAATCTTTGTCAACTCGTTTTGCGAAATAATATCGCGACGAATCTGTATTTCACGGAGCCGGAAAAGAACATTTTTTCAAAATCTGGCTTTGCGCTGGAATGTATCTATCAAAAGTGCCGGTCATGGCTTCCTTGCGTGCCAGACCAAGCATGGTTTGCATACCTGCCATTTTTTTTGAGAACCGCTCCATGTAAGATAGCAAGGCGACGGTCGTGGCACCTTCGGGCGCTCAAAGCTCTGCCTAGCAACCAACAGGAAAAGGATCGCTTGCACTGGCCGGAGGATCACATTCACGTCGAAGCCCTTTTTTGGAGCGAAAGTCAGCGTGCTTGGCGCATGATACACGTGAGCCGAAGGCCGAGGCCGTATGAAGGTGGACGCGAATGTCTGAAGGAAAACTACGTCCTGAAACGCTGGCCGCGCAGGCGTCAGGACGAGTGGATAAAGCGACGGGCGCCATCATTCCGCCCATTCATCCCTCGGCGACTTATGAACGCGGCGCCGACCTGAGCTACGCTCATGGAAGGCTCTATTCGCGCGCCGACAACCCCAGTTACGACGCAGCAGCTGACACGCTGACGGCACTGGAAGGCGGGGCGGCGACGCTGCTCTTTGCCTCGGGGATGGCAGCGGCGACGGCGGTGTTTCAGGCACTCGATCCAGGTAACCATGTCGTGGTCCCTAAGGTGATGTACTGGACCTTGCGGGCTTGGCTTCTCGGCTTTGCCAGCCGCTGGGGGCTTGAGGCCGAGGCCGTGGCCAACGGCCGCCAACGCCACCTTTGCCTTGAAGGACGGTGAGTGGTTCCGCCGTGGTCTTCTGCTCATTGTCACTCCTGATTCGCGGGCACCAGCGTGCCCGTCGTCAGGCAGAAATTCCACCTACCGCACC
>JBAUNL010000045.1:0-43029 GCA_049579205.1 Rhodomicrobium sp. | reverse complement strand
CGCGAAGCGGCTGAAAACCCTTCGAGGGCTGACGCCTCACGAATGCATCTGCAAATGCTGGACAGAAAACCCGGATCAGTTCAGGCTCGACCCCATTCACCACATGCTGGGACTAAACAGCTAGTGACATGAAAAGCGCGAGTCAACAAAAATAAACGATAGCGTTTAAAAAGCTCTCGAAGACCGTAAACGTTCCGTTTCGCCCGGAGGAACTGAACTTAGAGACCTCGGCCGCGGCAGCTATGTCCTCAATTCAGAGTGTCGCCCCCTTTAGCCCGAGCGCTCTACGCATGCCCTTAAGAAAAAGGATACACTCTTTTCGACATGCGGGCCGATCTCCGCATGCAGGACTTCCAGCTTTTCGCCGAACAATGCACGGATAAGGAGGGGCAAGAGAATAAGATCGAGAAAAAAGCGGGCACTCTCCGTGCGGCGCTCCGGTGCGAAATGTGGAGATGCGGCAAGCTCGCCGGATTGCGCCAACTCCGCGAACAGCCGCCCTAGGGCGTCAGCCGACCGGTCTCGCACCATTCTCTCGATACTGTCTGCCAAATCCGGGAATCTCTGTGCTTCCGCAATCGCCAGCCGTACCAAGCCCGCTGTGTCTTCGACGAGAGCCCCATGCAAGATGGCAGTACCTAGCCTGATTAGGCGCTCATCGACCGTCGCGCCACCTGCCATGTCGCTCTCAAACAGCGCAACGTAGGCACCTCCCTTACGCGATAGAACCGCGGTGAAAAGCTCCTCCTTGTTCGGAAACCGGGCGTAGACGGTCGGTTTGCTCGCGGGGGCCAGGCGGGCAATTTCGTCGATACTAGCCCCGGCGAGGCCTCGCTTCAGAAAGACGCGATGGGCCGCATCAAGTATGCGCGTTTCCACCTCTCCCGCCAGCTCCCGGCGGGGGCGGCCAGCACGGATGACAGGCTTTTCCTTAGCACTCGTGCTTGTCACCATCTTCGCCTTCGCCTGGTCTTGGTTCATTGCGATTGCATCCATGATATCGTCGTTACCGCCGGACCATTGAAGTTGCTTCTTGATGTGGCGCTTGCCGGGGACCAGGCACAGATACTAAACGATATAGTTTATTTCGTGGCCTTGATGAGGAGCCGGCTTCAAGTCCATAGGGGGCCCGCACCGTGGAGCAGCTTTAGGTCCCAGCACGACGCGAGGGTCGATCAGGAGGATGCGGCTTACCAATTGTCCGTAAGCATGGGACCGGCATTACATTCCGAAAAGCGCCCATTCGGTATAGGTAAGATCGCCCACCCGCGGCTTGTGGCTGCCGCGATAGTACATCGGGCGCCTGTTGGGGAAATAGCGTCCGGCGAAGCCCGCGAGAGGGCCATTCGCGCCGATGGTCAGGACCGGAATTCCCTTTGTCAGCAGGAAGCGGCTTATTGCGCCGGAGAAGCGGGACAGGTCCTCAATGGTCCGGCTGTAAATGAGGTGCGCGCACGGCACCAAACGCGCCGCCACAACGCGCCGCCGGAAGATGAATGGCACCGCGCCATCCTCCGTCTCGCACCAAAAGCAGAGGCAGCCATATTCATGATGATCCCGGAGCATGCGGTATTCCGCCTCCGGCAGCGCATTCTCGCGAATATCCTCGAAAGCGTACGCCTTTGCCTTGCCTAAGCATCGCGCCGAAAAGTTTGAACGGTTTTCGGGCAACGCGATGCGATTAAACAAAGACTTAGTGCGGCGTAATAACGCAACGGCATCTGCCGCTCTAAACGCAGTCAGCGCCGTTGCCGCAACGAAAATCCCGTCCGCAAACCGCGTAAACCCTTGTGCCTCGATAAGCGGCCAGGTGTGGACTGACGGTGATGTATTGATGTAGGTGACATCGGGGTGTTTCTGGGCCTGCGCGGTCAAAAGCGGCGCATAGCTCCTGAATGCAGGATCGACATACCAGCTCGAAATATTGCCTTGGTGGAATACTTCCTGCCCATTCTCCACCTGCGCGAATATTGTCAGAAGCACGCCAGCGGTGGAATTCTCGCTTTCAAGCATGTAGCCGTATCTCGGGAAATGCTCCGGCGCCGGGCGGCGTGCGAGCTTTTCCAGCGCCGCGCGCCAGGCGTCTCGCGAACGCTTAGGAAAACCAACATGCAAAAGATCGGCAATGCGATCGATGTCCGGCTCGCCAATCAACCTGCAGCGAACGCGATGCCCTCTGGGAAATGCAGTCATTTTAACCCTCAATAAAGCCGCGTGCAGTACGGTCCCTTGAACTAAAGCCAGTGCGCTGATATAGGTCGGATTACATCAGGATACGGGGCAAGCTTCATGTCTTTCAGAACAGCAATAATTGAAAATATTGAAAGAGTAGCAAAAGAGCAGAAACGTCCGCTCGCTCCTCTTTCCGATGATTTGGCCTTGCAGGAAAGCGGCCTTGATTCGCTTTGTTGGGCCATTGTGGTGGCGCGCCTGGAAAGCAGCCTGGGTTTCGACCCCTTTACGGCGGCGGACGATGTTTATTTTCCGGTTACTTTAGGCGATTTCATTCAGGCTTACGACAATGGAGCCAAATGAGGTTGTTTCCCTTTGGGCTGCGATGCGGGAAGGGGAACTAACCGGGCAGTACCTCGCGAACCCGGGAACGCGCATTGCGCTTGCGGATCTCCGGAGCGCTTCATCCATTCCGGGCGGCGCAGATGCCTTGGAAGGCCGGTCCGTTCTCATAGCAACGCAAAGCCAGCTTGCAGCCGCTCTGTGCCTTGTCGAATTGGATGGCGTCGCCCGGCGGCTCGTGATCTGCCCGCCGGACCTTGTAGCCGAGAACATTCCAGCCGTCATCAATGATGCGGAAGTGGACGCGATCGTCAGTGATCGGGAGCAAGGCTTCTTCCCTGAAATCGGCGGCGTAGACTATCTGCGCTGGACCTCGACCCTTGAGAAGACCGGTCCCAGGGCCGTTGGCTCTCGCCAGACCGAATGGACGCTCTTCACTTCCGGCACCACCGGGACTCCGAAGATGGTGCTGCACACTCTCTCGGGGCTCGCAGGGGCGATTAAGCCCGTGAGCGCCCAAGAGCCCCGGCGCGTATGGGCAACGTTCTATGACATGCGCCGCTATGGTGGCATGCAAATTTTTCTCCGCGCGATGCTAGGCAATTGCTCCTTCATCTTGTCGAGCGCTGGCGAGCCCCCGAACGATCACCTGGAAAGGCTGGGCGAAGGCGGGGTAACGAACATCTCCGGCACTCCCTCGCATTGGCGCCGCGTGCTTATGAGCCCGGCAGCCCGCAAGATGGCTCCCAGCTATGTCCGGCTCTCCGGCGAGATCGCTGATCAGGGCGTTCTCGACGGTCTCCGCGCCCTTTATCCCGAGGCGCAGGTCGTCCATGCCTATGCCTCCACGGAGGCGGGCGTTGGCTTCGAGGTGCATGACCGGCTCGAGGGTTTTCCGGCGAGCTATGTTGGCGCGCATGATCGCGAAGTCGAGCTGAAAGCCCAAGGCGGCACCTTGTGGATCAGATCCAACCGCAGGGCGCTTCGCTATCTCAACAAAGGAAGTCTTACGATCGACGAAGACGGTTTCGTCGATACCGGCGATCTCGTCGAACTTCGCGGCGATCGCTATTATTTCATCGGCCGCAATGATGGCGTGATTAATGTCGGCGGGCAGAAGGTCCACCCCGAAGAAGTCGAGACCATCATCAACCGCCATCCGCGTGTGCAAATGTCTCTCGTCCGCGCCAGGAAGAACCCGATCCTCGGCGCGATTGTCGTTGCTGAAATCGTTCAGCGAGCCGATGGCAATGGCGCTCAGACGGAGCCGGCCGATTTCGAGAATGAGATCCGCGCCATGTGCGCGCAAAATCTCGCGCGGCATAAGGTCCCCGCGCTGATCAAGATCGTCCCCTCGCTGACCATGACGGCCGGCGGCAAACTGGCGCGCAACAATGCATAATGTCATCGTAACCGGCGGCAGCCGCGGACTTGGACTGGCAACGGCGAAAGAGCTGGCGCAATCGGGCTATCACGTCATCGCGGTCGCGCGCAAAATGAGCGGCGAGCTTGCCGCGGCAAAAGAGGAAAGCAAGGCTGGCGCGCTTTCCTTCGCGCCATGCGATCTCAGTAACACGGAAGAAATCCCCGATTTCGTCGCAAGGCTGCGCGCGGAGCACGGCGAAATTTACGGCCTCGTCAACAATGCCGGCCTCGGGACGGACGGCGTGTTGGCCAATATGCATGTGGCGGCAATTCGCAGGCTCGTGGAGCTGAATACCGTCTCCCCGATCGTGCTAACGAAGTTTGCGCTGCGCTCGATGATGATACTCGGCGCGGGGCGCATCGTGAATGTCAGCTCGATTGTGAGCTTCACCGGCTATAGCGGGCTTTCGGTCTATGCGGCGACAAAATCCTCGCTGGTTGGCTTTACCCGGTCGCTATCGCGCGAGGTGGGCCGCATTGGCATAACCGTGAATGCGGTGGCGCCCGGCTTTATCGATACCGAGATGACGAGCGGCATGGGCGAGAAAGACAAAAGGCGGATCGCAGACCGAAGCGCTTTGCGGCGGCTCGCCCAGCCCGAGGATGTGGCCCAGGCCGTGAAGTTCCTGATGGGCGCAAGCGGGCGCAATATCACCGGCACGGTTATGACCATCGACGCGGGTAATACGGCTTGATGGTTACAGCCGACTCATTTCGTCGCGCGCAGCTTCCGATTCTGGAACTCCGCGACAGAAAAGGGCTGGTGCAATCGCCTTCCTGGCCTGGGCAAGATACGCGGCCTTGTGTGGCAGGGCCAAATACTAACTAAATTTTCGTGAAGTTGGAACCTTATATAGGCCAAACTTATTTCCCCGATCCACGCTTGGAATCGAGGGCTTTCGAGCATGATGCGGGAAGACGACGAAACGAAATGGATCGCTAAGGCCAGCGAGGCGATTAAAGCCGCAAAGGCCATGAATGATCCGCTCACAAAAGCGCCGATGCTGGCGATTGCCAAGGCTTACATGAAGCTCGCGATCCACGCCCGCGATCAGGCACAGCTTTGGCGGAAGTCGAAGTTGTTCTGTTGAGGGCGACCGAGCTGGGCTGCACAGAAGCATCGATCAGAGCCGGATGCGGCCTTTGGTGATGTCGTCATAGAGAGACGCATCGAGTTTCGCAAACTTGCCGCTCGAGTGATCGTTGAAGTAAAGCTCATCGCGAACGGCGGCGGGATCGTACCCCTCGCGCGCCAGGTCCGCCTTCTTGGGCTTGAAGGTCGACGTCAGCTCAAGCTCGCGGATGATGCGCAGGAACAGCGGTTGCGAATAGCGTGGCAGCTGCCTTTGCAGAAGATCATGCAGCAGAGCGAGGTCGAAAGTGTCGTCGATCGAAATGGCGGCCATGCCGGCGCGGCCCTCGGCGTGCGGGACCGCAACCCCGTAAATGGTGGCTTCGGTAATCCCAGGGCAAGCGGCAACTACGTGCATGACTTCCGAGGTTGAGACATTCTCGCCCTTCCACCGAAAGGTATCGCCAAGCCGGTCGGCGAAGTAGAAAAAGCCCTTGCCGCTCTTCCGCATCATATCGCCGGAACGGTACCAGGCATCGCCCTTTTCCAGCACATCGCGGAGGATCTTCTTTTCGGAATCCTTCGTGCTTGTGTAACCCTCGAACGATGCTGCGCCCGCACTTGCTCCGGGCTTCGGCGCGTGCCCGATGCGAAAGACCGCCTCGCCCGGTTGATTAACGGCGGCTTGGACGCAGAGGCCGCTGGCATTGCGAACCGGTTCCAGCGTTTCCGGATCGATTTCGATCAGTTTGATCGGAAAGCGGTGGGCGAGAAAAGCAGGAACGCGGCCAACCGAGCCGGGCTCTTCGTCGAAATTGTAAAGCGAGAAATTCGCCTCGGTTGCGGCGTAAAACTCAAGAATATGCGGGACTTGGAATCTTTCCTTGAACTTGGGCCAAATGTCTCCGCCGAGCCCGTTGCCGCAACACAGGCGGAGCCGATGCTTGCGTTCCGACGAGGATGGCGGAGCGTTCAGAAGATAGCGGCAGAGCTCGCCAATATATTGGAACAGCGTGCAATCATTTGCGCAGACCTCGTCCCAGAATTCCTTCGCGGAGAACTTTTTCCGGATGAATACCGAGCCGCCCGACGCGAGTAACGCCCCCGCAGCGGCAACCCCTCCCACCGAATGATAAAGGGGCAGGCAATTATAAAGGCGATCCCCCGGCTTGGCGTCCATCATCCCGGCGAACCAGTGGCTCCAGGCCATTACGCGGTTATGGCTGATAACCGCAGCCTTGGGCAGACCTGTGGTACCGGAGGTGTAGATGTACAAGGCCCGGTTTGACAGCGTGATCGGGCGCCGCTCCTCATTATGCAAAAGACCCTTCGCTTGCCCGTCGAGCGCTTCGCTAAGCGAATGGAAGTTTGAGGTGCCGCTGCCATGCACCCAGACCGTCGGGGCAGCCTCAAGCAGAGGCAACGCCTCCGACAACGCGGGACAAAACTCCTCCTGCACAATGAGATGCTGCATCCCGGCAGCCCTCATGCAATGGGCTAGCGCCGCTCCCATGAGATTCGTATTGAGCAGAGCCGCCACGCACCCGGCACGAGTAACACCAAGCCATGCGGCGAGATATTCTGGCCGGTTCGGCATCAAGAGGCCCACCGCCGTCCCCGGCTGCAGATCAATCTCCAGGGCCCAGCGCGTATATTGGTTCGATCGCGCCAGGAGCTGGTTGAACGTTAGAGCCTCCTGGCTGGAAATAAGCGCCGGAGCATTGCCCAACTTTTCCGCCAGTTCCTCCAGCAGCACCGGCAAGACTCGCTCCGGTTGCCGCTCAATCGGCGCCGTCCGCTCCAAAGCGCGCAGCCATGCCTGCTGCCCCAGAGTGAAGGAGGTGTCTTCGCGGGTAATGGTCTGGTCTTGCAAGCTCATGACAATGCCTCAAAGGAAAAGAATAGGTCAGGTGGCTTTTGAGCGGTGAAGTGTTGCCCACTCTCCTAAGCCACGAATGGCGGCAAATTCACGGGTGGGAGCGCCTTCGCATTTGCCACAAGAGCACGCTCATATTCCATGATGCGCGCTGTCTCCCGCGCCACCTGCTCCCCCTGAAGGAGCCGAAGAAGGTAGAAGATGCCATCAATGCCAAGCGTGACGCCGCCGCTGGTCAGGACGCTATCGGAATAGACTGCCACCGCTTTCTTGGCTTCCACCCCTGAATAGCCGGCCATAAGCTCCAGCGGGGATCGCTCTTCACCAATAACCTCACTCTTCGTCGTCGCGGCCCGCCCGTCCAGCAAGCCTGCTTCCGCCAGGATCATGCCGCCGGTGCAGATTGCCGCTATCTTCGCCGGGGCGCTAATGCTCGCCAAAAATTGCTTGGTGGAAGGGTCTTTAGCCACGTCAGGCCAGCCGGGTCCGCCAGTCACGATCAAAGCGTCGAATGCCGGACAATCGTCGAATCCAAAATCCGCCGTTACCTTGAGGCCGTTCGCGCACTCCACAATCCCAGGCAATTTCGCCAGCGCAAAGGTGTCGATGGAAGGCTCGACTCGTTTCGCCATCGAGAGCACGCCAAAGGCCGCTCCGATGTCGATGGGCTCGACTCCTTCATAGATAAAAACGGCGTATTTCATTGGCGTCGTCTCGGCACGTGTTGAAGGAAATCATAAGCTAAAGGAGTTAAAGCCATCTATCTACGAATGCCACGGAAGCCCCAGGCCTGGAAAAAAAAGGCGTCCGTGGACGAATCGCTGATTGGCACTGGCTTGCACTGCATGGCATGGCGGAAAAGTCCAGACGCATTGGGAACTCTTTGTGTGCGCTCGCGATGACAAAGGGAGCCACACAAGGATCTCTCCCGATGAAAGCTGTCGTTTTTCACGGCATCGGCGACATTCGCGTCGATGATGTACCAGAGCCCTCAATAAAGGACAAAACAGATGCGGTCGTGCGCCTAACCGCCTCGGCCATCTGCGGTACCGATCTGCACTTTGTTCGCGGCACTTTCAGCGGCATGAAGCCCGGCAGAATACTCGGACATGAAGGGGTCGGTACCGTGCAAGAGACCGGCCACATGGTCCGGAATCTCGATACCGGCGACCGGGTCGTAATCGCATCCACCATCGCCTGCGGAACCTGCTCATACTGCCGGGCTGGCTACTACGCCCAATGCGACAACGCCAACCCCAACGCAGACGGAACGGCATTTTTTGGCGGTCCGGAGGCGGCGGGCGGCGTCGATGGCCTTCAGGCCGAACGCGCGCGCATTCCCTTTGCGAATGTCGGCCTCATTAAGCTTCCGCCGGAAGTTGGCGACGATGAAGCCATCCTGATCTCCGACATTTTCCCGACCGGCTATTTCGGTGCTGATATTGCTGAGATAACACCCGGAGACACGGTCGCGGTCTTTGGCTCAGGCCCAGTAGGCCAATTCGTCATCGCCAGCGCGAAGCTGATGGGAGCAGGCCGCATTTTCGCAATCGACAGAATTGAAGACCGCCTCGCAATGGCGCGGAGACAAGGCGCCGAATGCATCAACTTCGAGAAGGAAGACCCGGTGGCGGCTCTCAAAGAGCTTACCCTAGGGATCGCGGCGTCGATCGAGTCAGCGATGCCGTGGGTGTGGACGCGCAGCACGCTCACGAAGGGCCGGCCGCCAAGCAAGCCCAGCAGTTAGAGGAAGAATTCAAACGCGAACTCCATGAGATCGCGCCCGAGCAGCACCCCAAGGACGGAAACTGGATTCCCGGCGATGCGCCAAGCCAGGCACTAATGTGGGCTGTCGAATCCGTCGCGAAAGCTGGGACGCTCGCAATCATCGGCGTTTATCCGCCGGCAGCGCGCGTATTCCCGATAGGCGAAGCCATGAACAAGAACCTCACGGTAAACATGGGGAACTGCAATCATCGCAAGTACATTCCAGATCTGGTCGAGCTTGTGCGAACAGGGGCAATCGTCCCTTCGCAGATCCTAACCAAAGTCGAGCCGCTGACCGGTGCTATCGAAGCCTATAAGGCTTTCGACAAGCGCGAGCCTGGCTGGCTGAAGGTCGAGCTGCGTCCGGGCCAGTAGAGGCATCGGGATGCGCAGCCTGAAAGGCGCGTCCACGTCATCGCCGGGGTCACCTCTCCCCGGGGGACATGGGACAGGGCTTTTCGCGCCAAGTCCGATTAAGCGTACGGCGCTTTAATTGTGCTTTCTGCCAGCCTCGGATTTGGCGGCGTGGTATTTGCGGCGTAGTTCGTCGATATTGACCCAAGGTGGCGGCACCTTGAGACCCATTCCGTCCATGGTGTCGGCAACGATTTCAGAAATTACAAGATTCCAAACCATTTGTGGTCGGAAGGAATGATGTACCAAGCCGCTCGTTTCGTGCTCGTCAACGAGATCGCGTCTTCATAGGCTTCGATATACTGGGGCCAAAACTCACGCTCGACGTAATCGCTTTCGGCGATCTTCCATTGACGCATCGGGTCGTCGAGCCGCCGCTCAAAGCGGCGCAATTGCTCTTCAGGGCTGATATGCAGATAAAACTTGAGAATTGTGGTTCGATTCCGCCTCAGCAATTTCTCGAAATTGTTGATGAGTTTATAGCGCTTCGACCACACAGACTCCGGTACAAGATTGTGGACGCGTACAATCAAAACATCCTCGTAGTGAGACCGGTTGAAGATGACGACGTCTCCTTTTGCCGGTGCCTTCGCATGTACCCGCCAAAGAAAATCATGAGCGAGTTCAACCGCTGTTGGCTGCTTGAATGCGGCGACGGACGTGCCCTGCGGGTTCATGCCTGAAAAGAGATGGCGAATAGTTCCATCCTTGCCAGACGCGTCGAGACCTTGAAGGACAACGAGCAAAGACTGGCTGCCATCGGCATAGAGAAGATACTGAGCCTTCCGCAAACGTTCGAGATTGCGTTCGACCTCAGCTTTAGAAGTCTCACTTTCGTGCCCGGCCGTTTCGGCGGGATCAATCTTCTTTAAGTCGACCTTTTCTCCAGGTTCGACCAGGAAGTTCTTATACCAGGCCATTGCGCTTCCTTCTTCAGGAACATCAATGGCAAATGGTACGCGCTGGCGCTTGCTGGAAGCACCCCTCAGCTCATACGGGAAGATGGCTGCTTGCTGCCCGGCGCAAACTGGATTGCCTGCTTATGGCGCAACGAATGTGAGAGCGCTGGACGACCTCCGGTGGTGGATCTGACGCCGCTTGGCTCACGGCCGGCAAAGGAGCGGCAGCGCGGGTATTTTAGCGGGCAATCCGCACTTTTCGTGAATGCCGCTTTGGCCGTCCGGCAGCGGGCATACTTTTTCGGACACATCACCGGGCTCTTAAGCGCCACGCGGAGCAATCTGCAATTCGCGGATTTAGCGTTGCAGTTTTTGGCATCGTGTTCGGCAGATTCTTTCGGAGTCATACGCGGCGTAGCGGCCAGCATAGCTTCGTTTTGCTGATGCAGAAGGCGGGCTGTTTCGCGATCCTTTCCATCTACCGGCTTGTCCAGCGGCTTGCAGCCGGGCAGATGCACGGCATGCCGGTGAGTGTCCCCGCGCCGGTCGGCAAAATAGTAGCGGCCATCGCAAATCCAGCCACTGGGCGGAAGCTTGTCCCGATCGAAGAGCAGGTCCGCCCGTCGCAAGTCTGTCCAGAATTCGTTCATCTGCAAGGTATCTTCCTTGGCAGGAGCCACGGCCGCGAAGCGAAATGGGAGAGACAGAACCGGAATATAGGACTGACCATTATGGAGTGCCGCGCGGACTGCCGCGTAAACTTCCTCGACATTTGTGTCCTGGATCGCAAAGCACCCGATCGAGCCGCATTTTCCGTGAATAAGAATGCTCGAACCAGACCGGCCGTTCAGAACGTCATAGGAGTTCGGGTAGTTGATGTTCATGGCGCGATCCCAGCGTGGGTTTACGATGAGATCGGCGGATGTAATACGGTAAAGCCCCTCGGGGGATTGCCGGTCGCCCTCGAACATTTTCGGGCCGAGCGCTCCGGACCAGCGGCAGATTCCGTAGGTTTTGAACAGGACATAGCGCGGGCCCTGTTGTACCCATAACTGCATCTCGGAGGTTTTCTTATAGACCCGGAGGAAGATCGGAGAGCCAAGCTTTAGGCCTCTCTCTTCGAATTGGCTGGAGAGTTCGGAAGCCTTTGCCGCAACGGAAGCTCTTGTTACGGCAGGCTTGGACCGGCCGTGCATCGTTCTTGCTTGTGTTTGTGATGTAAATGGTACGTAAAATGCCAGAGCAGCAACAAATATCGTGTACAGCGGAAACTGCATCTCAACTCCTCATTCCGCTACGCTTCAACGCAAAAACATTGCGCCGAGTATTGCGGGATTTTTTTAGTGAACACGAAGTATATTTCCGGACCAAACTCCCTGAATTGAATTGTGATATGAATATGACACTCAAAAGACAGATTGTCGCATTTCACTCTGAAGAAACAAGTATTTTAATTAAATATCGCGAACAAGAAATAAACACGCGGCACAGCTTACTGCTTTGATAAATATCGGAGTTACTGATATCAAGGCGAATCTAGGCAGGTCCAAAATTGAACTCTTTCTTGCCCAAGCTTTAGCTTTTTGCCGGCGGATTTAACAGCTCGTCAATTCTTGAGGCGAAACGCAGTTCCACGCGCTTGCGAAGCGGGTAAGCGACTTCGCTGCGTTGGTTTACGAATAACTTATGCAGAAAAACGTCGCACGCGAGCCAATGCCGGAAAGCGGCTGCGCTTCCGAAAGACCAGCCACTGGTACAGTTCCGCTCAAGCGGACGTGGCCGCGTCAAATTTGCACTTGACGACTCCCCGCTTGTAAGGTTTTGCAGCTATAGAGGCGCCGTCCCTTCCGGCGGCCGCTGGTTTCATCAGGGGTAGCAATGGATAGCTTCACTTTCAACAAAGTGGCGGGAGCCGTGCTCGCCAGCCTCCTTCTTATGGCAAGCCTGCGAACCGGCATCGAAATCTTCTACCCTAAGGGCACCGAAAACCTGTCAAAGGGCAACATCACCGTTACTTCGGCTCCGGTCGAGCAGCAGGCGGCAGCTACGGCACCGGCGGAAAAGCAAGATCCGCCCGTCGAGACATTGCTGGCGAGTGCGAACCCCACCGCAGGCGAAACTGCAATGAAGCCGTGTGCTGTTTGCCACACCTGGACAAAAGGGGGCAGCAATAAAATTGGTCCGAACTTGTACGGGGTGGTGGGCAGGGACATCGGCAAGGAGGCCGGCTTCTCCTATTCAAGCGCGGTCGCTGGCAAAGGCGGAAAGTGGACGTTCGACGATCTTTATCAGTGGATCAAGAATCCGAAAGCGTTCATCCCGGGCGACAAAATGGCGTTCGCCGGCGTGAAAGATCCGCAGGAGCGCGCCAACATCATCGCCTATCTCGACAAGCAGAGCGACAACCCCTTGCCGCTTCCCCAGAAGAAATGAGCCTGCTACGGACTGATGCGTTAAGCATGAAAGAACTTTAAGTGGAACGGGAGCGCTGGCGCCGCTAGGGTCGGTGCCAGTCGCCACTCCGTCCCCTTTTTACCGATGCCATTTGCCTTCAGAACTGCGAGTGTAATCCTTTTCGTTCTGGCTGTCTGCTCGGGGGCCTGGGCCGAGCCGGAAAAGCATCATGCGCTTTCGCTCATTCGTGCGCCAAAATATCCGGCTGACTTCCAGCATTTTGATTACGTCAATCCAAACGCACCCAAGGGCGGCACTCTCAAGCTCGCGTCGCAGGCCACATTCGATAATCTGAACATTGCGATCTTTCGGGGCAATCCAGCCCCGGGCCTCTTCAACTCCGCGCCGATTTACGACTCGCTGATGCAGAGCTCCTTGGAAGAAAGCTCAACTGAATATTGCCTGCTCTGCGAGTGGGTCAGTTTCCCGGACGATTTCAGCTCTGCAACTTTCAAGCTTAGGGACGGTGCCAAATGGCATGATGGCCAGCCGATCACTGCCGAGGACGTCGTTTTCAGCATGGAGGTGGCAAAAGGCAAAGACCCCAATACGGGTTTGCCTCATAGTCCGGCGCAGGCTCAGTATTACCACAATGTTGTCAAAGGCGAGAAGACCGGCGACCGGGAGGTGACCTTCACCTTCGACACAAATAACAATCGCGAGCTGCCTGTCATCGTCGGTCAATTGACCATTTATCCGAAGCATTACTGGACTGGGAAAGACGCAAACGGCAAGCCGCGCGACATCACAAAGACCACACTCGAACCGCCGCTCGGTTCTGGCCCCTACAAGATTGCATCAGTCCGCGCCCCGAACTCGATCTCCTATGAGCGCGTACCTGATTATTGGGCGAAGGACCTCCCCACGCGGCGCGGGCAGGCAAACTTCGATCGTATCGAGTTTGAATATTATGGCGACACAAGCGTCTCGCTCGAGGCGTTCAAATCGGGCCAGTACGACTTCCGCCAGGAGACCAGCGCAAAATCCTGGGCTACGGCTTACGACTTCCCCGCGCTGAATTCAGGTCAGGTGGTGAAACGCCAGGTCACGCTGGAAACGCCGAAGCCGATGCAGGCTTTCGTTTTCAACCTGCGGCGGACTAAATTTCAGGACGCGCGCGTGCGCCGCGCCTTCAATTTGGTCTATGATTTCGAGTGGGCCAATCAAAACCTGTTCTACGGCCAGTACGCAAGAACATCGAGCTACTTCGAGGGACAGGAACTTGCCGCAAAGGGGCTACCGTCGAAGGAGGAACTCGCCCTTCTTGAACCGCTGCGCGACAAGATCCCGCCGGAGGTCTTTACGGAAGAATACAAGAACCCGGTCAACGCAACTCCCCTAGATTTCCGGACCCATCTTCGCGAGGCTGCGCGGCTTCTGAAGGAAGCGGGATATAGCGTCGTCAACAATAAGCTGCAGAACAGTGCCGGGGAGGCGCTCACCGCTCAGTTTCTTATCTCGAATGAGGCTTTCGAGCGGGTGATCCTACCTTATGTCGAGAACCTTAAGAGATTGGGCATAGAAGCAACGGCTCGCCTCGTTGATTCGACCGAAGCCAAAAGACGTGAGGATACTTTCGATTTCGATATCGTGGTAGGCACCTTTCCACAGTCGGAGTCGCCCGGAAATGAGCAGCGCTATTTTTGGGGCTCCGCGGCGGCCAATCAGCCGGGCAGCCTGAACATCATCGGGATCAAGAATCCTGCCGTAGACGATCTCGTCGATAAAATTATTTTTGCGCCTAACAGAGACGCTCTCATAACCGCATGCCGCGCTCTAGACCGCGTGCTGCTTTGGAACTTCTACGTCGTGCCGCAGTGGCACTCACCCTATGAGCGCATCGCCTATTGGAACAAGTTCGGCGCTCCTGATCCTTTGCCGAAAAGGTCCATCGGTTTCCCAACCGTTTGGTGGTTCAATGCAGCCGTCGCAGCGAAGAATGGCATAAAATGAGGCAAGGCGTCTTCGCTGACTGGCGCTTGATCCTTCTTATGTCTTTTGCGATTATAACCGGGGTTAACGGCGAAGCCTTCGGCGAACGGCGCCATGGTCTCTCAGCCTTTGGCGAGTTGAAGTACCCCGCGGATTTCAAGCATTTCGAGTACGTCAATCCGGATGCTCCGAAGGGCGGCCGGCTGGCGACGATGCCCACCAGTTCGATCAATACCTTCAACGAATTCAACGAGTACATATTGCGGGGCGATCCTGCCGAAGGGCTTGGCCTGCTTTTCGACTCGCTCATGACCCGCGCGCAAGACGAGCCGGACGCGGTTTACGGCCTTATAGCGGAATCCGCCGAACTGGCCGGCGACAAGATGTCGGTCACTTTCTATTTGCGGCCGCAAGCGCGTTTTCGTGACGGCACACCCGTTACCGCTGACGATGCTGTCTTTACGCTGGAGACGCTGAAGACAAAGGGTCACCCCCGCTTTCAGCTATCTTTGCGAGACGTTGTGCGCGCTACCGCTCTCGATCCGCACACCGTCAAATATGAGTTCAAGGGCGAAAATGCGCGCGATCTGCCCGTCCTTGTTTCCACACTGCCTGTGTTCTCGAAGGCTTATTACACCGCCAACGACTTCTTGAAAGAAAGCCTCGACCCGCCCTTAGGCTCGGGGCCTTACACAATTAGCGATTTCCGGCAGGGGACCTACGTTACCTACAAGCGCCGTCCGGATTACTGGGCGGCGGACTTGCCAGTCAATCGCGGACGGTACAATTTCGATGAAATCCGCTTCGAATATTATCGCGACCGCGCCGTAGGTCTGGAAGCATTCAAGGCGAAGGCTTACGACCTGCGCGAAGAGTTCACTTCGAAAAGCTGGGCCACGGAATACGAATTTCCTGCCGTCCGCGCCGGCCAAGTTCTAAAACTGACATTACCGGACGGGCGGCCTTCGGGCGCGCAGGGCATGTTCATCAATACCCGCCGCGCCAAATTCGCCGATCCTCGCGTCCGCGAAGCGCTTGACTATGCCTTCGACTTCGAATGGACGAATAAAACGCTATTCTTCGCCGCCTACACCCGAACCCAAAGCTATTTCGAAAACTCCGATCTCAAGGCTGAAGGGCCGCCCACCGCGGAAGAGCTCAAGCTGTTAGAGCCGTTCAAGGACCGCCTGCCGCCCCAAATCTTCGGAGATCCGTACGAGCCGCCGGTCACCGATGCGTCCGGACGCTTCCGGCCGAGCATCCGCGTGGCCTCCAAACTCCTCGATGACGCGGGTTGGAAGCTTGAGAATGGCGTGCGCAGGAACGCCAATGGCGAGGCCCTCGACATCGAGTTTCTTATCGAAGATCCTGTAACCGAGCGCATCATCGGTCCCTACGCCGGCAAGCTCTCCGATCTTGGCATAAAGGCGACGCTGCGCAGGGTCGATGCCACCGAAGAGCAAGAACGGCTGCGGCGCTATGAGTTCGATGTGGTGACGCAGCGCTATTCGCTTTCGCCGACGCCAGGGCCTGAGGTGCTCGCGTACTGGAATAGCGAAGCGGGGCGCCAGGATGGCAGCTATAACCTTTCAGGCATTGCTGACCCGGTAGTGGACGCGCTTATCGGTAAGATCCTCACCGCCAAAAGCCGGGACGAACTTCGCACGGCATGCCACGCCATCGATCGCGTTCTTCGGGCGGGGCACTACTGGGTGCCAGAATGGTATAAGCCGGTCCATACCATAGCAACCTGGGACAAATATTCGCGCCCAGCCGTGCAGGCCAAATACGATGCTGGGGTGCTGGTTACCTGGTGGTACGACAAGGATAAGGCAGCGAAATTGGGCGGTTAATCCAACAGGTTTTTGGGGTCCCTTCTCCCCCTCGGGGAGAAGGTTAGGTTGAGGGGGAACTTGATCCAAGCTGGAGGTCTTCCTAACCTTTCTGATGTGTAACTGGCTTTTGTACCGTAATGTCTTAAGCCTATTCGCAATCGGGAGTGGATCTGGCCGGATCTGGCCCTGATTCGCGCTACTTTGTGCCTTGAATGACGTCCAAACGCGGCCGCTCAGCTGGGGGCGATGTTCATCTTTGGGAAAACGCTTTAGCCGATACCATAAGACATGACAGCCTATATCGTTCGACGCATTGCGCTGATGATCCCGACACTGTTCGGAATCATGCTGTTCAGCTTCATCATCATCCAGTTTGCTCCCGGGGGCCCAATCGAACGCATCATCGCCCAGCTGAACGGCACGAACGTCGATGCGACATCGCGCATAGGCGGCTCTTCTACTGGCGATTTCTCGCGCACGGCCCAGCCCGGGGGCGACAATGGCGTCAATTCAAGATACAGGGGCGCTCGCGGCCTCGATCCGGAGCTCATCAAAAGCCTTGAGAAGCAATTCGGCTTCGACAAGCCGCCTGTTGAGCGCTTCCTGCTCATGATGAAGAATTACCTGACCTTCAATTTCGGGCAGAGCTATTTCCGGGATGTCAGCGTCCTCACGCTCATAAAGGAGAAGCTGCCGGTCTCGATTTCACTCGGGCTATGGCTGACGCTTTTGTCCTATGCGATCTCGATCCCGCTCGGCGTGCGCAAGGCTGTGATGGATGGCTCGAAATTCGATGTGTGGACCAGCACCGTCGTCATTGTCGGCTATGCGATTCCGAGCTTCCTGTTCGCAATCTTTCTGATCGTTATCTTTGCTGGCGGGTCCTTTCTCGATTGGTTCCCCTTGCGGGGTCTTGTCTCCGATAACTGGCAGCAGCTTAGCTGGCCTGCAAAGATCGTAGATTATTTCTGGCACATGACGCTGCCTCTTGTGGCGATGGTGATCACGTCGCTTGCCACGACCACATTCCTAACCAAGAATTGCTTCCTCGACGAAATCCGCAAGCAATACGTCATGACGGCGCGGGCGAAGGGATTATCCGAACAGCGCGTGCTATACGGCCATGTCTTCCGCAATGCCATGCTGCTTGTGATCTCAGGTTTTCCGGCGGCCTTCATTGGCTCGTTTTTCGCTAGTTCCCTTTTGATCGAGACGATTTTCTCACTGGATGGCCTGGGGCGACTGTCCTTCGAATCCGTGCTTAATCGTGATTACGCCGTAGTGTTTGCTACGCTCTTCATCTATTCGGGAATGGGGCTGCTTCTGAATTTGCTTTCGGACCTGGTTTACACTTGGGTAGATCCGCGGATCGATTTCGAGACGAGGGAGGTCTAGCCGATGGACGCAAAGGTCGAACGCTCTGCCGTCTCCTCTCCCGCTATCGCTGCAGGACCAGCAAAGGCAGCGCGATCACTGCACAGATGGTTTCATCTCTCTCCGATGAACAAGCGCCGCTGGTGCATTTTCAAGTCAAATAAGCGCGGCTATTACAGCCTTCTGATCTTCTCGGTGCTTTTCACCGTGACGCTGTTTGCCGAGTTCATCGCCAACGATAAGCCCCTGCTCGTGAAATATGACGGCGCGTACTACACGCCAGTCTTCAAGATGTACACCGAGAAGCAGTTCGGCGGCGAGTTCGAAACGGAGGCGGATTATCGCGATCCTACGGTCCAGCAATTCATCCACGAAAAGGGCGGTTGGATTCTCTGGCCCCCCATTCCCTACAGCTATCGAACGATCAAGCTCGACCTGCCGGTGCCGGCTCCTTCGCCGCCAACTTGGGAGAATCTCCTCGGCACCGACGACCAAGGCCGGGATGTGCTTGCACGTGTTATCTACGGCTTCCGGATTTCGGTTCTGTTCGGCCTGATCCTCACAGTAATTTCTGCGCTCGTGGGAGTTACGGCCGGTGCATTGCAAGGCTTTTTCGGCGGCTGGACCGACCTTTCTCTGCAACGCTTCATAGAGATCCTGGGGTCGCTGCCCCGCCTCTATATTCTGTTGATCCTTTCGGCGATCCTTGCCCCTAGCTTTTGGACCCTGCTCGGCATCATGCTGGTGTTCGAATGGACCGCCTTCGTGGGGCCTGTGCGTGCCGAGTTTCTCCGAGGCCGCAATTTCGAATATGTGCGCGCGGCGCGAGCGCTGGGCCTCTCCAATAGGCAGATCATGTTCAAGCATCTTCTGCCGAATGCGATGGTCGCTACCGTAACCTTTTTGCCTTTCATCTTGGATGGTGCAATAGCGGCGCTCACCGCACTCGACTATCTCGGCTTCGGATTGCCGCCCGGTTCACCGTCGCTGGGTGAGCTTCTGCAGCAAGGCAAGCAGAACCTACAGGCCCCGTGGCTTGGACTTACGGCGTTTTTCGTGATCGCCCTCATGCTTAGCCTTCTTGTCTTTGTTGGAGAGGCGGTGCGGGACGCGCTCGATCCGCGCAGGACAGTACAAGATCCCGCTGTATCCGCGCGAGAAGCTTAAGGAGTGCGGCCGTGGCTTCTTTGATCGAAGTTAGAAATTTGAGCGTCCGCTTTCCGGGATCAGCGCCGGGCGTGCTTGCTGCCCGAAACGTCTCATTCGATGTTGAAAAGGGCGAGACGGTCGCGCTCGTTGGCGAGTCCGGCTCGGGGAAAACAGTATCCGCTCTGTCTATTTTGCGTTTGCTGCCCGGAGGAGCACAGCATCCCTCCGGCGAGATCTTCTTCGAGGGCCAGGATCTCCTCAAGGTGAAAGAAAGCGAGATCCGGCGCGTGCGCGGCAACAGGATTTCGATCATCTTTCAGGAGCCGATGACCTCGCTCAACCCGCTTCATACCGTCGAGAAGCAGGTGAGTGAGATCCTGAAAATTCATCGGGGAATGTCCAACGGAGCCGCGCGCCGCCGCACCGTTGAGCTTCTTGAAAAGGTGGGCATCCGCGACGCCGAAGCGCGGCTTTGCTCGTTCCCGCATCAGCTTTCCGGCGGCCAACGCCAGCGCGTTATGATTGCGATGGCGCTCGCGAATGAGCCCGACCTTTTGATAGCCGACGAGCCGACAACAGCACTCGACGTGACCATTCAGGCGCAGATCCTCGATCTTTTAAAAGACCTTCAGCGCGAGCTCGGAATGGCCATGCTGCTCATCACGCATGACCTTGGCATTGTGCGCAAGATGGCGAAGCGGACTTTCGTGATGAAGGATGGCGAGGTGGTCGAGCGCGGGCCGGCGGAGCAGGTCTTCACCGCTCCCAAGCATCCCTACACGATACGCCTTCTCGAGGCGCAGCCGAAGGGTGAGCCGCCCCGCCTCGATGAGAAGGCGCCGGTGATCCTAGAAGCGAACAGCGTCAAGGTGTGGTTCCCCGTTAAGCAAGGCTTCCTGCGGCGCACAGTCTCGCATATCAAGGCCGTGGATGGAGTTTCCTTCGAGCTTCGTAACGGGCAAACACTTGGCATCGTTGGCGAGTCCGGATCCGGCAAAACGACGCTGGGACTCGCAATCATGCGTCTTGTTTCCAGCGAGGGGCAGATTGCATACGTGGGAAAGCGCATCGACGGCCTAAAATCGGCGGAGATGCGGCCATTCCGGCGCGAAATGCAGATTGTGTTTCAGGACCCGTATGGCTCGCTGAGCCCGCGCCTTTCGGCAGGCCAGATCATCGAAGAGGGGCTTGTCATCCAGAATCCTGGAATGACTTACGAAGACCGCCGCGAGCGCATAGCCGCAGCCATGTCGGAAGTCGGGCTCGACCCGGAATGGCAGGACCGCTACCCACACGAGTTCTCAGGCGGGCAGCGCCAGCGCATCGCGGTCGCGCGGGCTATAATCCTGCAGCCGAAGTTTCTCATGCTGGACGAGCCGACAAGCGCGCTCGATGTTTCGGTTCAGGCGCAAATCGTCGATCTGTTGTGCGACCTGCAGAAGAAGCGCGGGCTCGCTTATCTCTTCATCAGCCATGACCTCAAGGTGATGCGCGCTCTAGCGAGCTATGTGATCGTGATGCGGAATGGCATCGTGGTCGAGGAAGGTCCAACCGCGGAAATCTTTGAGCGGCCGAAGACGGATTACACGAAGGCGCTCATCGCTGCAGCGCTCGATCACCGGACGCTGGGCGTGCACGCGGCCTAGCCGCCTTTCCCAATCCTCACGAAGCTCTGGCGCTTGCTGCCCGAATGCTTTTACTTTGATCTTTCTCAAGACTCCCGCTTACGCTCCCGGCTAAGTTCAAATTGCCTTAAATGGGGAGTGGAAAGATCATGATGCAGGAAGGCTCAAACCGCACAATCTTATTCTTGTTCAGGCTCCTGATGGGCTGGACATTCCTTTATGCTGCGATCCATCATTACGGAGACGGCGGTTTCGTTGCCGGCTTCTTAAGTCACACCAAGACCTTTCACGATGTTTACGCACCGCTGACCAGCGATAAGATCGCGCCAGTCCTGACGCTCCTTGTTGAATATGGACATATGCTGATAGGGCTATCGTTGATCTTCGGGCTGTTCGTGCGGCTCAGCACGCCATTCGCGATCATGATGATGCTGCTCTATTGGACGGCCCATATGGACTTTCCCTATATCGAGAACGCCAACAATTACCTGATCGACTTTCACATTGCGTACGCTGTCGTGCTTGTTCTGCTGTTCCAGGAGAATGCTGGGCACGTGTGGGGATTGGACGGCTGGCTTTCCGAGCGTTCGGAAATTGCAAGACAGGCCGCAAGCTAAGCTGCGAGGACTTTAAGAATCTTTTTGGGAGGCCTCTTAGGAGGCTCTCCCAGCGTGCGTTGCTATCAGATAATGCGCGGCGGGGCGCAATTTGCCGCGATAAGGGATACGCTCATTCCAGCTTAGTCCGGCTCGCCGGCAGGCAACCGGCCAGCAGTGCTTTTGTCTTTGATTTAAAACTGCCAGTGGATACGCCCAGAAAAGACATTTACCGGCCCCCGGTCGGTATTAAAGGCGGGATTACCGATGAACTGGTAATCGGCGCTCAGTTTCGTCGAAGAGGTCAGAGCGTAGCTGTAATAGGCCTCGAAGATTTTCTCTGGGCCTGGATGCGGTAGTTGTCCGTCGCCAACGAGAATGCCCAAGCCTCCAAGATTGAAGAACTCTGCGACACTGGCAATATCGTCAATAATGCCCACAATCCCTACCTTGTCGTCCGGTCTGTCCCATATTTTGCCAGAAATCGAGACGCCCGCTGCTACGGTGCGGTCGGTGTCGGTGAAATCCCACGGCTCGACATTGCCATCAACCCAGCCGGCGCGAGCGAACACGCCGACCGTATCAGTAACTTGCTGCTCCAAGTTTAGGCTCACACCGGGCCGGCTGGTGTAGCGGCGGACGGCATTGGTGTCGGCTGGCTGGCCGGTCGCTTCGGCAAGCGCAATGGCATTCGCAAATTCCCCGGCGCGGCCGCGGCTGAGGAAGCCTGTGATCTTGACCTTGCCGGGTTCGCCCCACAGATCGTGCCGCTCCTCGATTTCCCCGACGAGCTGAAACTGGCTGAAGGTTGGGTCGAGACCGTAGGCCAGGGGGCTAATTCCGCCGGCAGGCGTTTGCGAGAGGTCGAAAATCCCAGCACGCAGCGTCCAGCGGCCCTGATACCATTCGGCTGCCACGCCATAGGTAAAGCCCCAGGCGTCTCCCGCATAGTCGAACGTCGCGGCATTAATGGCCGCCCAGTTGAGGAAGTCCGTTTTGGCATTGTTTGCATATTTATTGGTATCGAAAATATCGACGACGGCGAACTTTCCAATGGTTAGCACTATGCGGTCCGAAGTGGTGGTGGAGGCAAACTGATTTTGGTCGTCATCGACCTTCTGCGTTTCGCCCCCGAGATCGATGGTCTGCCGGATGAAATAGCGTTGCACCCGCGCGTAGGGTTCGGCTTGGCCGAGCTTGTAGGCCTCTGCGCTTGGAAATCCCGATGCGCCGTGCGTATTGCCAAGGCCGAAGCCCTGGTCGATCTCAGGGTCGACCCACAGCTCGGCGCCCTGCCACAATCGCAGGCCGGCGTAAAGCGCGACGTCGATGGTCTCGCGGCCCTCTCCGCCTCTTGGTAAACTATTAGGCCCTTGATAGGGCGAACGGATCGGAGGGTAGGCTTGCTCGACGAACGTCGTTTGGCCGTGAAAGCTGATGTTGCCCGAATCGGGCTTTGCAGCCGCCGGAGGGTCTTTTCCCGAAAGCGCGGGCTCAGCGCCGAACTGATAGTTCAAGCCCAGGCGCACCTCTTCGACCGAAAGATCAGGCTCGAACCGCTGCCCCAGAGCCGGAAATGTCACACTGCCCCTGCCATAGCCCGAATAAAGATATTCGAGCCGTACCGTCCAGTGCGGTATCAGAGGCCCCTCAAGGCCGGCTCCCGCCGCCCAGCCCAAACGCGCCATGAACGACGAATCGGTGGTGCCGCTTGCCAATTGAGTCAGACTGAATCGATCGGAGGTCCACGCAAGTCCGCCGGTCACATAATACAGCCAGCTGACGAGCGCATAGCCGATACGGGCCCTGACAGTGCCGGAAGCGAACACGTTCTCGGTATAGCTCTCAGCCCCAAGCGCGCGCGAAGTAAAGGTGGAAGTGCCGCCGATGGAGAGGCCAGCAGGATTTGGATAAGCCGGAAATGTAAAATCGGCTTCAGCGCCGGCGACAACCCTGTTCGGGAACATGTAATTGTAACCGATTTGAAACCCTTCGAACCAGCTTCCCGACTCGTTGAATGTATCAACGTGTTTTCCGAGACCCAGTGAGCCGGCGGCAATCGTTTGCGCCCGAGCCCCTGCCGCGCTGGCGATCCAATCAGAGTTCCCGCTTGCGTAGCCGATATGGCCGCCAAGATAGAAACCGGTCCAATCGTATGCGAAGGATTCAGTATTCGGATTCGTCACCGGCGCCGCCGGCGCGAGGTTAGCGGCGGCGGCGCCTCGGGTAGACATAATGACGATCGCAGCCGCGAAGAAGACCAACCGCCTGTTTGAAGCTGGGCGCGATCCACCCATGGGCAAATTGAGCTCACAACGCCCGCGTTTTCGCAGCCCCTGAATGGCGGCTCGATGGGCGGAGAGGCTATATAATTCCCAGCCGCAACTGTCGATATTCATATTGCCCCGCTAGTAAAACCCCCCCGCTCTATAGCAATTGCTATGATTTGTAGCAAGAGCTATAATCAGCTGCGCAACTTCTCCCGGCCCGTCGTCTCCGGACGATGCCGCGATTCGGCTTTCCCCAAAGCGTCTGCTAAACACTCCGTTGGTGGAAGTCAAACCCGATATTTCAGAGTTGTTCTGGTTCTAATACTATGCCTATTGATCGGCCATAGTCTTTAGAATTAGTCGGAATGTAAAACCAAGTGATATCCCACTTTTTTCTGGAAATATTAATGAACGAGTGCTAACAATTAATCTTGCAAGAGCTGGCTTATACTGGAATTAGAATAATTCGAAACAGTGTCTATTACACTTGACCTGCGAGCCAACCGAACTCTGGGGTGTTTATAAATGCCGCTAAAGCAATTCATGACTATGCTGGTTGCAGCGGCCGCGATCGCGATGCCGGCGATTGCTCATGCGGAAGACCCAGTGTCAATCAGCCTGACGCTTAAGGATCACAAATTCGAGCCCGCGGAAATCAAAGCTCCTGCGGGAAAGACCATCGCAATCACTCTAAAGAATGAGGACGATTCGGTCGAAGAGTTTGATAGCACGGCGCTTCATACGGAGAAGATCGTGACAAAAGGGGGAACCATTACGATTAAGCTTAGGCCCCTTGCTGCCGGACGGTATCAATTCAAGGGCGAATACCATGAAGCAACCGCGCAGGGCGTCCTGATTATCGAATAGGAGCGAACAATGCTTGGTGCCACAATTATCGTTTTCAGGGAGGTCATCGAGGCGGGCTTGATCGTCGGCATCGTCCTTGCCGCGACCCAAGGAGTGCAAGGGCGCACCGCCTATGTGACTGGGGGTGCGGTTGCGGGGGCGCTTCTTGCCATGCTCTTCGCGGCTTTCGCTGGCTCTATCTCGGATGCGCTCGAAGGGATGGGGCAGGAAGTGTTCACCGCAACGATACTCGGTATCGCCGTTCTAATGCTTGCTTGGCACAATGTCTGGATGGCACGGCATGGCAGGGAACTCGCGGCGGAATTGAAAGCAGCCGGCCGGGCCGTCGCCACCGGCAGCAAAACGCTGCTGGCCCTCGCAGCCGTCGTGGGTATCGCCGTGCTGCGTGAGGGTGCCGAAGTCGTTCTGTTTCTTTACGGGATCGTTATTGCAAATGGGGTAAGCGGCTTGGATCTTCTTGCGGGTGGCCTTCTCGGCCTAGTGGCGGGTGCTTCTGTAAGCGCTATGACCTATGCCGGGCTGATTGTCATTCCCACACGCTATCTCTTCAGTGTGACGAGCTTCCTCATCGCTTTTCTCGCCGCCGGCATGGCCTCCCAATGCGTCCATTTCCTCGATCAAGCCGGCATTTTGAACGTGCTAAGCACACCCCTCTGGGATTCCTCCTCAATTCTCCCTGCTGACAGCCTCGTGGGCCGCGTCCTTCACACGCTTGCCGGTTATGATGACAAGCCAACAGGCATGCAGGCCATCGTTTACCTTCTCACCTTGTGCGCGATCTTTGTTGCGATGCGCATTTTTGCTCCTGCTAATGCGGGGCCAAAGGCGCCAGTGCGCGCAGTGGCGCGATCTCATGTTGCAGCGGAATAAGAGGAGCGATGAGACGCGCAATCATCTTCGCGGCAGCGCCTATCCTTTGCGCCGCCGCCTTCCCGGCCGGGGCACGGGAGTTCTATGTGGGCGGGCCTGTGCATGAACACGACATGGAGATCGTGGCCAATTATTTGGAAGGCATCGAAATGGCCCCGATGACCGCGAATATGGTACATGGCAGCGGTGTAATTCACATCGAAGCCGACGTTCACGCCACTGCAGATAACGTATACGGGTATCCGGACGGCGCCTGGGTCCCCTACCTGACCATTCATTACTCCCTGGAGAAAACCGGCACCGCATGGAAAGGGGCCGGTACTCTGAAACCGATGACCGCTAAGGACGGCCCTCATTATGCCGAAAACGTGAAGATGGACGGCCCCGGCGAATATAAGCTGACCTATCGCTTCGAACCGCCGGAGGCGAACGGCTTCTTCCGCCATATTGATCAGGAAACGGGCGTACCTGAATGGTGGCGGCCGTTCGAGGAAACCTTCACCTTCAAATATCCCCAAACTCAGTAGCGGACGCCGCCGGAAACTGCTCATGGCAGATCCCAGTCTTTACGAGATATTCAAAATCCCGTCCGAGACGTTGATTGCACTCGACAACCGCGCTTATCATTTTGCGGTACAGCCCTTTCATTACCTCCTGCGAATGACCCACATCGTGTCGGCGGCAGCTTTTTTCGGCGGCATCGTCCTGTTCGACCTACGGCTTGCTGGAATAAGGAAAAGAGCAACGCTGAAGGCACTCGCGGCCGACGCCTTGCCTTGGCTCTATGTGACTTTCGGCCTGGCCATCATCAGCGGCGGCCTGCTTTTCTTGTACGACCCCGTCCATATCGGGAGCCGCGCGTACTTCATGCCTAAGCTGATCATGATCGTGCTCGCACTTGCCAACACCGTAATTTATCGCCGTTTCGCTTTTGCATATGCGTTGAAGGAACCTGCGATCACTCCGCCATCCGCGCGGCTGGCCGGTGCTCTATCCGTGTTTTTTTGGGTAGGCGTAATGGTCTTCTCGTCGATGAATTCTGAGGGCATGCCAAAGTTTCTCTTGCGTTAGCGGTACCGCCCTGGCCCCAATGCAGCATTATGGCTCGATGAAATCAAGAGCGCTCTACGCCACTCGTTGCGCATTAGCCTTGTCGCAAGCTTATGCCCCTCATTGCGGATCGCGGCAGGCGAACAGTGCTCCACTAACCCGTATGTATTCGCTGAGACGCGAAGCTGAGCCGCTCCGCGAATGCAAAGGGGGCGTTCAAGCGGCGCGCCGGGCGCTCATGCTTTCACCCCGAAGGCTTAAGGCCTCCGCGACGTGGATGACCTGAATGCTGGGGCTTGCGTCGAGGTCGGCAATGGTTCGCGCAAGCCGGACAGCTCGGTGATATGCTCGCGCCGACAAGCCAATAGCATCGGCGGCTTGCTCCAGAAGCCGAAGCCCATCCCGATTTCACGGACAGATTTCGTCGAGCAAGGAAGGCGGGCAGCGGGCATTGGTCGCGATGGTTTCGTGACCGGCTGCCGAGTAGCGGCGCGACTGAACATCTCGCGCGGCACGCACGCGCTGCGCGACGGTGGCACTGCTTTCGGACGGGGCTGTGGAAGCGAGGTCAACGGCCTTCACCGGTGCCATCGCTATCTGAATGTCGAGCCGGTCCCAAAGCGGTCCAGAAATCCGCCCTCTGTAGTTCTCCTCGCATCGGGGACCGAGCCTGCAAACAGCACCGGGATTCCAGGCAAGCCCGCATCGGCACGGGTTCATGGCAGCGACGAGCTGAAAGCGCGAAGGATAGCGGATGCGGTGATTGACGCGAGCAATGATTGTCTCACCGCTCTCAATCGGCTGCCTGAGCGCATCCAATACATGGGGTGAGAATTCCGGGAACTCGTCAAGGAATAGAACCCCGTGATGAGCCAGCGCCACCTCGCCTGGCTTTGGGCGCGCCCCACCTCCCACGAGCGCAGCCATGCTCGCCGAATGGTGGGGGGCGCGAAAAGGACGCGCCCGGGTCAAGGTTCCATTCACGATGGTGCCCGCGATGCTCTGAACCATCGCAACTTCCAAAAGCTCCTGCGGCTCCAGCGGCGGCAAAATACCGGGGAGCCGCTCGGCAAGCATCGACTTGCCCGCTCCTGGCGGCCCAATCATCAGCATGTGGTGCCCACCTGCTGCCGCAATCTCCAGAGCCCTTTTGGCGCTTTCTTGCCCGCGCACATCGCGTAAGTCGACCGATGCTGAGGGCTGCCCCGCGAGATGTGGCTGAGGCTTCGGAATAATGGCGCTTCCCTTCAAGTGATTGACAAGCGAAAGCAAATGGGGAGCGGCAACGATTTCCATTTCATTTGAGGCCCAAGCGGCCTCTGGGCCGCACGCGGCGGGACAGATCAGCCCCTTACCCAGCCCGCTTGCACCAAGTGCGGCGGGCAATGCGCCGGCAACAGCGCCGAGGCTCCCGTCCAGCCCGACCTCTCCAATGATCACGAACTCTTTGAGGGAATCCGCCGAAATTGCGCCGGCAGCCGCCATGACCCCCAAACAAATCGGAAGATCGCAATGCGTCCCCTCTTTCGGCATGTCGGCTGGGGCGAGATTTACCGTGATCCGTTTTGCGGGAAGGCCAAGCCCAATCGCCGTCAAAGCGGCACGAACCCTTTCGCGGCTTTCGCCAACTGCTTTGTCGGGAAGGCCCACAATTGAAAACGCAGGAAGGCCAGGAGCAATAAGGACTTGAACCTCGACCTGCTTGGCGTCGATGCCCTCGAACGCAACCGTGGACACCTGCGCAAACATTGCCCTCACCAATTTAAACAAACTGGATAAACATTACCTCCTAGTTTTTTAAATTACAAGAACAATAAGCGAACGCTAACGAGAAGCCAACTTCTCCTCCACAACATTCCAGATCATCGAGGCGATGTCGGCGCCGCCAAAGCGTTGCACTTCGCGGATGCCTGTGGGTGAGGTCACGTTGATCTCGGTCAAATAGTCTCCGATCACATCGATGCCTGCGAAAATGAGCCCCCGCCTTTTCAGCTCGGGGCCTATCGCCTCGCAGATTTCCCGCTCGCGCGGTGTGAGTTCCGTCGCCTCCGGGCGGCCGCCGACATGCATATTCGACCTTGTCTCGTCCGCGGCTGGAATGCGGTTGATTGCGCCAACAGGCTCGCCATCCACGAGAATGATGCGCTTATCGCCTTGCCTTACCTCGGGGAGATAGCGCTGCACGATAAAGGGTTCGCGAAATACATTCTGGAACAGTTCCACCAGAGAACCAGCATTCGTGTCCTGCGGCTTGAGGTGGAACACCGCCGCACCTCCATTCCCGTAGAGAGGCTTCAAAATCACATCGCCATATTCTTCACGGAACGCCTTTAGCTGCGCAAGCGAACGCGTGATGAGCGTCGGCGGCGTTAGTCCGGCGAACTGCGTGACGAAGAGCTTTTCGGGAGCATTGCGAACGCTCACCGGATCGTTGACCACAAGTGTTGCAGGATGAATGCGCTCAAGCAGGTAGGTGGTCGTGAGATAGGCCATGTCGAAAGGAGGGTCCTGTCGGAGATGGATCACGTCCAGCTCTTCCAAGGCCAGTGTTTGCGGAGCACCCAGTTCGAAATGCGCGCCAGTGACATCAGTCACGCAGAGCTCGTGACCTTCGGCGAAGACGCGTCCCTCGCGCATGAAAAGCGCGGCTGGGGTGTAGTAGAATATGCTGTGCTCGCGCTTCTGCGCCTCAAGCAGCAGTGCAAAGGTCGAGTCGGTGTGAATGTTGACCCGGTCGATAGGGTCCATTTGGACGCCGGTTTTCAGCCGCATGGGCACCTCGAATTTGAAAGGTAGCCAGGAGCCTTAAAGATACCATTCCAATTAGGCAAGAAACGCTTGCTCGATATGAGAGCATCCTTGATTAGGACTTACGAGGATCACATCGAAACTGGCAGAACATTGAGAGAGATCCTGATGCTCGCCCAAGAAAATTTCTGCCGCCAAGGCGATGCGGGCCTGCTGACGCGGTAGAAGAGCAAAGGCAGCCTCATGATGTGTGCGCCGCCCCTTCACCTCCACAAATGCTAGGTGATCCCCCTTCTTTGCGACCAGATCGATTTCGCCGCCCTTGGTTTTATAGCGATGGGCAAGAATGCGGTAATTCTTGCTTTCAAGAAGCCGCCGTGCCTGGCTCTCCGCCGCAACCCCGGTAGCGTACGCCGTCTGTAAAGGAAGGCCTCGGCCGTAATCCATCATCGCTTATCGCCCTCCCTCATTTTCAACGCCAAGTTGTAGACCACTTTTTTTCCCACGCCAAGTCCCTTCGTAACCTCCTCGACAGCTTCTTTCAGCGTTGCGTTGCGCATGGCGGCTGACAGAGCCCTTTCGATGTCCTCTGCCGATGCAGCACTTTTCTCGCCGGGCCCGATAAGGACTACAAACTCCCCCTGAGGCGGGTCTCTTTGAATCAACTCTTGCAGCTCGGCAGCGGTGCCTCTCAGGACTGTCTCATGCAGCTTTGTAAGTTCCCGAGCGATTGCAACCATCCTGCCGGGGAGTATGGCTGCAATTACCCTCAAAGCGTCCGCCAACCGCCCGCCGCTTTCATAAAAAATCAGCGTGCCGGGCACGCTGCACACAGCCTCGAGGGCTGTCTGACGCGCACCCGGTTTAGCCGGGAGGAACCCGCCAAAGTGGAACTCATCCGTGGGAAGGCCCGCCACCACCAAGCCGGCGAGCAGAGCAGAGGCGCCCGGCACGGCAAAAACCTCGAAGCCGCACTCAATGGCAGCGCGAACAAGCTTGAAACCGGGATCGGAAACTAAGGGGGTACCTGCATCCGAAATCAGTGCAACCGACTTTTCCGCGCGCAAAGCATCGAGTATTTTGCCGCGGTCTCTCTCCGTGCTGAAGTCGTGATAGGTTTCGAGCTTTCGCGATATGCCATACGCGGAGAGGAGCTTCCGGCTGTGCCGCGTATCCTCGCAAAATGCCAGATCGGCCGCAGAGAGTGTGAACAAAGCTCTCAGGGATATGTCGGCCAGATTGCCAATTGGCGTTGAAACAAGGTAGAGCCCAGGCGAGAGCGGAGACGCGGCAAGCTTTTCGATTTGCCTATCGAGTCCGGGCACAAGACCGGCCTTAAGTGCAGCGGCGGAGGCCTCCTGGTCCGGGCTTTGCCTGCTGACTCTGTGGGGCAGCGCTTTTGAAGGATGAGACATCACCAATCAGCCACAGTTAAGAAGGATTGATTATAGATCGCGGTGTCTGCAAGATGTCGCGACTCGCAGGCAGTCTCGGCTTCTCTGCCTAACCCCACGTTCAACATTAACCGGCTCAGCTCGATGAGGATACTGTTTCAAAAGGCACGCGCGCTCCCCGGACTGTTTCTCGGATGCGCAGCCTTACTCGCGTGCTTTGGGCTTGTGGCTTGTTCCATTGGTGGGCTTGGCGGTTCGAGCGGCAGCACTGCTCTGACTGGGGAGGCTTCTGCGCCAGCGCAAGGGGCCCCTGCCGGTCAAACCGTGAAGGTCGCTTTGCTTTTGCCGCTCACAGGCAATGTGAACGCACAGCAAGTCGCAAAGGCGATGAAGCAGGCGGGCGAACTTGCGCTTTTCGATTTCGACAAGCCAAATGTCCAGCTCATTCCAAAGGACACCCACGGCAATGCGGATGGCGCGCGGCAAGCCGCCCAGGAAGCCGTCAAGGAAGGGGCAGAGCTTATTATCGGGCCTTTGTTCGCCAATGAAGTAACGGCGGTTGCACCGGTCGCGCAGGGTGCGCACATCCCGGTGGTTGCCTTTTCTAGCGACCGCAGTGTCGCTGGAAACGGAGTCTACCTTTTGAGTTTCGTCGCCGGCACCGATGTGCCGCGCATGATCTCCTATGCGGTAAGCCAGGGAAAGACCCGCTTTGCCGCACTTTTCCCTCAAAATGAATATGGCAGGCTTGTGGAGCAAGCCTTCAACCAGGCGGTGCAGGATAGTCATGGCCAAGTCGTGATGACGAAGACATTTCCACCGGAGGCGAATGGCATGCTTCCCCCGGTCAAGGAGATGTCGGTGCTTGCGAAGAAGGATGCCCCACCGCAAATCGACGCCATCTTCATTCCTGCAGGAGGAGATACACTACCCTCGCTGGCGCCGCTTTTCCCGTATTATGAGATGGACACCAAGGCCGTGAAGCTGATGGGGCTTTCCGGCTGGGACTATGTGGGCGTTGGGAAAGAGCCCGCGCTCCTTGGCGGCTGGTTTACCGCCCCCGATCCCAAGGGCTGGCAGGGTTTCACGCGGCGTTACGTCGAAACCTACAACGAGACGCCTCCTCGCTTGGCAAGCCTTGCCTACGATGCCGTTAGTCTAGCGATTTCACTTTCCAATAATGCACCCGGCCATCGCTTTATCCCGGCTGAATTGACAAGGGCGAGCGGCTTTCAAGGCATCGATGGGCTTTTCAGGCTGCGCCAGGATGGCACCACCGAGCGCGGCTTGGCGATTATGGAAGTTCAGAAATACGGCAATCAGGTCATCGATGCCGCGCCTTCATCTTTCGGCACAACGCTCGCGCAATACTGACCGTAAACTGCATTGAGATATCTTTGCCTTCATACCCGGTGATGCTCAGGGACACGCGGAGGGGCAAAGCCTTGGGTTCGTGCTTGAATCTCATAAAGACTCGCTCATCGGCGAAAGCGCATTCGCGAGCTTTTCGGTGATCGCATTAAGGACGAGACGACCTCGCCGTGAGGTTCTTATGCGATCATTCTCTCGCCTCAACAGCGATTCTTCTTCCAAAGCCTCAATCTCGGCCAACGGAACGTTATACCCAGTTTTTGCCTGAAGCGCGCGCAGACTAATCCCTTCGCGCAACCGCAAGCCCATAAGCACCATCTCCTCCGCCTGCTCGTGCGCTGTCAGCTTGATGTGTTCCTTGCAGCCGTTGCCGCACTTCAGCACTTCGGCGTACCAAGCCTCGGGTGATTTTATGGCAGCCGCCGCTATCTTAATGCCGTCTTTAGTAAACCGGCCATGAGCGCCGGGGCCGATCCCCAAATAGTCGCCATAACGCCAATAAGTGAGGTTGTGCCTGCTTTCGTGGCCAGGTTGCGCGTGGTTTGAGACCTCGTAGGCCGGGAGACCAGCAGCCTCGCAGATTATCTGCGTAAGGTCATACAGGTTCGCCGCCAATTCCGCGTTCGGTATTCGAAGCTTCCCATGCTTGTGAAGCGCGAAGAATGCAGTTTCCGGCTCGATCGTAAGCTGATAAAGCGAGAGGTGACCCCGGGCCATCGAGAGCGCTTCGGTGAGTTCATGCCGCCATTCGGCTTCACTTTGCCCGGGCCGCGCATAGATCAAGTCAAAGCTGACGCGCTCGAAGTGCCTCGCAGCGATAGCGACGGCGTCCCGCGCCTCTGCCGCCGAATGAAGCCTGCCAAGAAAGCGAAGCTGTTCATCCTTTAGCGACTGAACCCCAATCGAGACGCGGTTGACGCCCGCCGAGCGATAGCCGGCAAACCGGGCGGCCTCGACGCTCGACGGGTTGGCTTCGAGGGTTATCTCGCACGTATCTTCAATAGTCCAGTGCGCGGCAATCGCTTCCAGCAGCGACCCAACCGTCGCCGGCTGCATCAATGATGGGGTACCGCCGCCGAAAAAGACGCTTGAGACGGCCTGGTTCGATGTTCTGGCAGCGTAATAACTAAGTTCGCGGAGCGCAGCTTCGAGATACTGCTCTTCGCTGATGCTGCGCCTGGCATAAGAGTTGAAGTCGCAATAGGGGCACTTCGACTCGCAATAGGGCCAATGGATATAGATCGCCAACGGCTCCCGCGTGCTTACGGCTGCTTCGCCCTCATCTTGGCAATGCGGCGTCTCTGAAGAGCGCGAAGGCCTTGGCGCGGTGTGAAATTGCATGTTTTTGGGCGGGGTCCATTTCGCCGAAGGTCTGTTCGTACCCATTAGGCACGAAGATGGGGTCGTAACCAAAGCCACGTTTGCCGCGAGGCGGCCACACAAGATGGCCCTCTACGGCTCCGGTAAAAAACTGGATCGCGCCCACCGGGTTTGCAAGGCACAGCGCGCAAACAAACTTCGCCGTCCGCGCTTCTGGTTGTTTTGCGCCTTTGGCCTGAAGTTTCTCCTCCACGAGCGACATTGCCTTATTGAAGTCGCGGGGCTCGCCGGCCCAGCGGGCGGAAAGGATGCCTGGCTCTCCATCAAGAGCATCCACGGCCAACCCGGAATCGTCCGCAAGCGCCAAATGCCCCGCCGCGAAGGCCGTTATGACCGCTTTCAGCCGAGCGTTCTCCTCGAACGTCTCGCCCGTCTCTACCGCTTCAGGTACACCCAGCTCCCCCGCAGAAAGCACGTTAATTTCGAACGGATTGAGCAGGTCTTGAAACTCTCGAAGCTTCCCCTGGTTGTGCGTCGCGATTACGAGGCTATCCCCTGGGCCGAGCCGTAAGTTCATGGCTGAAACACTTCAAAGAACCGTCAGCTTTTGCAGGTTCACCAGCTCTGCAATCCCCTTTCTCGCAAGCGCTGTCATCGCATCCATGCGCTCCTGTGAGAAAACAGCCTTTTCGGCGGTCGCTTGGACTTCGACGATCATGCCCTTGCCAGTAAATACGAAATTCGCGTCTGCCTCTGCTTCGGAATCCTCGGGGTAATCGAGATCGAGCACAGGTTCGCCCCTATAGATGCCGCAGGAAATTGCCGCAACCTGGTCCTTCAACACCCCATCCTTGACCATGTCGCGGGCGCGCATCCACTGAAAGCAATCGTGCAAGGCGATCCAGGACCCTGTAATGGCAGCGGTGCGGGTGCCCCCGTCGGCCTGCAAGACATCGCAATCGACTGTAATCTGGCGCTCCCCAAGCGCTTGCAGATCCACTACCGCGCGTAGGGCGCGCCCGATGAGCCGCTGTATCTCCTGGCTTCTCCCCGATTGATGTCCTGACGTGGCCTCACGGCGCGTCCTATCAGAGGTTGCGCGGGGCAGCATGCCGTACTCTGCGGTAATCCAGCCGCGCCCCTGTCCCTTCAGCCAAGGTGGCACCCTCTCCTCGAGGCTTGCAGTGCACAGCACATGGGTGTTGCCGAATTTTATGAGGCATGATCCCTCCGCGTGAAGGGAGAATGCACGCTGAAAGCTGACAGGGCGAAGATCGCCCGGCTGCCGTTTTGAGGGACGCATTGAATCCTGCATTTTAAAAGGGGTACGGCGCTGGCAGGACCTAAAGGAGTGCCAGGAGTCGGGTGGACACTAGGCCAGCCGCGCGCGCCGATCAATCATTTTGACCCATTTTGCGCAACTTGGCAGCCACGAGCGCTTGAACGAAGCTGGCTTCACCGCTGCAAAATCAGGATGGCTCCGAAAGCCAATCCAGTCATGATGAGATTGGGAAAGTAGCCCCGCGGGAAATGAAACCAGGAAATTTTGCCTTGGAACCTTCTCATTGCCAGCAAAAAGGCCGCGGGGAAGGTAAGAAACGGCAGAAGAGCCGGGCCAAGTAAAAGCGCACCAATCCCGCAAAAGATCGGGGGCAGGAGCCAATCGATGAACGCTTCGAACGCAGTAGGTGCCGAAACACTCAACCCCGGGAGGGAAGGATCCTCGTAGGGAGCCATCGCCGATCGGGTCTGAGATAAGAAGAAAAAAAAGAATAGGAAAACCGAAAGCACGGAAGCATCCACATACCATTGCGGTGGGGGCGCGTATGCCAAATGGGTGCCTGCTGCCAGCCACGGTGCGGCAAGCCCCCGATAAAAGGCGACAATGGGCTCGAATTCCTCCCGCAGCCTGATCACGCTCGCAGACTCTGCGAGCGACAGAGCCGCCAAGGTCTCAATAAACACGGCGGCGATGAAAAATGCATCAGTTGCCAATGCCTTGAGCATTGCAGCCGCTCTCGTTGCGATCAGCTTTTCGTGATTTCCAGGCAATGAACCTTCCCGTGGCGCTTCAGCCTCTTCCCACCAACTCCTTTCTAAGACATAGTTCCCCCCGCAGGAATAAGGTAACTTGACGTTACTATTACATTTCTAGCGCGCCGGTGCTTTGGTGTATGATCGCACCTGAGACCGGTTCCTTCCGCCGCATGGCTGTCCAATGCCTTTTGTGCTTATCGGTGGGAATTCCCCGATGGCCGGAGCAGCTGTGACGGCAATATTCTTGAGAGGTAGGAATGACTCGATTGCTGTTTGGTGCGTTGTTGGCTGTGGCGGCAGTGTCTGCCTATATCTGGTACGCCGCGCCGCCGCCAAAACCGCAGGCCTCTCCAACCCCTTCTCCCGTGGCTGTGTCGGCAGCCGGCGCTATCAAGCGCGACGTCCCTGTCCTTCTTACGGGCATAGGGGTGGTGCAGGCTCTAAATACCGTGCAGCTCCGATCGCGTGTGGATGGTACGCTTGATCGGGTCAATTTCCAGGAAGGCCAGCAAGTCAAGAAAGACGATGTGCTGGCAACCATCGACCCTCGTCTCTACCAGGCCGCGCTTGAGCAAGCGAAGGCGAAGAAGGCGCAGGACGAAGCTCAGCTTGTTAGCGATGAGAAAGACCTTGAACGAGCGCGGCAGCTTTCGGAACAGAAATTCGCATCCCAGCAGACCTTCGACCAGATGACCGCAAAGGTCGGGGTGGACCGGGCACTCATCTTGGCTGACCAGGCCGCGATCAAAACGGCGGAGACAAACCTGAGCTATACCACGATAACGGCACCATTCTCAGGCCGTATCGGCATTCGCAGCGTCGACCCCGGCAATATTGTCAGGGCGAATGACACGACAGCCTTTATCGCAACCCTTACGCAGCACCATCCGATTGCCCTTATTTTCACCCTTCCAGAGTCAGAACTCACCGCCGTTCGCGAGGCTCAGCGCGCAGGCGATGTTCCGGTCATCGCCTATGACCAGGAAGGAAAGAAAGCCATCGCGAAAGGCAAGCTGTTTGTGATCGACAATCTCGTCGATCAAGGATCAGGCACCATCCGCCTCAAGGCCATATTTGAAAACGAGGATGACGCCTTGTGGCCTGGGCAATATACCCCTGTCAAAGTACAAACCGGCGTCAGGCGGAATGCGATTACCGTTCCTTCGGTTGCTGTTCAACGAGGACCTGACGGCCTGTACGTTTGGCTAGCGACGCCGGACCAGCGCGCGATCATGGCGCCCATAGAGACTGGCACGGCCTACGAAGATCTCGCCGTTGTGGAGAAGGGTCTGTCCGAAGGCGATCAGGTTATTATGTCGAATTCTTACCGCCTCCGGCCGAAGATGCGAATTAAGGTGGACGCACAACCGGTAGCGGTCAGCGAGGCGAGTGGCCGTTCATGAACATTGCGGCGCCATTCATACAGCGGCCAATTGCCACGACGCTGCTTATGGCAGCCTTTACTCTCTCAGGCGTTGCTGCCTTTTTCTATCTTCCCGTGGCGCCGCTTCCGCAGGTTGATTTTCCGACCATCCAGGTATCGGCCCAGCTTGCGGGCGCAAGCGCCGAGACCATGGCTTCCTCGGTAGCTAATCCGCTCGAACAGCAGTTTGGTCAGATTGCCGGCGTGATCCAAATGACGTCGGTCAGCACACTCGGCAATACACAGGTTAACATTCAGTTTGACCTCAACAGGAATATCGATGCCGCCGCGCAAGACGTTCAGGCCGCGATAACCGCGGCCGGCCGGAGACTTCCTACGAACCTAACTACGCCACCTTACTACCGCAAATACAACCCTTCGGATCCTCCTATTGTCATCATGGCGGTGACAGCGGATACGGCGCCCTTGACGGAGGCGGACGATTATTCTGAAAACATTCTCGCGCAACAAATTTCCCAAGTATCGGGCGTCGCCTATGTTGGCGTTGGCGGGCAGCAAAAGCCGGCCGTCCGTGTTCAGGTTGACCCCGAGAAACTCGCGACCCGCAACCTCACGCTAGAGGATGTTCGTGGAATCCTAGGAAACATCACCGCCGACGCCGCGAAAGGCACGGTAAACGGCACCTTGCAGAGTTTCACTGTCGCGGCCAACGACCAGATTATGAAGGCACGGGACTACGACAATATCATCCTTGCCTACAAGCAGGGTGCTCCGATCCGCGTAAAGGACATCGGCCAGGCGGTAGAAGGCTCTGAAAACTTCCTGCTCGGAGCCTGGTCGACGGGCAAGCCGTGCATTCTACTGATTGTCTACAAGCAGCCAGGGGCAAACGTCATCGAAACCGTCGATGGCATCAAGGCGGCATTACCAAAGCTCAGAAGCGTAATCCCCGCCGGAGTGCATATGGACATAATCAGTGATCGGACGGTCACGATCCGTGCTTCGGTATTCGACGTCGAGTTCACGCTGATGCTGACCGTTGTGCTGGTTGTCCTCGTGATCCTGCTTTTTCTGCGCAATATCCGCGCGACACTGATCCCAAGCGCGGTCGTGCCGATATCGCTGCTCGGTACCTTCGCCGTGATGTACGGTTTGGGTTACAGCCTCGACAACCTGTCGCTTATGGCGCTCACCATCGCGGTCGGCTTCGTTGTGGACGACGCTATTGTGGTGGTCGAGAACATATACCGGCACATTGAGGATGGAGAAAAACCTTATCACGCGGCCTTAAAAGGGGCTGGAGAGATTGGCTTTACGGTATTCTCAATCAGCCTTTCGCTGGTGGCTGTTTTTATCCCTCTCCTCCTCATGGGAGGCATCATAGGCCGCTTGATGCGTGAGTTCGCTATGACGGTCACGGTTACGATTGCGGTCTCCGTGATTGTGTCGCTGACGCTTACGCCAATGCTATGTTCGCGGTTTCTTAAGCCGGAGGAGCATAATCCCGGCTGGCTCAACCGCCAAATCGGCGCCTTTTTCGACGCGCTGGTGGCCGGGTATGAAAGAACGCTCAGCATTGCTCTGCGCAATCGCTTTATCACCTTGATGACGTTCCTAGCGACGCTTTCCCTGACAGGCTATCTCTTCGTAATCAGCCCGAAAGGCTTTTTCCCGGTGCAGGATACGGGGATTCTCTACGCTGTTACGGAGGCGCCCCAAGACATCTCTTTCCCGGAGATGGCGCGGCGCCAGCAACAGCTCGCCGATATCGTTGCGCAAGACCCGGATATTGAAACGGTCGGTTCATTTGTCGGCTCAAGTCCCGGATATACGCTCAACTCCGGCAGGCTTTTCGTTACATTGAAACCTCGTGGCGAGCGCTCGACCGACGTGATGGGTGTCATGAACAGGCTACGCCCTAAACTGGCACAAGTCCGTGGTGCCGCGGCGTTCCTATCTCCCGCCCAAGATATTACCGTTGGAGCGCGGCTTTCGCGCGCCCTCTACCAATACACTTTGCAGGATGCGAGCCTTGAGGAGCTCAATGAGTGGACGCCGAAGGTTCTCGCCAAGCTGAAAACGCTGCCGATCCTTGCCGATCTTTCTACGGATCTGCTCGTGAACGGACCGGAGCTTACTGTCAACATAAACCGCGACCGGGCTTCCCGCTATGGCATCACGCCCCAGCTCATCGACGATACTCTGAACGACGCGCTCGGCCAACGCCAGGTTGTGCAATATTACACGCAGCTCTCGACCTATAACGTGATCTTGGAAGTCCTGCCGGAGCTCCAGGCCCTCTCAAGTGTGCTTGAGAAGATTTATGTAAGATCCCCCGTCACAGGGCAATTGCTGCCCATGTCGACGTTCGTCAGCTTCGACACTAAGAAAACTGGGTTCCTCGCTATCAACCATCAATCCCAGTTCCCAGCCGCGACCATGTATTTCAATACCGCGACAGGGGTGTCTCTTGGGGAAGCGGTCGAGGCGATCAGCGCAGCTATGAAGGAGATCGGCGCGCCGGAAACGCTTATCACCAGCTTCCAGGGCAATGCGCAAGCCTTCCAGGCATCGCTCAAATCCACGCCACTCCTAATCCTGGCGTCGTTAGTTGTAATCTACATCATTCTTGGCATGCTTTATGAGAGCTTCATTCACCCGCTTACCATCCTGTCCACTTTGCCGTCGGCGGGCGTGGGCGCGCTTCTCATGCTAATGGGCTTCGGGTTCGAGCTCACGGTGATCGGGATCATCGGCATTATTTTGCTGATCGGCATCGTGAAAAAGAACGGCATCATGATGGTGGACTTCGCAATTGCCGCAGAGCGCGAACGCGGCCTCACACCCGAAGAATCGATCAAGGAAGCCGCACTGCTCCGTTTCCGGCCTATCCTTATGACAACTATGGCGGCGCTGCTCGGAGGATTGCCGCTCATGATCGGAGCCGGTACGGGATCAGAACTTCGCCAGCCGCTGGGCTACGCCATGGTTGGAGGCCTCGCGTTGAGCCAAGTCCTAACGCTCTATACGACGCCGGTGATCTACCTTTATCTCGACAAACTTCAAAATTGGCTGACGGGCCATGAACCTGCGCACCACGCCGCGCCGGAGAAAACCCAACTGACCCCTACCCCTGCGCCAAGCCCTGCGGAATAGGCTAACAGGGCTATGCGCCGGCTACCAAGAAACCAGGAATGACTGAGGCCTGGGACGCCTAACGCCCGGTCTCGATATCCTTCACGGCCTGCGCCATCAACTCGACGAGCTTATGGCGCAGCTTGGTTTCATCGGCCGCTATGCCTTTCGCCTTGAAGTCGCCCAGCACCTTTGTAAGGAGCCCCTCCTCGCCGGGTAGCTTGAAGTCCGCGCGCAGGACCTCCTTCACGTAATCTTCGGCCTCGATACCTTTCAGCCCCAGCTGAGCCGCTGCCCAGGCACCAAACGCTTTGTCACGGCGCGCCTTGGCCTTGAAACGCAGCTCCTCGTCATGAGCGAATTTGGCCTCATAGGCGTTTTCGCGTTCATCGAAAGTCGTCATCTTCAGTCCCCTCAGCGATGCCGCGTCCGGCACCCACGCCGTCGGCACTTTAATCGGCGGGGCGGCAGAGCCATCTCTTGGTGTAATCCTTGCTTGTCTATCATCGCACGGATAGCCTGCAATTGCAGCCAAATCAACACCACCCGGTGCCGAGGCAGCAGGGAAGGGGGCAGGATTGAGCTCAAAGGGTTTTATGCCAACGCGTGACAATGACAGAAATATGCGCTTGAACTACGTTCTCACGTTTCTCCGGTTTCCTTATTTACTTCAGAAGATTGGGGGTCACCCATGAACAATCGCCGCCGCCGCATTTATGAGGGAAAGGCGAAGGTTCTCTATGAGGGCCCCGAGCCGGGGACGCTCATTCAGCATTTCAAGGACGATGCGACGGCCTTCAACGCCAAGAAGCATGAGCGCTTCGAAGGTAAGGGCGTGCTGAACAATCGGATTTCCGAATATCTTTTCAGCCGCTTGAATGAGATCGGCGTTCCCACGCACTTCATTCGCAGGCTCAACATGCGCGAGCAGCTCATCCGGGAGGTCGAGATTATTCCCATTGAGGTCGTTGTTCGCAATGTGGTCGCGGGCTCCATGTGCGAGCGCCTCGGCCTGGAGGAAGGCATGCCCTTGCCCAGGTCCATTGTGGAGTTCTACTACAAGGCTGATCAGCTCAACGACCCCCTTGTCACCGAGGAGCATATAACGGCCTTCGGATGGGCGTCTCCGCAGGAGCTCGATGAGATGATGGCGCTCGCGCTCCGCATCAATGATTTCTTGACGGGTCTCTTTCTCGGCATCGGGATCCGGCTGGTCGATTTCAAGGTCGAGTTCGGCCGGATTTATGAGAACGACACGATGCGGATCGTCCTTGCGGATGAGATCAGCCCCGACAGCTGCCGCCTTTGGGACATCGAAACCAAGGACAAGCTCGATAAGGACCGCTTCAGGCGGGACCTTGGGGGCCTGATCGAAGCTTATTCGGAGGTTGCAAAGCGGCTTGGCATTCTTGTGGAGAACCCGGTCCCGAAGCCCAAAGGCCCGGTGCTCGTTCAATCGAAATAGGCTAGGCCGGAGACATTGGAGACCGGCATGAAAGCGCTGATCACCGTGACCTTGAAGAATGGCGTGCTCGATCCGCAAGGTCGAGCCATCGCCCAGGCGCTTCATTCGCTCGGTTTCAGCGATGTCGAAGACGTGCGCCAAGGAAAGCTTCTGGAAATAAAGCTTAAGGCGGCGGACGAGGCCATGGCCCGCGAGGAGCTCGATTCCATGTGCCGCCAGCTACTGGCGAACCCAATCATCGAGAATTACCGCGTGGAACTTCTCTCATGAAGGCGGCCGTTGTCGTCTTTCCGGGATCGAACTGCGATCGCGACGTTGCCGTGACCTTGGAGGAGGTCACTGGCACGAAGCCCAATATGGTTTGGCACGGTGAAACGCAGTTTCCTCAGGTGGACCTCATCATTCTGCCGGGCGGATTTTCTTACGGCGATTATCTCAGGTCTGGGGCAATGGCTGCGCACTCGCCCATTCTGAGGGCGGTGAAGGACGAAGCGCGGCGGGGAGTCGCGGTGCTTGGAGTTTGCAACGGCTTTCAAATCCTGACCGAGGCGCAGCTTCTTCCAGGTGCGCTCATGCGCAACTCCTCCCTGCATTATATCTGCAGGGATACCGGTTTGAGGATCGAGCGCGCCGATACCATCTTTACGAATGCCTACGCCGTGGGCGAGCAGGTGACGATGCCGATTGCCCATAAGGACGGCGCCTATTTCGCCGATGATGAAACGCTCGACAGGATCGAAGGCGAAGGCCAGGTCGTCTTTCGCTACCGTCCAAAGGATGAGCGTGACGGCGACGGCAATCCGAACGGGTCGTGCCGAGGCATCGCTGGCGTTATCGACGAAACTGGGCGTATCATGGGGCTAATGCCGCACCCGGAGCGCGCCGCGGATGCAGCCCTTGGCGGAATCGATGGCCGTAGGCTTTTCGAATCGCTTACACGAGGGCTGCACTGACACTTTTTGCGGGTCTTGCGTTTTCTTGAGGTTCAACCGTTCCAGCGAGAGGATCAACATCATGAGTTTCGACGACGAAGTTGATGAGGTGAAGCGCGAAATGCAAACCGCAAAGCTCGACCCCGAGGCACGGCGCGCAACCGCCGCGAAGCTTTGCGAGCGTCTCAAGGAGCAGATCAGTAGCCGCCGTTTGGACTTCGCCCTTGCCGAGGCGAATGGTGACCCAATTGTTCAGGTCAAATATAAGCCCGACAGCGAGACCCTAGCGTCTGTCTTCGTCAATGAGGACGGAAGCATTACATTCCAGGCTGCGGGTGCAACCGACGAGGCCGAGGAAGAAGACGAGGATGCAGGTTACTTCCCGAGCTACGTCGAGTATATGGACGAAGACGAGTTCCTTGAGGATGCATACGACATGCTCAAGGTGGGAATAGCCGAGTACGAGCTCGAGCGCGAAACTCGCGCGGCCTAGCCATCTTGGCCATGGCCGGAACCCCGGCCATGGCAGAGCTGATTTATGAGCGTAACAATCAAGGACAAGCAGCCGGCCAATTCACCGGAACCGGCAAAGTCCATTTCTATGGAGGACTTGGCGGCCGCTCATCGAATGCCGGCTGACGAGTTTCGCCGAGCGTGCGAGATGCTGGGGCGCACGCCCAATCTGACCGAACTCGGGATCATCTCGGTGATGTGGTCCGAGCATTGTTCATACAAATCCTCGCGGGCCTGGTTGCGTAAGCTGCCCACAAAAGGGCCGCAAGTGATCCAAGGGCCAGGCGAGAACGCCGGAATTGCCGATATCGGGGACGGTCAGGCTGTGGTTTTCAAGATGGAAAGCCACAATCATCCATCCTTCATCGAACCTTACCAGGGTGCGGCTACGGGTGTCGGCGGCATCATGCGCGACGTCTTCACGATGGGCGCGCGGCCTGTCGCGATGCTGAACGCGCTCCGTTTCGGAGCGCCTGATCACTCTAAAACGAAACATCTTGTGGCCGGGGTTGTGGCGGGCATCGGCGATTACGGCAACTGCGTGGGGATCCCGACCGTCGGCGGTGAAACCGGCTTCGACGCTCGCTATAACAATAACATCCTCGTCAACGCAATGTGCGTAGGGCTTCTGCGGAAGGACCGCATCTTCTACTCGGCGGCCGCCGGCGCCGGCAATCCCGTTGTCTATGTGGGTTCCAAGACAGGGCGCGACGGCATTCATGGCGCCACCATGGCCTCTGC